>CANGGT010000030.1 GCA_947453375.1 Planctomycetaceae bacterium
CGGCCGAGCCCCCCGACATGGACGTCGCGGTAGCCATGGCCGGCCGAGCGATCGAAGCCGACCGACCAGACGACGGTGTCGACCTCCGGCAACGGCGGGAGCGGCTCGGTGGAGGCGACGTCGGCGATGATCGCCTCCACCCCGGCGCTGGCGAGCCTCGTCACACGCGCAGGCGTCCGGACCACCCCCCAGACCCGCGATCCGCCTGCCAGCCACCGCACCGCGAGTTGCTCACCGAGATAGCCGCAACCGACGATGAGACGGCGCTGGGAAGACGATGGCGTTGGGGCCGGGAGCGTGGTCATCCGTCGAGGGCTCCGGGGCGCGGCGGAGGTTCGTGGGGCGCCACACCATCGCCGGGCCGTTGGGACGCCTGCGCCTCCATCCAGGCGGTGAGGATGATGTGGGCCGCAATCGAATCGGCCCTCGCCTTCTTCTTGCCGCGGGAGAGACCGAGGCCGGCAAGCATCCCGGCTGCCTCGACCGACGTGTAGCGCTCGTCCTGAAAGGTCACCGGTCGGGAGGTGGTCTCGCCGAGCCAGACGGCGAAACGTTCGGCCTCGACCGACATCTTGCTGTCGCTGCCGTCGGCGTGGACCGGCAGGCCAACGACGAAACCGACGATCGCTTCCTCGGCGACGAGGCGCCTGAAGAAGGCGATTTCGGCTTTCTCGTCGCCTGTTGGCTGGCGCATCGGCCAGGGGCTGGCGATGATCCGCTCGGCATCGCAGATCGCGATCCCCATCCGCTTGCGGCCGTAGTCGACCGCGGCGACACGGCCGGCGGGAATTGGCACCGAGGTAAAGCGTCGATTGCCGCTCATCGTGCCCCGGCCGCTGCCGGGGGATCGGTGGCTGTCGCTCCGAAACGCCCCCCCTTGAGAAACGATGCGGTCGCTTTCTGGACTGCCGGGTCGCGCATCATGAAGGCATGCCGAACGGGGAGCAGGACGAAATCATCCGCCCCTTCGAGTCGGGTCTCCTCGACGCGCACGACGGCGTCGTCATCCCCTTCGAGCAACGGGCTGTAGCCCTCGGCGTCGCCGGTGCCGCCGGCGATGATTCCGAACGGGCAGGGGGGGACGACAAGATTCCGGGCGATCTGCGGCCAATTCATGACCATCTCCCGGGCAGCCCCGGTGGAGAGCCTCGACAGGAGCCACACCTGCGAAACCCTCCGGGCCAGATCGGATCCCTGATTCGGGGCCCCGAGCATCACCATCCGCTCGATCCGGTCGAGATCGGCCGCCGGTGCGTCGGCCATCCACCGCCGGACGACGATGTTGCCGAGGCTGTGGCCGACGAGGCTGATCCGATCGGCTCCGTCGAGCCCTGCGATCACGCTACCGAGTGCCCGGGCGTGATCCTCGACCCCCGCCCGCGGGCTGGCGTAGCCGAACGTCAGCACCGTGGCGTCGTGATGCTCACGAAGATAGTTGGCCAGCGGCCGCATCGATCCACGCCCTTCCCCGAGGCCGTGGAGAAGGATCACTGTCGGGCCGTCCACCGGGGGAATCAGGCCGGAGGCCTCGAGCGACTGGAAGTGCTCCCGGCAGGAAGCGGCCGAGCCGGCGTGGACGACCTGATCGGCAGGATCGAGGACGCGGGCCGAGTCACTCCCCGGCCGCCGCTGGATCCGCCACTCGTGGCGGACCCGTTCGTCCGACCACTCCATCGCCTCGGCGGCACGGCGCAGCCGCTCGCTCCAGTTGTTGCCGCCCTGCTCCGAATCGGCGGCCGCGGGAGGGACGTCGGCGGTTTCGCCGGCGGCAAGACTCCCGCCCGCCGCAAGCGCCAGCAACACCGCGAACAGCAGTTGACGCGGTGCCACGTCGAGGCGGGGGAACGCATCCGGGGGATTGCCAGCAGGCATCGCCAGCCCTCTCTTCTTCAGCGACTTTTTTGTCGTGCGACCGGAAGCGGAACTGTCACAGGAAATCACTCCAGCCCCGTTTCTCGAGTTCCGCCACGACTCGGCGGACCGCTTCTTCGTGCGACCGGGCGGCGACGAGCGTGGCGTCGGGAGTGTGCACCACCAGCATATCCTCCAGCCCCATCGTGACGACCAGATGATCCTCGCCGGAGCTGACGATCGTCCGTACCGTTTCGATGCCGAGATGCCGGCCGATGACGGTGTTGCCGTCGGTGTCTCCGCCGCGTTGGCGGGCGACGGCTGACCATCCGCCGAGGTCGTCCCAGGTGAAGGGGGCCTCGATCACGGCCACGTCGTCGGCATGCTCGAGGACGGCGTAGTCGATCGAGATCCCCTTGATGGCGGCAAACTCCTCGGCGAACACGCGGTCACGGTCGGGGCCTTCCCAGGCGGCGGCGATCCGCTCGAGGTGGGCGAGGCATTCCGGCTGCTGCCGGCGGAGAGCTTCGATGATCGTCGCCGCCTTCCAGACGAAGATGCCGGCGTTCCAGAGATAGTTTCCGGCGGCGAGGTACTCGCGAGCGACGCTCGCCGGCGGTTTCTCCTTGAATCTCGCCACGCGATGGACCGGGGCGGTGGCCTGCTCGCCGCCGGCCCGCGGGGGGGGGCACGGAAGCGGAGCTCCTTCCTGGATGTAACCGAAGCCCTCCGCGGGATAGGTCGGGCGGATCCCGAAGGTGACGAGCCGTCCAGGAGCCTCGAGGACGAGGGCTTCGGCCTGGCGGATCGCGGCGCGGAACGACGCCGCAGGGGTGATGCAATGGTCAGAGGGCATCACCGCCATGATCGCGTCGGGGTCGTGGCGGGAAACGAGGAGCGCGGCCAGGCCGATGCACGGCGCGGTGTCCCGTTTGCACGGTTCCCCGACGAGCCCCGCTTCAGGGACGGTCGGGAGCTGTTGGCGGACGGCGGGGAGGAGGCGGGAAGAGGTGACGATCATCAGACGGTCTGGGGGAACAAGCCCATCGAGCCGGGCGATGGTGTCCTCGAGGAGCGTCGTCGCTCCGGCGAGGGGAAGGAGCTGCTTCGGGAGGGCGGCGCGGCTGGCGGGCCAGAATCGGGTGCCGGATCCTCCGGCCATGACGATCGCGTGGAGCATCGTGGGTTCCTGTCGGGCTGTGGGCTGAGCGGAGCGCTCCAAACCTCCCGGGAATGTCGCCGGAAACGTGGGCTGCGGGCAACAGGGGTTTTGGCGACGACCGGTCAGACGCCGCCGCCGATGACCGTCGGCCGCTCGATCCGTGAGCCGGGGGAGATCACGGTGGCGAGGTCGGCCTCGTCGAGGATCCACGGCGCCAATTCCACCTCGACCCCTTCCGCCACGGCCACTCCGGCCCGGTGGAGGATGCGGCGGGCGTGGGCGTCGAGCGCGGCCTGGACATGCGCCAGGGTGTCAGCGGCTGCCCCCGGCGGATTCTTGAGGGGGGCGAAGCCCTCGGCGGGATCGATCTCCACCAGGCAAACGCGCCCCGCCAGCGGCATGAGATCGAAGATGAACCGCTCGAACTTCACCGCGTTTGGGGTCCGCGGCGTCACGCGGTTGACGGATTCATCGAGGAACGGCACGGCCTTGTGGGCGACATGGAGGGGAAGCGGATCGGGGGCGGCGGATGCCCGGCGGAGGAAGTCGAGGGCGAAGGCGTGGACGGCGATGCTGCCGGCATGGAATCGGAGGCGGTCGCCCGGGCCGCGCTCGGCGGCCAAGCCTGCGGGGAGATCGCTGTACTCGACGACGAACGTGCGCGCGCCGTCGGTGGCGACGACGCCGACGCGCTCGCCGGGCTCGCGCTTGAGCACCACCTGGGTGGAGAACTCTGCGTCGCGGAGGAGGTGGTGGCCGAGGAACTCCGGGTGGAGCGGCATCGTGAGGGGATTGTCCACCTGGAACGTCGTCACGTGCCGGCAGCCGCGGTCGGCAAACCACTCGAGCCCGCCGGCGGCAACGAGAGCCGGCAGCATGCCGCCGTGGCCGTCGGGGGCCATGGCAAGACGGTCGGGGGCATCGAGGAGGAGATTGCCGCCGGCGTCGTCGACCGCCGGTAGATCGCGCTGCCGGAAGACGAGGACGTGGTCAGGGTCGAGGCCGCCGTGATCATGGTCGGCGAGCCACGCCCGGGTGTCGGCGTCGGTCGCGGAGCTGGTCATGATCGCCAGCGGCACCGGACGAGCGTGTCGCTTGGCAATGCCGCGGAGTCTGCCGAGGAGGAGATCGAAGAGCGTCGCCCCTGAGAGCGGCCCGACCGGCACGATCCCCTTCGGCCCGTTGCATCCCAGGCGCGAGCCCTGCCCACCGGCAACGAGCACGGCCCCGAACTGACCCTCGGTCAGCGCCTTGGCTCCGGCCGCTGCGGCCCGATCGGCGCCGTTGCCGCCGAGGGAATGGCAGGGGGGAGTGGTGGCCCGGGCAAGATCGGCGGCCAGAGCCGCCGCGGCGCCGGCGACGACGCCTGGCCCGGAGGCGCGGGCGAGGCGCTGGAGTTCGCCGAACATGTCCCAATCGATCGCCGCGAGTTGATCGGCGAGTCGGTCCCGCGCGCTCCGGTCGAGGCTGTTCCAGAACCGGAGAACGTGCTGCTGACCGGCGCGGTCGATCGATGACTGAAGCGCCGTCGGGAGGGAAGGGGAATGCATGGCGACCTCCGATCAGGAGCGGCCCCGCACCCACGCCCAGAGGAGAAAGGCGAGGAGCGGGAAGCCGACGAAAATCACACCGTAGGTGAAGAGTGTTGTCCAGAGATGCTTGGGCCAGCGGGCCATGGTGGCGTGTTACCGGAGAGGGGAGGGGGGAGGCACGTCGATCGCCGGAAGAGGAGCCCGAGCGATGACATCGACGGGGATGAGAATCGTCTCGTCGGCCGGTTCATCGAGTCGGCATTCGATCCGTGCTCCCCAGGGGAGGACCTCGGCTGCCACGATCGTCGCCTCGACCTCCTCGCAGGCCGTCCCCACCTCAATCATGGGGAGGTGGTGGAACGGCGGGCAGAATCCGACATGCCCCGTGACGAGACGCGAGCCCGCGACCACGGCGAGATGGATCGTGCCACGGATGCATTCCATCCGCTCTTCGGGGATGACGTACCGTTCGAACTGTTGCTGGAGGATCCCGGGCACCCCCGGCGTCGAGACGATCGGCCGGGCGTCCGCAGGCCCTTCGGGCGTCACAGGAGCCCTCGGGGGAGCATCGTCGATCACGCCGGGGGGAGCGGGGCGGATCCGATGCCGTTGCGACTTGCGAGGCCGGCGCTCAGGAGCGGGCCTTGCACCACCCGAACGGTCCCTCCCGCGCAGGCCGGCCCGGCGAGGAGAGGACGATCCCGCGAGGAACCCTCGCAGCGAAGGAATACCCGGCGCGATCAGGGTGACGAGCGCGACGGCCACGGCCACGGCCGTAACCGTCATTCGCAGTGGATGGGACGGGGAAGCAAGCATCGCCGCCGGACCGGGGAGGGTGGCGGCCAGAGCGAGGGCCAAACCGAGGCGGACAGATACTCGCTGAAGCGTTCGCGTTCCGGGCCCGACATCGAACGACGCGACATCGACCACGGCGACGAGCAGGATGCCAACGATCACCGCCGCGATCGACGCGATTCCGGAGGTGTCGAACGACACCTGCATCCGCCGGACGACGAGGACCACGGCACACGCCAGCGTCGTCGCGGCGATCGCCGATCCGATCGCTGCAAGCAGCCGTGGACCGGGGCGATCAGCCAATGACCGACCCGCCCCGGATCCACGCTCTGCAGCAACAGCCATGGGCGGCCTCAGGCCTTCCCGGCAACCTTGGCCAGCTCAGCGGCCCGCTCGGTCTTCTCCCACGGGAAGCCTTCGCGGCCGAAGTGGCCACCCGCAGCGGTCTTGCGGTAGATCGGCTTGCGGAGATCGAGGTAGTCGATGATCCCGCGGGGCTTGAGGGGGAAAAACTGACGGACGACGTCGCAGAGCTTCTCGTCGGGCAGCTTGCCGGTCCCTTCGGTGTCAACCTTGATGCTCACCGGATCGCTGACGCCGATCGCGTAGGCGAGTTGCACCTCGCAACGGTCGGCAAGCCCCGACGCGACGATGTTCTTGGCGATGTGGCGGGCCATGTAGGCTGCGCTGCGATCGACCTTCGTCGGATCCTTGCCCGAGAAGGCGCCGCCGCCGTGACGTCCCCAGCCGCCGTAGGTGTCGACGATGATCTTCCGGCCGGTGAGGCCGCAGTCACCGTGGGGACCACCGACCACGAACCGCCCGGTGGGGTTGATGTGGTAGGTGATGTTCGAGATGTCGAGATCCTTCGGGAGCAGCGGCTTGCAGATCTTCTCGATGACGAACTTGCGGATCTCCTCGTTGGAGACGTGGGGAGCGTGCTGCGTGGAGACGACGATCGTGTCGAGGCGCTTCGGCGTGTTCCCCTCGTACTCGATCGTCACCTGACTCTTCGAATCCGGGCGGAGCCAATCGACTTCGCCCTTCTGGCGGGCTTCCGTGAGGCGGTTGAGAATCCGGTGGGAGAGGGCGATCGGGAGCGGCATCAGCTCCGGCGTCTCATTGCAGGCGTAGCCGAACATCAGCCCCTGGTCACCGGCGCCGATATCTTTCCCCGTCGAGTCGTCCTCGTTGACGCCCATCGCGATGTCGCCGCTCTGCTTGCCGACGGCAACGAGCACGGAGCAAGTGTCGGCGGAGATGCCCATCTCGTCGTCGGTGTAGCCGACGGCACGGATCACGTCGCGGACGACCTTTTGGTAGTCGATCGTGCCCTTCGACGTGATCTCACCGGCGACCACCGCCAGGCCCGTCGTCACGAGGGTCTCGCAGGCAACGCGGCTGAGTGGATCCTGAGCGAGGTAGGCGTCGAGGACGCCGTCGGAGATCTGGTCGGCCAGCTTGTCGGGGTGGCCCATGCTGACCGATTCGCTCGTGAACAGATACTTGCCTTTGGACACGGTTCGTCGCCTCTTGCGGTGATGGGGGGGCATTGCCCAACAGGAGTGGGCAGGGTTCGAAAAGATTGAAACGGCGATTATCCAGGTTCGCGGTCCGGTGGGCAACCCGTGGTTCCGCATGGACCGGCGGAGAGGAGGGCGAGGATCCTTTCGGCGGTGGCGGCGGTGGCCCCGCGGTGGGCTGCGACGGTGCGTGCCGCCCGCGTTCCCAACTCCAGGGGGGGCTCGGCCACGAGGCAGTCGAGGACAAAGGCCGTGAGGGCCGCTCCGTCGGCCACGACACAGGCAGCTTCGGCCTCGAGAAGGACCGCCACCTCGTCAGCGAAGTTGCGGGTGTGGGGGCCGAAGCAGACGGCCGCGCCGTAGGCCGCCGGCTCGAGCATGTTCTGCCCGCCACGCTTCCCGTCGAGGCTCCCGCCCACGAAGGCGATCGTCGCCGTCCCCCACCAGGCCCCGAGTTCGCCGGTCGTGTCGACGAGGAGCACCCGCGCTTCCGGGGCGGCGCCTTCGGTATCGAGGGTGCTGCGGGCCTGCCAGACGAGCCCCGAGCCGTCGAGGATGGCGACGAGTTCCGGCTTCCGCTCGACATGCCTGGGCACGATCACGAGGCGGAGCCGGGGATGATTTACGAAAGCGGCCCGATAGGCGTCGATCGCCAAGGCTTCCTCGGGGGCCTGCGTACTGCCGGCAAGGAAGACGATATCGTCTTCCCGGAAGCCGGCCAGTTTCGCCAGACGCCGGACATCTTCGGCGCCGCGGTCGCCCCGGACGCCATCGAACTTCATCGATCCGGCATCGACGACCGTCGGGGCGCCGAGCACCCGGAATCGTGCCGCATCGGCGGCCGAGCGCGCACTGACGAGCGTCACCTGCGACAGCATCCTGCGGACAAGCGGGGCGACGCGGTGGTAGCCACGGGCGCTCCGCTCGCTCAATCGTCCGTTGGCCACGACGACCGGCAGGCGATGGCGCCACGCCGCGTCGAGGAGATGGGGCCAGAGTTCCAGTTCGCCGAGGACGAGAAGGTCGGCGTCGACGGCCTTGACCACGCGGCGCACCGCCCAGGTGAAGTCGAGGGGGCAGGGGAAGACGACCGCCCCGCCGAACCGTTTGGCGGCGAGATCGAGCCCGGTCGTGGTGGAGCTCGAGACGACGAACTCGACGGCAAGTCCCTTGGCTTCTGCCCGGGCCCCGATCTCGCGGGCGAGCGACGACAGGAGTTGGATCTCGCCGACGCTGACACCGTGGAGCCAGATGCGAGAAACGCCCGCTTTGCGGCGGGGCAGGGGAGCGATCCCGCCGGTGAAACGGATCCACGGCGCCGCCACCGGGCGACGCCCCGACCACCGTCGCCAGGCGATCCAAGGGAGGAGCGCGACGAAGACAACGAGGTAGATGAGGTCGAGAAGCATGGGGGCCGTGACCGCCGGCGGACGGCACGCACGCGGGGGCCACGGCTAGCCGTTGGTCACGTTGCTCGAGCGGCCACAGCAGTTCTTGAACTTCTTCCCGCTGCCGCACAGGCAGGGGTCGTTTCGGCCCACCTTTTGGGCGAGATTGCGGATCGGCTCGACATGCTCGTCCTGATTCGAAGGCTCGGCGGCAGGGGCTTCCGCCGAGGGGGGCTCCGGCAACGTGGCTGAAGGAGCGGCGGCGTGGATCGCCGCGGTCTCCTTCCAGGTGCTCCGCAACGCGTCGTCCTCGACCTGCTCGATCCGGTAGACGATGTCGGTGACGCGTTCGTCGATCCCCTTCCACATCAGATCGAACGTCCGCATTCCCTCCCGCTTGTACTCCACCTTCGGGTCGACCTGCGCGTAGCCGCGGAGGCCGACGCTCGATCGAAGGTGGTCCATGGCGAGGAGGTGATCCTTCCAGGCATTGTCGAGGAACTGGAGGAGCACGGCCCGCTCCATCCGCTTCATCTCGTCGCGGGGATCGTCGCCGCGGGCGTGGCGCCGGCGACTGGCTTCGGAAAGAACGCGCCGGAGTTGGTCGAGGTCGTTCGTCTCCAGATCGGTGGGCTGGAGATCGGGATCGAAGCGATCGCGTGCCCAGGCGAGCAGGCCGTCGCGGTCGAGGGCCCGCGATCCGTCCGCTTGGGGGCGGATGAAATGCGACAGGCCGGCGAGAACCGGATAATCGATCTCGCGGCGGCCGTAGACCTCGTGCGCCTTCCGCTTGACCAGCTCGCGGAACTGCTTCGGGTCGAGCCCCGACTGCACCGCTCGCTCGATGTCGGCGGGCGCGAGCGACTCGCCAAACCGCCACTCCGTCCAGCCGCAGGCGCTCCTCAGGCCGAAGTCGTGGGCGAGGAACTTTCCCCCCTCCGACAGGTCGATCTTCGCGATCGCCTCGCGCACCGCCCCTTGGAGGTATTCGACGACGTCCTGGCGGCCGATCTTCTTGAGATCCCGGTCGGTGAGCCGTGTCTTCCAGCGGGCATTGGCGAACGTCGCCAGAGCCCCCCAATTCCACTCGCTCTCGTCCTCCCCCTCGGGGATGTTCTCCTCGACGGCCTCGAAGATTGACGTTTCCGATTGGCGGATCGCCAGGTCGGTGGCGAGCCGCTCGGCCTCCTCGGGATTGAGGCCGCGGAAGTCGGCGGCGTCGAGCTCGCAGGCGAGTTGGCCCGCGGCCCAGGTGGCGTAGGTCTGGGGGCCGTAGTCCTTGTCGAGGAACGAGCCGACGTTTTGGTCGATCTGCCGATCGATCATGTCGACGATCAACTCCCGGCAATCGGAGCCGTCGAGGATCTTCTGACGGAATCCGTAGACGCGCTTCCGCTGCTCGTCCATCACCTCGTCGTATTCGAGGAGATTCTTGCGGACGTCGAAGTTGCGTTCCTCGACCTTCTTCTGGGCCGCTTCGACGCGCCGCGTCACCATCCGGCTCTCGATCGCTTCGCCATCCTGCATTCCCAGCCGGGTGAGGACGTTCTTCACCCACTCGCCGGCGAAGATCCGCATCAGGTCGTCTTCGAGCGAGAGGAAGAATCGGCTCGAGCCCGGATCCCCCTGGCGACCGCAGCGTCCGCGGAGCTGGAGATCGATCCGCCGCGCCTCGTGGCGCTCGGTGCCGATGATGTGCAGCCCGCCCATTCCGCGGACCTCATCCCCCTCGACCTTCATGTTCTCCCGGTCGGAGATCTCACGCACGAGGGTGTCCCATTCCTCCTTGGGGACGTCGAGACGGGTCGGATACTTCTCCTGCAGTCTGGCCCAGGCGAGGGTGTCGGGGTTTCCACCGAGGATGATGTCGGTGCCGCGACCGGCCATGTTCGTCGCGATCGTCACGGCGTTGCGCCGCCCGGCCTGGGCGATGATCTCGGCCTCGCGCTTGTGGTGCTTGGCGTTGAGCACCTGATGATCGATGCCGCGGGCCTCGAGGAGCGAGGAGAGGAGTTCGCTCTTCTCGATCGAGACGGTGCCGACGAGGACGGGGCAGCCGCGGCGCTGGAGGTCGCGAACGGTCTTTCTCGGGATCGATTCCTTCGAGCGAGTCTCCTTGTCCTCGAACTCGATCGTCGTCTCGTTCTCGCCGAGGATCCGCCCGGCCCGCCAGGTCCCGTCGGAGAGCGCGAGCGAATCCCAGCGGTGAACGCGCTCGACTTCGTCGGCGACGGCCGTCCACTTCTCTTTCTCGGTGCGGTAGATGACGTCGGGGTGGTTGACCCGCTTCATGCCGCGGTTTGCCGGGATGGCGATGACGTCGAGTTTGTAGATCTTCCAAAACTCGCTCGCCTCGGTCATGGCCGTGCCGGTCATGCCGCCGAGCTTCTTGTAGAGCTTGAAGAAGTTCTGGAGGGTGACGGTGGCGAGGGTCTGCGACTCCTCCTTGACCCGCACCCCCTCCTTCGCCTCGACCGCCTGGTGGAGGCCGTCGGACCACTGCCGGCCCGGCATCAACCGGCCGGTGAACTCGTCGACGATCACCACTTCCCCCTGCTGGACGACGTAGTTCACGTCGCGCTTGTAGAGGTGATGGGCCTTGAGGGAGTTGTCGATGAGGTGGGGCCACTCCATGTTGCCCGCGGTGTAGAAGCTCTCCACGCCGGCGAGTTGCTCGGCGCGGCGAACGCCCGCCTCGGTCAGCGAGACGGTGTGCTCCTTCTCCTTGACCTCGAAGTGCTCCTCGGGGCGCAGTTGCCGGGCGATCTGGTCGGCTCGCGTGTACTTGGTGACGTCGTCGTGGGCCGGGCCGGAGATGATCAGCGGCGTGCGGGCCTCGTCGATGAGGATGTTGTCGACCTCGTCGACGATCGCGAAGTTGAGCACGCCCTGGCTCTGCTGCTGGTGGGCGGGGAAGCGATCGTCGCCACGGGACGCCATCCGCATGTTGTCGCGGAGGTAGTCGAAGCCGAACTCGTTGTTCGTGCCGTAGGTGATGTCGGCCGCATACGACTTCTGCCGCTCGGCGGAATCCATCCCCGACTGGATCGCACCGACGCTCAGGCCGAGGCCCATGTAGAGCGGCCCCATCCACTCCATGTCGCGGCGGGCGAGGTAGTCGTTGACGGTGACGACATGGACGCCCTTCCCCTCGATCGCGTTGAGGTAGGCGGGGAGGGTGGCGACGAGCGTCTTCCCCTCGCCGGTCATCATCTCGGCGATGGCGCCGGAGTGGAGCACCATGCCGCCGATCAACTGGACGTCGTAGTGGCGCATGCCGAGCCACCGGCGCCCCGCCTCGCGGCAGACGCCGAACGCTTCGGGGAGGATGTCGTCGAGGGTTTCGCCGGCAGCCAGCCGGCGGCGGAACTCGGCCGTCTGCCCGCGGAGCTCGGCATCGGTCATCGCCTGGTAGCGTGGCTCGAGCGAGTTGATCGCCTCGATCTTCGGCTCGAGCCGTCGCAGGTAGCGCGCGTTGGACGAGCCGAACATGCCGGTGAGGAGCCGCTCCACGCGGTGTCCGGCGGCGGCAGCGGTGTTCGTGACCGCGTCCCAGATTTGTTCGAGTTGTTCCATCGTGCGTCGTTTCGTTCGGCGGGGCGGAAAAGAAGATCGGCCGGAGCTGGTGAAGGGAGGATCGGAGGCCGTCCACGCCCTTCGGCCGGCGACCGGCCCGAACGGGAACGACAGCACTCCGCCGGGCCGTGGGGGCCCGGGAGCAGCGGGTGGACCGGGTAAGCTGGGCGGATTCCGTTGCCGCCACCGTTTGATTGTCGCGGTATCCCGCTCGATCGGTCAAGGCGAAACGGGGTCGAGGAGCCTTTTATGGCGCGACGATGGAACGGAACCGACGGTTGCTTGCAGTCGGCTTCGGGGCCGGCAGGGAGGGAGCATCGATCCTGGGGGCACCCGTGGGTGGGTCTGCTTCTGAAGGTCGTCGTCGCCCATGGGGCAGCCGGCGCCCCGCCGGAGCCTGGGGACGCGGCCCTGCGGATTGTCCGGCCGGTCGAGCGGGCCGTGGTGCAGCGGCACGTCCGTGCCGAAGGGGCCGTTCCCGTCGAGGTGAGCGCCGCCCTCCCCGCGGCTGGAGCGATCGAGGCCCGAGTCGCGCTGGCGGCGGATGCTCCGTGGCATTCGCTCACGCGGGAAGGGGAGACGTTCAGCGGCCTCCTCACCGCGCCAGCGGGGGGATGGCATCGGCTCGAAGTCAGGTCGGTGGTCGATGGCGTTGTCATGGGAATGGCCACGGTTGAGAAGGTTGGGGTCGGTGAGGTGTTCGTCGTCGCTGGCCAATCAAACTCCGCAAACCACGGCGAAGAGCGGCTCGCCCCGGCGACCGACCGGGTGGTGTGTCTCGATCCTGAGGGGGTGTGGCGCGTGGCGGCCGATCCACAGCCGGGGGCCAGTGGCGACGGCGGGAGCTTCCTGCCGGCGCTCGGCGACCGGCTCGAGGCCGAGTTCAACGTCCCGATCGGCCTGGTGGCCTGCGGGATCGGCGCGACGAGTGTCCGCGAATGGCTGCCTGAGGGGAGCCGGTTCCCGGCCCCGCCGACGCTCACCGCGCGGGTCCGCACTGCGGCCGGCGGGGGCTTTGAGAGTGACGGTGCGGCGTTCGCCATGCTCGTTGGCCGCATGAGGCAACTCGAGCCGACCGGGTTCCGGGGGGTGCTCTGGCATCAGGGGGAGAGCGACGCCAACCAACAAGACCCGTCGCGCACGCTGCCAGGGCCGCTCTATGAAGCGATGCTCGGGCGCGTGATCCGCGCCACGCGCGCCGACCTCGGCCGCGAAGTCTCCTGGTTTGTCGCCCGGGCCACCTACCATGTTCCCGGCGATGAATCGTCGACTGACATCCGGGTGGCGCAGGCAGCTGTCTGCCGCGACGGCCTCGCCCTCCCCGGCCCCGACACCGATGCCCTCAAAGGTCCCCTCCGCGACTCCGGTGGGCGCGGGGTGCACTTCAGTGGTGCCGGGCAACGCCGCCATGCCGAAGCCTGGTTCGCGGCGATCGCCCCCTGGCTCGAGGCCCGGCTCTCCACGCCGTGAAAGGGCTGCTACGATGCCCCCCGGACACCCCAGAGTTTTTTCAGCCATGGCCGCATCTCCGTTTCGCGATCTCGCCGGCGAAATGATCTTCCTCGGCACCGGCACGAGCGTCGGCGTGCCGATGGTGGGGTGTGCCTGTCCGGTTTGCACGAGCGACGACTCGCGTGACCGGCGGACGCGGACGAGCGTCCTCCTCGGTCTCCCCGGCGGCACGCTCCTCATCGACACCACCCCCGATCTCCGCTCGCAACTCCTCCGCGAGCGGATCGGCCGGGTCGACGCGGTGCTCTACACGCACGAGCATGTCGACCATCTCTACGGCCTCGACGACGTCCGGCCGCTCTGTTTCGCGAGCGGTGGGCCGATCCCGGTCTACTGTGAGGCGCTCGTCGAGGAACGGATTCGCCGCGCCTTCGACTATGCCTTCCTGCCGATGCCCCTCCCCGGCGGGGGCGTGCCGAAACTCGTTTTTCAAAGGATCACGACCGAGCCGTTCGATCTCCTCGGGGCCCGCGTCGTGCCGCTCCGGCTCCGTCACGGCGTCTTCGACGTCCTCGGCTTCCGCTTTGGCGACGTCGCCTACTGCACCGACACCAACGGCGTGCCGGAGGAGACGTTCGAGCTTCTCGGGGGGCTCGACATCCTCGTCCTCGACTGTCTCAGACAGTCCCGTCACTCGACGCATTTTTCGCTCGAGGAATCGCTCGAGGTGGCGCGGCGCGTGGGGGCGAAGCGGACGCTCTTCATCCACTTCTCGCACGACATCTCCCACAGCGTCGTCTCAGCGCAGCTCCCCCCGGGCATGGAGCTGGCCTACGACGGGCTCACGGTGCCGCTCACTGGGCTGTGAGGCGGGACCGGCGGCGCTCACGCCGACGCGGGCTTGTGGGCGGGCGTGGCATCGCCGCCGGCCGGATTCCCTGACAGATCGATCGAGCGGAGCCGGAGGGCGTTGGCGATCACGGAGAGCGAGGAGACGCTCATCGCCGCCGCCGCGAGCATCGGGCTCGTCACATGCCCGAGGAGCGGATAGAGGACGCCGGCGGCCACCGGGATGGCGAGGACGTTGTAGACGAAAGCGAGGAGGAGATTCTCGCGGACGTTCCTCATCGTGGCCCGCGCGAGCGTGATCGCCCGCGGCACCGCGGCGAGCCCACCGGAGAGGAGCGTGAGGTCGGCTGTCTCCATCGCGACATCGGCCCCCGACCCCATCGCCACGCCGACGTCGGCCGAAGCGAGGGCCGGGGCGTCGTTGACGCCGTCGCCGATGAAGGCGACGCTCCCCGCGTCTCGGAGATCGTCGCGGAGCCGCATGACCCGCTCCGCCTTTGCCTCGGGAGACAGCCCCCCCTCGGCCCGATCGATGCCGACAAGCTTTGCCACATGCCGGGCCGCCTGCGGGGTGTCGCCGGAGAGCATCTCGACGGCGATCCCTTCCCGGCGGAGGCCGGCGATCACCGCCGCCGCCTCGGGGCGGGGGGGATCACTGACGGCAAAGAACCCCGTCAACCGACCGTCGACCGCGACGGCGATGATCGTCGCCCCCGCTTCTCGGGCCCGCTCGAGCGCCGCGGCGGCCGCGGGCACGCCGGCGAGCGTCACGGCCGGATCGATGCCGCGCTCGACGAGAAACCGCTCGCTGCCGAGGAGCGTCTCGCTCCCGGCAACGCGGCCACTGATCCCGCGCCCCACGACCGCGCGGACGTCGCTTGCCGGTGGGAGCGACAGGCCCGCCGCCGCTTCGGCAAAGGCGCGGGCGAGGGGATGCTCGCTTCCGGCCTCGAGGCTCGCCGCGTGGAGGAGGAGCTGGTGGAGCGCCGGATGTGCCGAGGCGTTGTGCCCTGCGGCGCTCGTGAGCGCTTCGGGGGAGTCGGCCTCGTCGATGCGGCCGTCGGCCACGGCGACGGCCGCGGTGATCCGCGGCTTGCCGAGGGTGAGCGTGCCGGTCTTGTCGAGGACGACGGTTCGCACGCGGGCGAGCCGCTCCATGGAATCGGCGCTGCGGACGAGAATCCCGGCCGAGGCGCCGCGGCCAATCGCCACCGTCATCGACAGCGGCGTGGCCAGGCCGAGCGCACACGGGCAGGCGATCACGAGCACGCTCACCGCCGAGAGCAGACCGAGGGCGAGACGCGGCTGCGGCCCGAACATCGCCCAGCCGGCGAAGGCGAAGAGGGCGACGAGGAGCACTGCCGGCACGAACGCCGCCGAGATCCGATCGGCGAGCTGCTCGATCGGCGCCCGTTTGGCGTGGGCATCGCGGACGAGCCTGGCGATCCGGGCCACGAGGGCATCGTGCGGGTCGGCGATCGCCTCGATGACGAGGACGGCCGGGCCGTTGATCGCGCCGCCGAGGACGCGGTCGCCGGGACCGCGGGCCACCGGCAGCGGCTCGCCCGTCAACAGCGATTCGTCGCAGGTCGTCTCCCCCGACACGATCTTGGCATCGGTGGGAATGCGGCTGCCGGGGCGGACGCGGAGGCGGTCCCCTTTGTGAACGGCGGCCAGCGGCACGATTTCGCCGCCGGGATCCCGTTCGGCCGTCGGCGGCGTGAGGTCGAGGAGGGAGCGGATCGCGGCGGTTGTCCCGCGCCGGGCGCGGGTTTCGAGGAGCTGGCCCACGAGCACGAGGACGACGATCATCCCCACCGATTCGAAGAACACCGCCACGCTGCCGTCGGGCCGACGGAAGGCGGTCGGAAAGATCCCAGGGAGGACCGTCGCCACGACGCTCACGGCATAGGCCACGAGGACGCCGAGCGAGATCAGGGAGAACATCGTCGGCCTGCCCTGACGGAAACCGGCGAGCCCGCCGGTGAGGATCGTTGCCCCGCCCCAGAAGAGGATCGGCGTGGCCAGTGCCATTTGGAGCCAGTTCCCCCAGGCGCTCCCTGCGAGGGCGATCAACCGGGCGAAAAGTCCCCCGGCGCCGTGGCCGGCGCCGTGGCCAGCCATCCCCGCCATCGCCACTCCCATGAGCATCACCGCGAGCGCCCCGCAGATCCACAACCGGCGCCGTTCGGCGGCGACCGTCGCCACCTCGGCCGCGTCGGCGCCGATCGGCTCGAGCGGCATCCCGCAGATCGGACAGGCGCCTGGCTCGGACCTCGTCACCTGCGGGTGCATCGGGCAGGTCCAACCGAGCTCGCCGATGTCGGCCTTGGCGCAGCACGGCTTGACGGTCGCTGCCGACGATGCCGCGGCGGGCTTGCTGCCAGAGCCTCCGCAGCAGGAACCGGCGGCGGTCGTGCTGATCGACCCGAGCGGGATGAGCGTCACCGGGGTGGGCGACGTTCCGCCTCCACAGCACGATTTCTCCGCCACGGAGGGGGCATTTTCCGGGAGCACGTCGAGCCCGGGGGCTGTGGCCGATGGGGAGCGGAGGGGGCTGATCCGGATGAGATCGGATTCCATCGGGCTGGCCTTCTGAGTGGGCGGAAATCAGGCATCGACCGACGGGGCCTCAGGGGCGTTTGAACGCGCGGCGAGCGCGGCGAGCTTCGCGGTGGCGGAGCCGTCGTCGATGGCGCGCTCGGCAAGGGCGCGGGCCGCGGGGAGCGTCGCGGCCACGCCGGCAGCCCACAGCGTCGCCGCGGCATTGAGCACGACGACATCGCGGCGCGGCCCCGACTCCCCGGCGAGCACGGCGCGGATCGCCGCTGCACTTTCGTCGGGGCCATCCACCTCGAGCTTCGCAAGATCGGCAATCGGGCGCGTCGGCAATCCGAAGTCTTCGGCGGTCCACGTGTGGTGACGCGTCCCTCCCGGCCCGACATCGATGACGTCGGTGACTCCGAACAGGCTGACTTCATCGAGCGTCGCCGATCCGGTGGCCGGTGTTCCTGGCCCATTCATCGCCAGCGGGCTCGAGACGACGAGGACGCGGTGGGCTCCGCCGAGCATGGCCGCTTCCGCCACGGCGTGACGGACGGCGGCCCGGCCGACGCCGATCACCTGCACCGTCGCCCCGGCCGGGTTGCACAGCGGGCCGACGAAATTGAACACCGTCGGCCTCCCGAGGGAGCGCCGCAGCGGGCCGACGCGAGCCAGGGCCGGATGGTGGGTGGGGGCCAGGCAGAAGGCGAGGCCGAGGTCGGTGAGGCAGGCGGCCGCGAGGGACGGAGGGCCGTCGATGCGGACGCCGAGCCGCTCGAGGACGTCGGCCGAGCCGGTGCGGCTCGAGACGGCCCGGTTGCCATGCTTCGCCACCGGCAGCCCGGCCCCTGCGACGACGATCGCCGCGGCCGTCGAGATGTTGAACGATCCCGAGCCGTCGCCGCCGGTGCCGCAGGTATCGGCGACAACCGGAAGAGCATGCGGCACGCGCATCATCCGACCGCGGAGGGCCGCGGCGACGCCGGCGATTTCCGCCGTCGTCTCGCCAGCCTCGGCGAGGGCCACGAGCCACTTCCCGAAGGTGTCGAGGTCGACGTCCCCCGCGAGCACCCCGCTGACGAGCGTCTCGACATCGGACGCTGCCGGGTGGCCGCCGCCGTGGAGAATCGCGATCTGCCGTTCGACCGGCAGCGACGCCGGTGGTGGGACATGGGGATCGTGTCGGGAGGAGGGGTCGGCCGGGCTGGGCATGGGGCGGAAAGGCTCTCGGGGGGCCGCGCGTGCCGGCGGGCCGCCGTCGGGGTACGATTGGGTCGTCCTCGGGCGGGCCGGGATTCGTATCTAAGACTACACCAGGTCTTCCCCCGCCGCCCCCAGTCGGGATGCCTACCCTTGCCGCGCAAGCTGATTCTGGACATCGATCCCGGCATCGATGACGCCATCTCGCTGGCCATCGCTCTGTTCGACCCCCGCCTCGATGTTCTGGCGGTGACGGCCACCGGGGGGAGCGTGGCCCCCCAGCAGGCGACGGCAAACGTCCAGGCGCTCGTCGCGCTTCTCGACCCCCCGAAGTTGCCCCGGCTCGGCGCAGCGCCGACCGACGCCACCCCGATCGACAATCCCTGGAACCTCCACGGAGCGGACGGCCTCGGCGGCCTCGATCTGCCGCGCGTGCCGCTCCATGGCGAGCATGCCGCCGAGAAGGTGATCGCCGAAACCCTCCGGGCCAACCCCCGCGAGGTGACGATCCTGGCACTGGGGCCGCTGACGAACATCGCCCGCGTCCTGCGGCGCGATCCGTCGCTGGCCGAGCTCATCGCCGGCATCGTCATCTGCGGAGGCTCGGCCACCGCCACCGGCACGATCACGCCGGTGGCCGACTTCAACTTCCATGCCGACCCGGCCGCGGCGAGGCATGTGCTCCTCGAGCCGGTTGCCAAAACTCTGCTGCCGGTCGACACCGCCGGCCAAGTGGTCCTCGGCTTCGAACTCCTCGACCAAATCCCCGACTCCTTCTCGCGCGCCGGCAAGCTCTTCCGCCGGGTCCTTCCTCATGCCTTCCGGGCCCAGCGTCAGTTCCTCGGCAGCGAGGGGATCTGTCTGCCGGAGGTGGTGGCCCTCGTGGCAGCAACGAACCCGGAGTTGTTCGAGCGATCGACGGTGGCTGCCGATGTCGAGACGGAGGGGCAGCTGACGTCCGGGATGCTCGTCGTCGACCGGCGGCAGACGCGCCGCGGGATGCCGAACGTCGACCTGCTGACCGGCTGCGACGTGGCCGCCGTGAAGGACTGCATCATCCGGGGGATGGCCGCCGCGGGCGCGGCAACCGAATGACCGCCCGCCGGATCGTCAGTACTTGACCGGTTGGGCCGGCGTGGAACGCGACGGCGGCATCCCGGCCGGGCTCGTGAACGGCCACCAGTTGCCGTTGGCCGTCTGCTGCTGCGGGACCTGCGGCATCGCCTGCTGCATCTGCCCGGAAAGGGCCTGCTGCTGCGACTGAAGCGCCGCCTGCGTCTGGTTGTTGAATTGCTGCAGTTGGTTGTTGAACTGCTGCGAGTATTGATTGCCGGCGGCCTGAAGCTGATTGTTGATCTGCTGCCCCTGCTGGTTGGCGTACTGCTGCATCTGGTTGGCCATCTGCTGCGGCTGCTGCTGGAGCTGACCGGCGTACTGCTGCGCCTGGTTGTTGAGACTTTGCGCGTATTGGTTGGTCTGGGTCTGGAGTTGGTTGCCGTACTGTTGGATGTTCGGCGGGGCGGCTGGCTGGCTGCTCGGGGCCCAGGTCCAGGAGTTGTTCGTCGGCGCTGCCGGGGCCGGCGCGGCGGGCAGGGAAGGGGGAGCCAGAGCCGTCGTCGGCTGGCCCGCCATCGGGGCGGAGGCGAAGCTCCCGTACGGGGCCGGCTGGCCAATCGTCCCTGTCGCCGGGGGCGCGACGGTCATCGGTGCAGGGTAGGCGGAGGGGTGTGCCGGGTAGGCCGTCGGCATCGCCGCCGTCTGCTGGGGCGTCTGGCATCCCGAGGCGACGAAAACGCTGGCCAGGGCCATCATGCCGAGCCATCCCGCGGCCATTCCGCCGCGAGTCGGGTCGGAATCGGGGCCGAACTCCTGGGCTGTCGTCGACGTGGGAGCCGCGACGGGCCGCGTTCCACGGAACGGTCGTCGAAGGGGCATGACGTGGGACACGACGGCGTCTCCGCGGACGGGCGGGGGGCTGGGAAACGTTCAGGGCGGCGGGACAATAGCGAATCCCCCCAACCGGTCCAGAGCAGTTCCCCCTCCACCCACCCAGCCCGCTCGGCCGCCGCCAGCTGAGCTGTCCAGCGAAACGTCTGGCAGACGCCCCTCCTTCGCCATTTTTGCAGGTCTGCTCGACTTCTTCCCGCCACGCCATTCCCCGTGCTTCCAACCTCTCCTCCACGACCCGGTGCGATCGCCGACCCGGACGGTTTGCTCGACGCCCTCCGGGCTGAGGCGGTCAGGCTCGGGTTTTCGAGGCTCGGGGTGGCATCGACGGCCAGCGAACATCGCGACGGGCTCGTCCATGCGGCCTTTCGCAACTGGCTGGAACGTGGCCTCGGTGGGCCGATGACCGATTGGCTCGCCGGGCACGAGGCGCTGCGTCGCAATCCCGAAGGCATGCTCCGTGGCGTCCGCAGCGTCGTGATGCTCGCCACCGACCATCCCCGGCCGGATGCGGCGGCGACGGCGGTCGGGAGCGGCCGGGTGGCCACCTATGCCCGCGGCGACGACTACCACCCGCTCCTTCGCCGCCGTGTCAACGACCTCGGCGCCTGGCTCGAGGCCCGCGTGCCAGGCTCCCGGACGCGCGGCGTCGTCGATTCCGCGCCGTTCTCGGAACGGGAGTTCGGCTGGCTCGCCGGGCTGGGATGGTTCGGCAAGAATTGCCTTCTCATCGATCCCGCAGCTGGCAGTTATTTCCTTCTCACGGCGCTCCTCACCGATCTCGTTCTCCCGTTCGCCGACCCGATCCGAGTCGACCACTGCGGCACCTGCACGGCCTGCCTCGATGCCTGCCCCACCGGGGCCTTCGTCGCCCCTCGCCTTCTCGACGCCGGCCGGTGCATCAGCGGGATCACGATCGAGCAGCGCGGCCCGGTGTCGGCCGCGCTTCGGCCAGCGATGGGAACGTGGGTCTTCGGGTGTGATGTCTGCCAGGAGGTCTGCCCTTGGAACCGACGGGCTCCCGGTTCGACAGAGCCGACGCTCCAGCCCCGCGACGGAGCCGGCGGCCTGGACCTTGCGAGCCTCCTCGGCCTCGACGACACGGCCTTCCGGGAACGCTTCCGCGGCTCGGCGATCCTGCGGGCGAAACGGTCGGGGCTGCTGCGGTCGGCGGCGATCGCGCTTGGCAACCGGCCTGACCCCGCGGCCGCTCCCGCGCTCGTCGCGGCGCTCGACGACGACGACAGCGTCGTCCGCGGGGCGGTGGCCTGGGCGCTGGGGCGGTGGCTCGGCGCGGGGGAAACGCTTGCCCGGCAGGCCGCCGCGGCACTCGAGGCCCGACAGCCGCGCGAGGCCGATCCGGATGTCCGCCGCGAGATCGAAGCGGCGCTTGGCCCGGGATGATGTCCGGCGATCACGAGCCGCCGATCAGTCGTGCCCCATGAACGGAAAAAATCCCCCGCCGGCATGCCGGCGGGACACATCCCCGAGGAGATCGCGCCACATCCGGTAGCGATCGCCGAAGACGGCGGCGCCGAGGTCGCGATCGGCCATGGCCCCGCCGATCTGCGTGATCGCGGCGGGGATCGTGAACACGTTGTCGACGTAGAGGAGCCGTGTGCCGAGGGCCGCGCGGCCGAACACCTCCATGCCGGCGGCGATCTCGATGCTGTCGCGCCGGCCGAAGGGGGGGCCGCACACGAGCAAAAGGCACTCGGCCCAGTCCTCCGGTCGGCTCTCGTCCCGGAAGGCGCACAGGCTGGCAACGACCGAGGCGTAGACCGCCTCGCCGACTTTGTCGAGTACCAAGTCGAGATCTCCCTGCACGGTGCCCATCGCCTCGCGCGTGTCGCCGGCGATGGCCAGGCCGGTGTCGGCGCGGCGGCGGGCGACGGCCAGCATGCAGTCGAGGATGCGACGGGCTCGAGGGGCGATGTCGGCGGGGAGCGCGGTGGCGGCAAGGACGGCGGCCTGGCCGAGGAGGGGGAGGAGTTGCCGGGAGTCGTTTTGGGCCGCAGCGAGGATCGCGTCGTCCCCGGCTGCACCCCGGAGAAGGCGGGCACCGGTGGCCTGGACGGCGAGGAGGCCGTGAAGCAGTCCCTTCGCCGCGGCGATCCACTCGACAGCCGGCGGATAGGTTTTCACGACGCGGCCATGTTCGATCCGGCTGATCTCGGCGGTACCGATGAGCGTCGCGGCCGCGAGTGGCACGGTGGCGGCGAGCTCGTCGCGGTTGATGCCGTACATCCGTCGGAAGGCGGCGTTGAGATCGGCGGCCGATCCGCCCACCGGCGAAGGTTCCGGTTCTGCGGAGGGCGGCATCACCCCTCTCCCTCGTCGCAACTGGCCGTCTCGTCGATGTCGGCGGCGGGGTCGCGCCCGGGCCCGTCGGAGAAATAGTGCCGGGCGATCACTCCCTGCCAGTCGTCGTTCACTTTCACCCGCACGAAGGCATCGCGGACGGCGAGATGATCGGGGTGGAGGCGCGCATACTTGATCGCGAACTTCCGCATCTGTCGGCCGGCGAGGTTTTCGCCATGGAGATCGACGGCGAGGCTCCAGTGTTCGCGGAGGGCTTCGGCTTGCTCGTGGATCGTCGGCGGCGGCAGCGGCGATTCGCCGGCGAGGAGCGCGAGCGTCTGGCGGAAGATCCACGGATTGCCGATCGCCCCGCGGGCGATGCTCAAGCCGTCGACGCCGGTCTGCTCGAGCATCGCCAGACAGGCCGCGGCGCTGAACAAGTCCCCTGAGCCGAACACGGTCCTATTACCCGCATGGCGCTTGACCGCAGCGAGAAACTCCCAGTTGCTCGGGCCGACATATTTTTGTTGCACGGTGCGGCCGTGGACGGTGATCGCGGCGACGCCCCGTTCGAAGGCGCCGTCGAAGATCGTCCAGAACCGCTCGGCGCTCTCCTGCGAGTCATCGATCCCGCGGCGCATCTTGAGGGTGACGGGGATGTTGGCCGGCACGGCGTCGCGCACCCGGGCGACGATCTCGAGAGCCGTCTCCGGCACGCTGAGGAGATAGCCCCCGCGACAGCGGCCGAGCACCTTCTTGACGGGGCAGCCGAAATTGATGTCGATGACGTCGTAGCCCTCGGCCACGAGCCGGCGGGCCGCGGGGGGGAAGTCGTCGGGATTCGAGCCCATGAGCTGCGCGCCGACGGGATGCTCCTCGGGGGAGAGGGCGAGCCGGGCGTTGTTGCGCTTGCTGCGGTCGGCGGTGACGACGAAGGCGTCGAGGAGAACCTCACCGAGGCAGTACGCGGCGCCGTACCGCCGCGCCAGGACGCGCATCGCCCGGTCGCTGTAGCCGGAGAGGGCCGCCTGGAGCACCGGCGAGGCGAGTTGCACATGGCCGATCGAGGGCGCTTTGAAGGCACGCTGCGGCGGCGCTCGGAGCGGGACGGAGTCAGCCACGAAAATCCCCTCCGCCGGCGTCTCCGGCCGTGGTGCCCGCGGCGTTACAGCACCGGGCAGATATCGAACCAGCTTCGTCCCTGGGCGTTGATCCAAGCGTCGCTCGACGCCGGCCCCCAGTTCCCCGGCTCGTAGAGATCGATCGGCGTCATTTCCCCAGAGCTCCACGCCCGCACGAACGGGTCGATGATCTCCCACGATTTCTCCACCTCGTCGGAGCGGGCGAAGAGGCTCGCTTCGCCAGTCATGACGTCGAGGAGGAGCGGCTCATAGGCTTCGGGGAGCCGCCCCTTGAACTCGCGCGAGTAGCTGAACTCGAGGTCGGTGAGGCGGAGCTTCATGCCCCCTCCCGGCACCTTCGTGTGGAAGTGGAGTTGGATCCCTTCGGCCGGCTGGATCTGGATCACGAGCCGGTTCCCTTCGCGGTGGCTGCCGCCGCCGCGCGACCCTTCGGCAAAGAGCTCGAGCGGCGGTTGGCGGAAGGCGATCACGATCTGCGTTGTCCGGCACGACATCGCCTTCCCGCTTCGCAGATAGAACGGCACCCCCTGCCAGCGCCAGTTGTCGATCTCGAGGCGGATGGCGCCGAACGTCGCCGTCTGGCTGCCGGGGGCGACGCCGGGATCGGCGAGATAGCCGCGGTATTGCCCGCGCGTGCCGGCGGCGGCCACCTCGGCCGGCTCGTAGGCGCGGATCGATTCGAGGACCTTCACCTTCTCGTTGCGCACGGCGGTGGCCCGGTATTTCACCGGAGCCTCCATCGCCGTCACCATGAGCAACTGGAGGAGGTGATTTTGGAACATGTCGCGGAGGACGCCGGAGCCGTCGTAGTAGGCCCCGCGCCGTCCCACCGGCACCTCCTCGGCCACGGTGATCTGCACGTGGTCGATGTAGCGCCGGTTCCAGACCGGCTCGAAGATCGTGTTGGCAAAGCGCAGCGCGATGATGTTCTGGACCGATTCCTTGCCGAGGTAATGATCGATCCGATAGATCTGGCTCTCGGCGAACACGGTGTGAAGGTGGGCGTTGAGCCGCTTGGCTGTTTGCAGATCGGTGCCGAAGGGCTTCTCGACGACGATCCGCCGCGGGCCGTTCTCTTCGCTCGCCATGCCGAGCGCGCCGATCGCCGCCACGACCGGCTCGTAGAATTGCGGCGCCGTCGCGAGGTAGTAGACGCGCGTCACGGCCGCGGCCCCTTCGAGCACGGCCAGCCGTTCCTTGAGTTGCTCCATGTCGGCACTGCTGCCGATGTCGCCGGGCTGGTAGTGGATCCGCGGGGCGAACTCTCCCCAGGCCTTCTCGTCGAAGGGCTCCCCCTCGGCGTGCTTCGCCGTCGTGTCGCGGAGCGAGGCCCGCCAGGCGTCGTCGCTCATCGGCGTTCGCGAGTAGCCGACGATCCGCGTGTCGGCGGGGAGCGAGCCCCCGCGAAACAGGTTGTAAAGCGCCGGGACGAGCTTCCGGCTGGTGAGGTCGCCGGAGGCACCGAAGATGACGATCGAGTGCGGCATGAATCGCTTCGCTTTTGCCTGGGGACAGGGAGGCCGGACGACGGGCTACAGCCGCATCCCGGTGAATCCGCCGTCGACGTAGAGATCGGTGCCGGTGATGAAGCGGCCGGCCACGGGAGCACAGAGGAGGATCGCCGCGCCGACGAGCTCGTCGGGATTCCCGAACCGGTTCATCGGTGTCTGGCTCATGATCGTGGCCGTCCGTTCCGGTGAGAGGATCTTCCGGTTTTGCTCGGCCGGGAAGAACCCCGGGCAGAGGACGTTGACGCGGACTCCCTTGGGCGCGAGTTCGCGGGCGACGTTCTGCGTGTAGTTGACGACGGCCGCCTTCGAGGCCGAATAGGCGAAGACCTTCGAGAGCGGCTTGTCGGCCGACACGCTCCCGATGTTGAGGATCGCGCCCCCCCCCGCCTCGGCCATCGCCTTTCCGAACAGCTGGCAGCCGAGGTGGGTGCTCTTGAGATTCGTGTCGAGGACGCGATCCCAGTCGTCGTCGGCGATCTCGAAATAGGGCACCGACGAATTGACGCCGGCGCAGTTGACGAGGATGTCGACCCGGCCACGGGCCGCGAGCGTCGCCTCGAGGAGCCCCGCGACGCTCGCCCGGTCGGTGGCGTCGACCGGGAGGAACATTCCCTCGCCGCCGGCCGCAGCGATCCGGTCCACGCACGCTTGTCCCCGGTCCTCGCCCCGGCCAGCGACGACGGTGAAGGCGCCTGCCGCAGCGAGCCCTTCGGCAAGCGCTCCACCGAGGACCCCCGTGCCACCGACGACGACGGCCGTCCGACCGGTGAGGCCGAAGAGCCCTTCGAGGTATCCGCTCCGCGGACTCGAGTTCCGGCCACTCATCGGGAGGCCTGCGAAGAGGAGACGGGGCGGCGGAGCTCGATCCACTCGGTGTGGAACGTGCCCGGCTTGTCGGTGCGGGCGTAGGTGTGGGCGCCGAAGTAAT
This sequence comes from Planctomycetaceae bacterium, assembly GCA_947453375.1. Classification (GTDB taxonomy): domain Bacteria; phylum Planctomycetota; class Planctomycetia; order Pirellulales; family UBA1268; genus QWOP01. The sequence goes on from CANGGT010000030.1 coordinate 25,702, forward strand.
CCCGCTGGGCTTGGAGGAGATTGGCGGGGAGGCGGGCCTGGCGATAGCCGTCGTAATAGGAGAGCGCCGCCATCAGGGCCGGCACCGGTTGGCCGATCGCCACCGCCGTCGCGATCACCTGCCGCCAGGCGGCTTGGGCGTCGGCGAGGGCTTTGGTGAAGTAGGGAGCGAGCATGAGGTTTTCGAGGTCGGGGTGGGCGTCGTAGGCCTCCGCGATCCGCTCGAGGAACTGGGCCCGGATGATGCAGCCGCCCCGCCACAGCATGGCGATCGAGCGGTAGTCGAGCTTCCAGTCGTTTTCCTTGGCGGCCGCGGCCAGCTGCACGAAGCCCTGGGCGTAGCTGGCGATCTTCGAGGCGTAGAGCGCCTGGCGGACCTGCGCCGTAAACACCTTCGGATCGACCTTCACAGCAGACGCATCGGGGCCGGCGAGGACCTTGCTTGCGCGGACGCGCTCGGCCTGGATGGCCGACAGGCAGCGGGCGTAGACCGCCTCGGTGACCAGCGTGCTCGGCACGCCGAGATCGAGGGCGAGCTGGCTCATCCACTTGCCGGTCCCCTTGGCGCCGGCGGTGTCGAGGATCCGATCGACCATGAAGTCGCCGCTGTCGGGATCCTTCACGGTGAAGATGTCGCGGGTGATCTCGATCAGATAGCTGTCGAGTTCGCCGCGGTTCCATTCGTCGAAGACGACCGCGAGTTGGTCGTTGGTGAGCCCGGCGGCGTGCTTCAAGAGCGAATAGGCCTCGCAGATCAGCTGCATGTCGCCATATTCGATCCCGTTGTGGACCATCTTCACGTAGTTGCCGGCGCCGCGGGGGCCGACCCAATCGCAGCAGGGGATGTCGCCCTTCGGGCCGACCTTGGCGGCGATCGCCTGGAAGATCTCCTTGACCATCGGCCACGCAGCGGGCGAGCCACCGGGCATCATGCTCGGTCCCTTCAGCGCCCCTTCCTCCCCACCCGACACGCCGGTGCCGACGTAGAGCAGCCCCTGCGCCTCGACCTCGCGGGTGCGGCGGTCGGTGTCGGCGGGAAAGGTGTTGCCGCCGTCGATGAGCACGTCCCCTTTGGAGAGCATCGGCGTGAGCTTGGCGATGAGGTCGTCGACGGCCGGGCCCGCCTTGACCATCATCATGATCTTCCGCGGGCTCTTGAGATTGGCGACGAGATCCTCGAGCGAATGGCAGCCGACGACGTTCGGCTGCTTGCCGCGGCTGGCGACGAAGGCATCGGTGACGCTCGCCGTCCGGTTGTAGACGGCGATCTTGTAGCCACGGCTGGCGATGTTGAGGGCGAGGTTTTCCCCCATCACGGCCAACCCGATCAAGGCGATGTCACACGTACCCTTCTGGCTCATGCGCGGGCTCCTCTGGGGCGTCGGGATGCTCCCGTCGCCGTGTCGTCTGGGATAAATGGGATGGTTGGGTGGGCCGTTCCTGGCCCCCCGTCGAATCTTGCGGAAGGGGCCGGGCCGGTCCGGCGGGGCCGATCAGGCAGTCCCTGCGGCGTGGCGAGACTATATCGGTTCTTCCGGCCCCTCGGCAAAAGCCCGCGATTTCCTCCGCGGACGGGATTTTCATTCTCCCCGCCAGGGCCTTTCCCCGGGGGATTTCAGAGAAATCGCGCCCGGTGGCGGCCGGGGTCAAGGAACGGGGGCCGGATGGTCGATGGATTGGGCACAGCCGTCACGATCACTTCGTCCGGTAGAAACGGCAGGCCCGTTAAGGCTTGACCATTCTGCCTGGATTCCCGTAGCGTGACGCTCAAGCCGATACACGGCTCCGTAGCCAAGTGGCTAAGGCAGCGGATTGCAAATCCGCCATCGTCGGTTCGACTCCGACCGGAGCCTCTCCGCTTTGACCCTCGCGAATCCCGGTTTTTTCCGGGTTTCGCGGGGGTTTTTGCGTTTCTGGGGCCTGCTGCCCTGAAGAGCCGACAACCCGCAAAGTTGCCCCAGAGTGCCAATCCGAGCCCCCTCGGGCCGGGGCAGCATCTCGCCAAATCCCTCGACCGCTCCCGCCGCATCGAGCAGGCTCGCCCGGGAGTAGACGTTCATCGTGAGCACCGGGGTCGAGTGCCTCGCTGCCGAGCATCCTCGACCGTCGCCTTGTCGGCGGGCAGCTCATCGGCTCGCCTCGACCATCGCCAGGATGCAGTGCGGGCGCCGAAAGAAACCGGGCCGGGCACCTTGCGATGCCCAGCCCGGATGTGACTCAGCGATGGATGTGAGCGCTCAGGCGGCCAGACTGGCGGCCTGCCGCAGCCGACGACGTCGCCATAGCTGCCGGCCGCCACAGGCCAAGCCAGCCAGGGCCATGGCATATGTCGATGGCTCGGGCACCACGACGAGGTTGCCCGTCGACTGCTCGAACCGGAGATACTCATGAAGCGGGCCGCCCATAGCCCCAGTCTCCCAGGTGCCGCCACCGACGTTTACGAACACCAAGCCGTCGTAAGGGGTACCACCGGCTGCGAGCGACACGCTGCTGAACGAACCCGACCGGGTTACGAAGTTCTTGAACAGGTTGAACGTCGTGTTCAGGGCGTAAGCCTGCGATCCAGTCAGCGTCAGTTCCAAGTTGCCGCCGTAGGTCAGCCCATCTGGCTCAAAGTTTCCGGCACCGTAGGATCGGGCGGATGTGGTGCACGTTCCCCCAGCACCGCCTTTGGTAGTCCAATCATCCTCTCTGTCTCCATCTTCCTGCCCCCTGCCCTCATCTCTCATGGGACGAGGTAGGTATCGGCACAGAGGGCCGCAGTCGCTGACGCCAGGCCTTGAGCGTGCGATTGGCGAGGCTCGCCATCTGCATGGGCACGTGAACGAAATTGACCCACCAAAGGCTTCGCCAGTGGATCGCGCGCATCCTGAACGGCGTCACCGGGTGGGTCGTGGCAAACTCGGAATTCCTCACGACGCTCCAAGGAAGAAAGGCGTCCTGGCGTCGCCCCGCAAGCGCCGGCACCACCTGCGCTTCGATGCCAGACGCCTTCAGGATGCCGGTGATGAGGATGTCTTCGGAAGGAGGGCAACTGTCGATCGAGTTCGATCGACACCATTCCACCACCGCCCCGACCGCCCGCCGACTGAGGAAATATCCCTCGCCGCCACAAGGAAACCGGCCCGTCATCCGGAGGAAATCGTCGTAGAAGGGCTTCCATTCGAGCCCTTTCTGCCTCATCCACCGTTGATATCCGCCGTCGTATTTCATGAGATGCCCGACGGTGTAGTCGCCATCCGTGTAGGGAACGGCCAACCACTTCACGACGTCGACATACGTGTCGTCATCGCATTTGAAGATAACGTCGTAAGCCAAGTGGGCGTGGGCATACTCCAGGAAGGCAACCACCTTCGCCGGCAGGGCAAGATAGGTGTCGGCGCAATCGAGATAGAGCGTGTCGCCGATGATTTCCGCCGGGCGGCCCGGCCTGCCGACGAGAAAATACGGCGTGCCGTGTTCCTTCGGAAGATCACGAAGCCAGGTGTCCTCGACCGCCCGCTTCCGGTCGACGTTCTTTTGACAACTCAAGATTCCGACGACGATCCTCGATGTGCTGCTCACCGGCCTTCTCTCCGTTGTTGGGTCCATCCGGGATCATCGCGGGGCAAACCGTAATCCGCCGCAGTCGCAGTAGATGACGACGGGCTGGCTGATCATGCGTCGTCTCTGCGCACCCCGCCGAGCAGTGCGTTTTCAGAAGGTAGTGACAGGCCCAATCTCTCCTCACCTGGCAGAAACGCCAACTGCAGTTCGCCGTGACGTTGTCCCGAAATGCTCGGTCCCTGAGCCTGAATCAGGTGTCGTTCAGCAGGATCCCGTCGTCGAAGGTTCGGCCCCGGATCACGAGCGTCAGTTCACGGCTGCCGTTGAGGCATCGCCAGAGGACGGGCAGGGGCCACTGCTGCCAAGAGGCGAGGGCCCGTGGGTTGCTCGTCACGAAGCACGGGGGCTCGACCGACTGCCGCTCCGCCCCGGGGCTTCGAGCGTACCGATGGAGGGAAGCCCCGCTCGATGTCATGCCAATCGCTTCTGGCACGGTTCATCCGCCAGGCGGAAGACGAGCACCTCGCTCCCGGCTTCGGGGTCGATGTCGTGCATCACGCCGGTAGCACTCGCACGCATTCCGAGGACTCCCGAGAGTGCAGCGAGCAATTCGCGTTGGGATCGGCGCATGAGCTGGTTCCGCATCTCACGGACCATCTCGATGCTGCGGGCATGGTTGACCCCGGTCGCTTCCAGCAGTGTCTGCTCCGACGTGGTCAGGACGCCTTCGAGGAGCACGAGCAGCGTTTTCGCTTGGAGCGAGGCCGTCACCCTCTTTGGCCCGCGCCCCAGCGTGTCGCGGTGGAATCGAGTCACCGCATCGCACGCCGATGCCTCGACTTGTCCGGTGGTCCTGCTTGGCATCTTTATCCTCGGCAACAAGCGTGAGTTGCACCGGGCACAAACTTCGGTCTACCACCCCTCCCGATGGAATGAGAAGAAGTCTCGGTCCGGGACGTACATCGCGGAAGTGGGTGGGGCTGGGGGGGGGGGAGGGGTGTGGGGGGGGCGTGGGTGGGGGTTTGGGTTTGGGGGGGGGAAGGTTGTGCCAAACGGCGGTTGTTCCCGCCGAGTGCAGCCGCTCGCGGTCCGCGAGGGACCCTGCACCTCGCCCGGGTTCTCCCGAAGGCAACCCGTGGCCATCGGCACCGTCAGGCAGCAGGCTCGTCATCCGGGAGGTGAACAGCGACCATCAGCACCTCGTCGCCCCCGATGATCGTCGTCAGGTGGCCTTTGCCGCGCGTGTCTTCGAGGAGGCAGAGACTCCCCGCTTTGAGGTCGCACTGGCTGCCGTCGCTCGTGCGGACCGTCGCCTCGCCTGCCATCACGAACATCCATTGCCTGCAGGGACTGCAATGCCAGCCCCCGACCCAGTCTGGCGCGAAGCGGAGGAGTCGCCACTCCGTGGCCCGGGTCGTCGGGGAAACATCGAGGGGCGGCGCCGGCGGGGCGAACTGCTCGGGCGTCACCGTCATGGTCGCCGTTTCGAGGTGCGACTCGCCGGCTTCGTCTGAAAACAGGCGGATGTAGGTGACCGGTCGTCGCATGGCTTGTTGAGGAGCGGGAGTTGTCGGGGGCATGTCGGGGGCCGGTGTCCTTGGCGAGCAGTTCGGCATCGGGGCTGCTACCACGAGACGCGTTCTCCGGCTTGGACGTTCATCGGCCCGTCGGAGGGCTCATTCGCCCAAGGCGCGGACGGTCGTCAGCGAGCGGATCTGGCTGTGATCGGCCCAGGTCCACACCACCTTCTTGTCGCGCGTCACCTCGAAGGCGTGGGCCCCTTTCCCCTCCTGGCCGCGGAGGAAGTTGCCGACGAGGAGGTTGCCGTTCTTGAGTCGCTGGATGCTCGAGATCCAGGTGAGGTTGAGA
>CANGGT010000031.1 GCA_947453375.1 Planctomycetaceae bacterium
AGAAGGTGGAGCACCATCCTGGTCGCGGCATTCGCGTGGTGCCGATCTTCAGCGAACTGAGGCCCCACCTCGAGCGGGCATTCCGTGAACGGCCGCCGGGTGCCATCTACGTCGTGCCCATGGCCCGCGGTGGCCGAAACCTCGGCACGCAGGCCAAGCGGCTTGTGGCAAGGGCGGGCGTCGAGGTGTGGCCGAAGATGTTCGTGAACCTACGGGGCAGTCGATCGGACGATCTGGACCGCAATCCGCAGATCACGGACAAGGCGATCGACGTCTGGATCGGCAACTCGGAAAAAATCCGTCGGCGGCACTATCACGGAGTGCGGCCGGAGGACTGGGCGGCAGCCACCGGAAAAGCGGCGCGCATTCCGGCGCGCCCAGCGTCGTTCACGAGTGTTCAGGAGCCGCCAAGCCTTTTTGAATCCCGCGAAAAACCGCTAGACGTGCGGGAAAAGGCTGAAAATCAGTACCCTCGACAGGGATCGAACCTGTAACCTTCAACTTCGGAGGCTGACGCTCTATCCAATTGAGCTACGAGGGCGTGCTCCGGAGTTTACCAGCCCCGGCCACCCGGCGGTAGCGGCTCCGCCCCGGCTCTTTTCAGCCTGGGAACCTGCCGCATGCCACCGCCGGGCGCACCCCAGGGGGCAACAGCTCGCTCGTCGAGCCCATCGCCACGCCCCGGGGAAGATCTCGTCGTCCCCCCCACCACCCGATTCGCGGGCCAAATGCCCGGGGCGCTTCGCCCCTGCTGCCCCGCCGACGGCCGCGACAGTTCACGCCGACTTCCGCAGCGGCTCCGCGTCGCGGGGCCTGCGCCGCGGGCCAGAGAGAACCTCCTGCCCGTCGTCGATCCGGATCGTCGTGCCGTCGGTGTCCGTCGTCGCTGCGTCGGCCGTCACGGTGTCTGTCGACGTGTCCATCACCGCGTCGGTCGCCAGATATCCCGTCAATTGCCGGCGACGTCGGGCGTGACTCACGAGCTGACACGCCCCGACGACACGGCCGAGAAGCATCGGCACCGTGCCGAGCGGAGCCGACACGACCGTGTGACGGATCACCTCGATGACGTGCAACAGGAAGGACGGCAGGAACGACCGACCTGCAAGCGATCGCCAGAACAGCCGCTCCCCATGGAGCCCCGCGCGAAACCCACGCTCCCACGCAGGCTCCACGCCAGCCACCACCCGCGAACCCTCTTCCACGACCGTCGACACACCCCGGGTGGCAAGCTCCACCGCCATGTCGACGTCGGCCAACCGGTCGCCACAGGCGACACTGAAACCGGCCCCGGCACCGCGGACGAGATCCGCCCGCCAGAACCCGGCCTCGATTCGCGGACCAACCACCGGCCACTGCGGTCGCCGCGCTCCCACGCGGCGATCCGCCCCCGAGCCGACCGCGGCAGTCGTCCCCATCCCCGGACGAGTCAGCGCCACACGTCGGCCACCACGCTTGTACTTCACCCCCGCCGACACCACCCGATCGGGCGTCGCTCCATCCACTCCGAGCGGAATCACCGCGCCGGTGTTCGCGTCTTCAAACCGCGCCACAGCAGCGTCCGCCCACCCGGGAGTGGCTTTCCAGCCGGCCGCAAGGAGATGGACCACGTCCCCGGTCGTGGCTTGCACGCCGGCCGTCACGCAGTCGACGAGTCCGGCCCCCGCTGGGGCACGGACGAACCGCACTTCCTCGGCAAGATTCCAAGGATCGCCGTACTCGCAGCCGAGTGCCACGACCACCTCGCAACCCTCCGGACGATTCTCGAGGACGCTCAAGAGCGTCTCCTCGAGCGCCACGGTGTCGCCCGGCGTCGGGATCACGATCGACAACGTCAGTCCGCGCAGCATCACGTGTGACATCAGAGATCATCCCGCCCTGGTGACAGTGCAGACCAGGATCCAGAGGCGCGCACCGCGATCGTGGACTGTCGCCACGACCGTTCCCCCCGGGGCGCGGAATCGACGGAGAAGAATCAGGCAGCCGCCCGCTGGGGCTGCAACTCCGTGAAGAGATTGACGGTGTGGAGCATCTCACCGTCCGCGTCATAGAACTGGAGCACGCCGACATCGATCAGCCACATCGCGAACATCTCGGCCACGCGGTAGCAGCGGGCCACGCACCGACCACGGTCGATGCGGATGTTTTCCTGGACGTCAGCCACCTCGACGGCATCCGCCCCGAGTTCGAGGAAGTAGCGGGTGACCAAGGACCGAACGTCGGCGGCGTGCATGTGCAAACGCATGGTCGGCAACCTCCTGTTGCTTGTTCTGCGGGCGGATCGGACGAGCGATCTGTTGCGAACGACTTCCTGTCGATCGGGGCCGAAATCTACCGGGCGGATTCCTGCGACGAAAGGCGGCTTTCGCAGCCCGGGACGTCACCCCTTCCCACCAGCCAACGATTTCATCGTCCGGCCACCGCTGTTTCGGTGACCTGCGATCAGCAAGGAATCGCAAACCGCGCAGCCGGCAAGGTCGACGCAGCTTGCCTGGGCTTCCGGGGTCGCGAGGCAGGATCGCCGGGCACGCTCGGGGCCACGCTTCGACCACCAGACGGAGTCGGGCGCGCCGTTCAGAGGCGCTCGATCAGAGGCGCCCGGTCAAAGCCGGTGCGTCCAGGCCCGATCGCCATACCGCTCCTCGATCAGCCGCGCCACTCGCTCCCGTGGCAGTTCTCCGAGCTGATCAACGGCGTCGAACGCCTGCCGGAGGAGCCCTTCGAGCCGCTCCCGCCCCAGCCCCACATTGACGAGAAACGCCTCGTGCGACCGCTTGCCACGGTAGTCGGGCTCACGCGGCGGATGCTTGAGGAGCCGGGCCGCGAGGGCCAGATCGAAGCCGTCGAGGAGCGTGCCGTGGTACAGCACCCCATGCCTCCGGACGCGGAGGGCGTTGCCGGAGATTTTTTTGAGCGACGGCGGTGCCCCGCTCTCGGCGACGGCCAGGACCAGATCGCTCGTCCCCTGCCGCGACACCGGGAGCCCGGCCGACTGAAACGCCCGTACGAGCGGATCGAGCATCGCCGCATGGATCCGCTCCACAGCCGGCACCCCGCCGGGATGCGGTGTCACCACCGACCACATCACGCATCCGGGCCCGAGGATCACCGTCGCCCCGCCACTCGGCCGCCGCAGGATCGGCACCCCGGCCGCGGCGCAGCCGGCAACGTCGACCTCCTCCTCGACCCGGCTCGACGACCCCACCACCACTACTGGCCGCGTCGCCATCCAGGTGCGCACGACCGTCTCTCCGCGCACCCCCTCGTGGGCCTCTTCGAGGAGGGCTTCGTCGAGGGCCAGCGCCGCAATCACATCGCCGCCACCGCTCCCCGGGAGGAGGGCGTCGGCCGCCGCCGCATCGAGCCACTGCGGCGAAGGGGAGGGGAGAGCGGCTGAGGCCATCGGGATTGAACCCATGCGGAATTCGAAAGCGAGATGCCGGCCGGAAAGGGAACAAGGCCGGCCGAGTCGGGCAAAATCAGAACCGAGCGGCCGGGAAAACACCACTGTCAGGCCTGCCGGCCGCGGCGGGTATAGACTGGTGAGCCGGTTCTACACCACGCTCCCCCCTCTGATCCGCTCCATGGCATCCCCCGCCGACGATTCCAAGTCCCGCCGGCCAATGTCGCCGGACCACCTCCTCCCGCCGGTCGAACCACCGAGCGCGGGGTTCCTCGTGCAGCTGTTCCTCGTGCCCGGGCTGATTGTCGCGATCATCGTCGGCGTCTGGCTCACTTTCCACTGGCTCGCCCACCTCGGCCAGGACCCGCAGGCCTACGTCCGCACGCTCCGCCGCGACAACGAGGGGCGCTGGCAGGCGGCCCTCAACCTCGCCAATGACCTCCGCGGTCCTGGGGGGGCGGCGTTGAAGTCCGATACCACCCTCGCTGGCGAACTGGGGCGGATTCTCGCCGATGAATCGAAGAGCGGCCGGACCGGCGAGCAGTCGCAGATGCTCCGCGTCTATCTCTGCCGCGCGTTGGGCGAGTTCACGATTCCCGAGGCCCTCGCTCCCCTCCTGGAAAGGGCCAAGGACACCACCCAGCCCCAGGTGGCCCGGGCCGCCATCGAGGCGATCGCCGTTCTCTCGACAAACGTCGTCGCCGCCGGCGGCTCTCCTTCCGGCGTCAACGTGGCCGATGCCGTCGTGGCCGCCTCGGGCTCCGAGGACGCCGGGCTGCGTTCGGCGGCAGCCTTCACGCTCGGAGTCGTCGGGCAGAAGGGATCCGGACCAGCCGACGACCGACTCCATGCCCTCCTTGCCGATGCCAATGACGACGTCCGCTACAACGCCGCGCTGGCCTTGGCCCGCCTCGGTGACGGAGCCTCCCTCGACACCCTCGAAGAGATGCTCTCCCTCCCCGACGAACCGGCGCCGAAGCCGGATGCCCGCGACGACGTCGCCCAATCGAAGCGCTACAAGCGGGCCCTTGTCGTCCTCAATGCCCTTCGCGGCCTGGCGCTCCTCGTCGACGCCACCCACAGCCCGCTCCCGGAGGGGATTCTCGCGAAGCTGAAAAGTCTGGCGGAGGATCCGGTGTCGGACGTCCGGGCCGGTGTTACCGCCCTCGAAGCGAAGCTCGCCAGGCTCACGCCGGCGGGGTGAGCGTGGAGATGGAGTCGGACCGACCGGCTAGCCGCTCAAGAATTCCTCGAGCGCCTCGCGGAGCATGTCGGTGTCGGGCGCCGTGCCGGTGAGCACCTGGAAGTCGATGGCGATCTTCGCCACATGGACCTCGAGGCCGTCGATGACGCAGCAGCCTGCCTTCTGACCGGCCGCCACCACCACCGATGGCTGCTCGACGAGATCGGTATCGGCGAGGACGAGATCGGCGCGGAGTCCGCTGAACATCGCCGGGGATTCGTCTCGCCCCCGTGAGACGACGACGATCCCGGCACGCTCCGGAATCTCGATCGGGGTCTCGCAGGTGAGGAGTGTGATCTCCGCGGAGGTGTCGAGCTCACGGAGCCGCTCGACGAGCACCGTGGCCAACTCCGGCGAGCGATCAGTGACGAGAATCTCCGCGACGCCGGCCAGAGCCAATTCCAGGGCCGTCGCCCGGCCGGTCGGCCCGGCCCCGGCGATCACCACCCGGGCGGCCGCGAGATCGGCATGGGACCGGAGGGCCTCGACGATCCCCCGGCCATCGGTCATGTGGCCAAACAGCCCACCGGTCTGATGCTCGACAAGACTCGCCGCCCCGGCAAATCTGGCGGCGGGCGAGGCATGCGCCAGCAGCACGCTCTGCCCCTTCCCCATCGCTCCTTCTTGAAGGGCCCCCGAGAGGAGGCAGCCCCGGAAGCCCATCGCATCGATGCCCCCGAGGGCCTGTGCGAGACGCTCGGGAAGGACGTCGAACGTCAGAAACCGCCAGTCGAGTCCGGCGGCGGAGATCGCCCGCTCAAAAAGATATTGGGCAGGGTTGCCGGCTGCGGGGCAGCCGAGGAGGGCGACGATGTCTTGAAGCGCTGGGCTGGTCATGCCCCCATGAGAACCGATCGTCGACCGGAAGAGCAAATCGGCCCGGCTGCCCCGTCCTGCCGCCGATCGGGCCGATCCCCAGGCCCGAATAAACAGTCAGCCGTGACCTTTTCTCGCGTGGGTCACCCCCGAAAAAGCCGAGGCTTGTCGGGGGTGTCGGCCGCCGCATCCAGCGGCGTGGCTGTTCATCCACCGCCTGCTAGCAGGCCAGATGCGTGGCGGCCAGGAAGCGAGGGTCGGAGCGGATTGGGTCGAAGTCGGGCTCCGCTTCGGTGAGTCCACGGTAGCGATCGTCGAGCGCTATCGCCTTGGCGAGATGCTCCACCGATGTCGCCGGATCGCCGGAGAGGGAGAGGTAGCAGGCAAGGTTGTAATGGAGGATCGCCTGATCGGGATCGATCTCGAGGCCGCGCTTGAGGGCGTCCATCGCCTCGGGGAGCCGATCGAGCCGCTTCAGGCACCAGCCCAAGCCGAGCCAGGCCTCGACGCGCTGCGGATCCCCCTCGACAACTTCGGCGAGGGGCTCGAGGGCCTCTGTCCAGTGGCCGAGCGCCCGCAGCGCCTCCCCGCGGAGAAGAGCCGCCGCCGGGAGAGAACGCTGTGATTCGGGCAGCTCGTCGAGCGTGGTAATCGCCCGCTCGAGGAGCCGCGCAGCCGCCGTCGGGACCGGCTTGTCGGTCTCGACGAGCAGTTCACCCAGTTCGACGTAGCCGGCAGCGTGTCGCAGGATCACCTGCTGGCGAAGCCGGGACAGATCGGTCATCGAGAGCCTCCCCTGCGTTCGAGGAACATCCAATCGTATACGCCTCTCAGGCGAGGGTGGATCGCCCCAGTCCACAAGTTTTGAAAATCCTTGCGAAATCGTAAGGCTTCTGGTTTTTCGGGGGGGATCCGTACGAAATCGGCGCCGGGCGCCCACTCCCTGTCTGCCTGCCCCGCTTGTGCCCTCTCCGGAGTCTCCCGATGCGCCTCACCCTCCGCACCCTCCTGGCCTGGGTGGATGGGGTCCTCCCGCCGGAGGATCAGCGCCAACTCGGCGAGAAGGTGGAGGAGAGCCAAGTCGCACGGAAGCTCGTCGAGCGGATCCAGGCTTGCGTTGGCAATCACCAGCTTTCCGCCCCCCGCATCGACGGCAAGGGGCTGGCGGTCGACCCCGATTCGGTGGCCGAATATCTCGACAACACACTCGCCTCCGACCGGCTCGAGGCGTTTGAAACGATCTGCCTCGAATCGGACATGCACCTCGCCGAGGTCGCCGCCTGCCACGCGATCCTCGCCGAGGTGGCCAAGCACCCGGAGGTGCTTCCTCCGCTTGACGCTCTTCAACGCCGCCGTCTCCTCGAAGCGATGCAGCATCGGGTCGCCGCCCGTCCGGAAGTCTTGGCGGCCGATCGCCCAGACGCTCGCGGAGCGGGGAATCGCTCCCCCGAGGCATCGCCAGCCCCTGGCTTTTCCCCCCCTCCCCGCGAGCGTCACCCCAGCCCGGCGGCGAAGGCGGCTCCCGTCGGCACGACCGAACCGGCGGCCGGCAAACGCACCCCTTGGGGTGCCTGGGCTTTGGCGGGCTCGGCGCTGGCGCTCCTCACCGTGCTTGCGGCGCTCCTCGCGCAGTCGGCGGGGCTCTTCCGCACGCCGTCGCCCCCGAAGGCCGATCTCGCCCGCATCGACCCCGCCCCCCCTGTTGAGGTTGGGCCGGTAGCAGGGATTGAAGCTGGCGGCGAAGTTGGCGGAGAAGGTGTCTTTCCGGTCGACGTCCCGCCGCCCGCCGACGGGCTTGGGGCCGACGCTGCTGCGGTGATCGCGGGGGGGGATCAACGACCCCGGCGCGGCTTGGCAGACCTTCTCGAACAGGCCGATGGAGATCAGGAAACGCTTTCCGCAGACGACGCGTTGGCGGCGACCGCCGCTCCGGAGCTTCCCGATGGCGCCGCGGTCGATGCGTCCGCAGATCCGCCGGAGGCCGATGTTGGCGTCGGGAGCATTCCTCCGGCGGAGATCGCGGCCGCGGGCCCGCGGAAGGTGCGGGCTGGCGAGGCATTGGCGATCGCCGGTGGTGTCCGCCCGCGACGCCAGCCGCCGGCAGCCGCCGCGGCTGCTGGTACGCCTGCCGAAGAGGGCGGGTTTGGGGCCGTGGCCGGCGCGGTCGGCCTCGAAGGGGACGGCGCCGCGGTGGAGAGCCTCGGCTTCGTCGCCGCCGACGGCCTGCTCCTGCGGCGCGTCGCCGAGGGGGAGCGTTCGTGGTGGGTGCCGATCGGCATCGGGTCGCCGCTCCGCCCCGACGAGGACCTCATCGTCCCCCCGGGGATGCACCCCGAGCTCAATATCGGCGGGGTGTCGCTGCGCGTCCTCCCCCGATCACGGATCACCCTCGCTGCCGATGCCGATGGCACCCCCCGGATTGGCGTCGTCGAAGGGCGAATCGTGGCCCGGGGAGCGAAAGCGGATGCCCGGCTGGGGGTCGTCGCCGGCGGGATCGCCGGGACAATCGTCGGTGGCCTCGACGGCGCCGTGATGGCTGAGGCGGCGCTGGCCTGGAGGCCTGGGCTCGGCGAGACGCCGGCACCGACGATCGCCGATGTGATCGCCGTGGGGAGAGCCGTTCGCTTTGCCCCCGGCAACGATGCGGCCCCGGTCGAAATCCCCGCCCGCGGGGGTGTCCATTGGGAGTCGACGGGGGCGGAAACAGGGGCTCTGATCCCGTCGGGCCGGGTGCCCCCATGGGCGATCGGCGGGGAGCGGATCGAGCGGCTCGAGCGCAATGCTGCGGAAAGCTTCGCCACGAGGCTTGCCGCCCTCCCGGCGGGGAGCGATCCGGCGGCCGGGCTTCAGGAGGTGATCCTCGCGATGGCGATCGATCGAAGGGTGGAAAACCGCGTCTTCGCCGCCGTCGTGCTCGCCCTCGAGGGGAGCTACGACGTGGCGGTCGAGTTGCTCTGCGCCGAGGAACCGGCGCGGCGGCTCGAGGGGCGGCAGTGGGCAGCGCTCGAGGCCGCCACAATCCCCCTCGCCCTCGCCCGGGGGGCGGAATCGGCCGCCCGACTCCGCAAGGCCTGCGAGGACCGCGGGCCAGCCGGCCAGGCGGAACTCCTCATGGCGATGGCCCGTGGCCCCGACGACGCCGACCTCGTCGCCGGCGCCGACGCCTCGCTCGTCGAGGCGCTGGCCTCGAAGGAGCTCGTCGTGCGCCGCTATGCCCTCAAAGATCTCGTCGACGTCGTCGAGCCTTCGGTCTTCGATCGGGCCCGCTTCCGCCCCGAGGCCCCCGACGAGGCCCGCCGCGACGGGGTGGCTTGGTGGAGATCCCTTCTGGAGAAGGGGGGCATCCGGCGGAGTCAATGACGGGTGAGCAGGCCCTCGCGGGGCGGGGGGGCGAGCGGATGGATGGCTCTTGGATGGCTCTTGGATCGCGATTCGGAGAGCCAGAGAGCGACTTTGCGAGGGAAAGATGGCTGCCGGGGCCGTCTGCCGCCCGTGGTTTGTCGAAGCGTCAGGGCCAGTGGTATGCTCCTTCGACTTGGCCAGTCGGCCGTTCCAGGCCTGCCACGAGGCGGGCATTCCCCGTTGGTTTGGAAGGATATTCCGGGTGCAGACGAAACTCTCGGCACGGCACGGGCAGCTCAGCCCGGCCACCCAGTCGAAGATCACCACGAAGGTGGCGCGGCTGAAGCGCTACTTCGATGGCCTGACGGCCCTCAACGTCACCGTCGATCTCCAAAACCCGGCGCTCCCCGCCGTCGAGATCGTCGCCTCGGCGGAACACTTCCATGAGATGGTCAGCCACGAGGTCTCGGGGCATCTGTGGCGGAGTGTCGATGGCGCGGTGCAGAAGCTCGAGCAGCAACTCCGCAAGCACAAGGAAAAGACCCGGGACCACAAGCACGTCCAGTCGTCGAGAAAAGTCTGATTCCCGCGTGGCTCCCCGATGAAGGCCCCGGAGGCACGGGGCACGGGGCGGCCCAGGAGCATCCCGGCCCATCGCCCGGGTGCACCGACCACGGATCGGCGGACCGGCCCCCGGGCCGACCCGGACCGGATCGGGAATCCCCACGAGAAACCACAGCATGAAGTTTTCCGATTTCGTCGCGTCCGCTGCGATCCGCTCCCACGTCGATTCGTCGACGAAGGAGGGGGTGATCCGGGAAATGGCGACGGCCCTCGTCGAAGCCGGACGGATTCCTGCCTCCGACCTCGAGAGCATCGTCAAGGCGATCCTCAAGCGGGAGGATCTCGGTACCACCGGCATCGGCCGAGGCGTGGCGGTGCCGCACACGAAACACCCCAGCGTCGATCGGCTCGTGGGGACGGTGGCGGTGAGCCAGGAAGGGATCGACTTCGACAGCCTCGATGGCGATCCGGTGCATCTCTTTTTCCTGCTGGTGTCGCCCCCCGATCAGCCGGGGCAGCACCTGCGGGCGCTCGAGAACATCTCCCGACAGCTGCGCGACGATGCGTTCTGCCGGGAATTGAAGGCGGCGAAGGCGCCGGCTGACATCCAGCATTTGCTGGAAGCGGCCGACAACCATGGCATGGTCTCCTGACGGCAGTGGTGGCATTCGATGCAGCAGGCGGTCTCCCGGGATGTCGTGGTGGGATTGAAGCAGGGGCTCCATGCCCGGCCTGCCGACATGCTCGCGCGCGAGGCGCGGAAGTGGCAATCGAGGATCGAACTGGTTTCCAAGTCGCAGCGGGTCGACGGCAAGAGCATCCTCGAGGTGCTGACGCTTGCCGCCGAGGAGGGGACGAGGCTTGTGGTGGAGGTCACGGGACCGGATGCCACCGAGGCCCTCGCCTCGATCGTGCGGCTTTTCGACGGCAATTTTTACGAGAACGACGAGACGGCCGTGGACACCGCCGGGCGGACCACGACGCCGTGAGATGAACTGAACCTTGTCCGTCGGCCCCGGGGGCCGACGGAAGACCGACTCCGACACAACCAAGGAGCCGCGACCAGTCGCCTGGCGCGAACCGGGGTGGGGATTCGATCGCGGCCATCAGGGCGTGCGATCTCCCCGAAACCGTTTCCGCGCCGGCGCGAGGCTTGCGCCCCATGCTCAAACTCCAGGGAATCGCCGTTTCACCCGGCGTCACGATCGGTGAGGCGCTCGTCCTCGACAGCGAGGGATTTCGCATCCCTCGCCGTTTCGTGGCCCGCAGCGCCGTCGACACCGAACTCGAGCGGCTCGCCAACGCCGTTGCGGAGACCAGCCGCGAGATCGAGCGCAATCGCGACGCCATCCAGGCCGAACTCGGCGGCCAGTACGCCGCGATCTTCGCCGCCCATCTGGCGATGCTCCACGACGCCAAGCTCCAGGAGGAGCTGACCAGCGCCGTCCGCGATCGCAATTTCTGGCCCGAATACGCCGTCAGCCGCACGCTCCGCCGCTACGCGAAGGTGTTCCAGAGCCTCGACAACCACATCGCGCAGCGCGCCCACGACATCTACGACATCGAGAAGAGCCTCCTCCGCAACCTCCTCGGCCAGCGACGGGAGACGCTCGCCGCGATCTCGCAACCGGTGATCGTCCTCGCCCACAACCTCACCCCCAGCGAGACGGCAAATCTCGACCGGCGGTTCGTGCAGGGCTTCGCCACCGAGCTCGGCGGGCCGGGCAGCCACACTGCGATCGTCGCCGAGGGGCTCGAGATTCCCGCCGTCGTCGGCCTCGGGCCGTTCCTCGCCGACGTGTCCGGCGGCGAGCCGGTGATCCTCGACGGCAATCAGGGGGTCGTGATCCTCCAGCCCGACGAGGAGACGATCGCCCGCTACCGCCTCGAGGTGGAGACGGCCCGGACCGTCGCCGCACGCTTGGACGGCCTCCGCGACCTCCCCGCCGAGACGACCGACGGCGTCCGCATCCAAGTGACGGGGAACATCGAGTTTCCCAGCGAGGCCGAGCAGTGCCTCTCCCGCGGCTGCGACGGCATCGGGCTTTATCGCACCGAATTCCTCTATCTCACCAGCCCCCGCGAGCCGACCGAGGCAGATCATTTCGCCGCCTACAGCGAAGTCGTGCGCGCGATGAAGGACAAGCCGGTGGTGATCCGCACGCTCGATCTCGGCGCCGACAAGATGCGCACCGAGACGACGCCGGAGGAGGAGCGCAATCCCTGCCTCGGCCTGCGGAGCATCCGGCTGTCCCTGCGGCAGCTGCCGATGTTCCGCACGCAACTCCGCGCCATCCTCCGGGCCAGCGCCCTCGGCGACGTCCGCGTGCTTTTCCCGCTCGTCTCGACGATCGTCGAGCTGCGTCAGGCGCGGATGGTGCTCGCGGACGTGATGGAGGATCTGGCGGAGCACGGCATCGCGTTCAATCCGAAGATGCCGGTGGGGATGATGGTCGAGACACCGGCGGCGGTGATCATGCTCGACGCATTCATCAGGGAGGTCGACTTCGTGTCGATCGGCACCAACGACCTGATCCAGTACACGCTGGCGGTCGATCGGGGCAACAAGGAGGTGGCAGATCTCTACAACGCGTGCGACCCTGCGGTGCTGCGACAATTGCGGCGATCGCTGGACGTGGCGCGGGAGGCCGGCGTGCCGGCCAACGTTTGCGGACAGATGAGCGGCAGCGTGATGTACACGCAGCTCCTTCTGGGACTCGGCCTGCGCCAGATGAGCGTACCGGCCAGCGCGATCCCGGAAATCAAGCAGGTGTGCCGAAGTGTTTCGGTCGCCGAGTGCCGCGGAATTGCCGATCGGGCGCTGGCCATGGACAGCGCCCGCGAGGTGAAGGCCTTCTTGCGCGACCAGATGCGTCGCCTGCTCTCCGAGTCGGTCGCCTGACGGCGGCCGCCGCCCTGCGGGGCGGGAGGGTGAGGAAAGGAAAACGGGATTCATGAAACAGGAAATGCTGATCAACGTGTCGCAGCCGGAGGAATGCCGGATCGCGATCATGGAGGATGGAGTCCTCGAGGAGCTCTACGTCGAGCGCACCAGCCAGGACAACCACGTCGGCAACATCTACAAGGGCCGGATCGTCAACATCGAGCCGAGCATCCAGGCGGCGTTCGTCGACTTCGGCGTCGGCCGCAACGGCTTCCTCCACATTAGCGACGTCGAGCCGCAGTATTACCGTCAGGGGGGCCTCGATCCCGACAAGGCCTTCGAGGTGCCCGAGCCGGCCGGTAAGGCCGCCGAAGGGGCCGATGGGGATGCCGCCGGCCGGGCGCGCCGCCGCCCGCGCCTGGGCGACCGCCCGCGCGTCAAGCCGCCGATCCAGGATGTCCTCCGCCGTGGCGACGAGGTTCTCGTTCAGGTGATCAAGGAGGGCTTCGGCACGAAGGGACCGACCCTCTCGACGTACATCTCGATCCCCGGTCGCTACCTCGTCCTCATGCCGCCGCTGGGGCGGGTGGGGATCTCGAAGAAGATCGACGACGAGCACGACCGTCGCGTCCTCCGCGACATCATGCTCGACCTCAAGCCGCCCAAGGGGGTGGGCTTTGTCGTCCGCACCGCCGGCACCGAGCGGACGAAGGGGGAGATGGCCCGCGACATGGCCTACCTCCTCCGTCTCTGGAAGTCGATCGTCCGTCGGATGCGGAAGTATTCCGCGCCGATCGACATCTACCAGGAGAGCGACATGATCATCCGCACCATCCGTGACATGTTCACGGAAGACGTGGGGCGGATCCTCATCGACGAGCCGGCGGCCTACGAGCGAGCCCGCGAGTTCCTCGAACTCGTGATGCCGAAGTACGCTCCGCGCCTCCAGCTCTACGAAGGAAAGGAGCCGCTCTTCCACCGCTATGGGCTCGAGGACGAGATCGGCCGCATCCACCAGCGGAAGGTGCCGCTCAAGGGGGGCGGGTCGATCGTCATCGACCAGACCGAGGCCCTCGTGGCGATCGACGTTAACTCCGGGAGCTTCCGCACCGAGAAGAGCGCCGAAGAGAACGCCTACCAAATGAACCTCATCGCCGCCCGGGAGATCGCCCGTCAGCTGCGGCTGCGGGATCTCGGTGGCGTGATCGTCAACGACTTCATCGACATGCGGAAGGAAAAATACCGCCGCGGGGTCGAGAAGGCCCTTCATGACGCGATGAAGCGCGACCGCGCTCGGACGAAGATCCTCCGCACGAGCCCGTTCGGGCTCATCGAGATGACCCGGCAGCGGATCAGGCCGTCGCTGCGGAAGAGCATCTTCCGCGACTGCCCCACCTGCACCGGCACCGGGATGGTGAAGACGCCCGAGAGCATGGCGATCGAGGTGATGCGCGTGCTGCAACTGTCGGCCGCCCGCACCGACATCGCCCGGCTCAACGTCACCGTCCACGACGAAGTGGCGACCTGGATCAACAACCGGAAGCGGCGCGAAATGGCGCAGTTTGAGGACTCGGTCCACATCCAACTCCACGTCGTCGGCCGCGAAAGCGTCTCGCCGGAACACCTCGTCTGGGAAGCGACCGACACCACCGGTCGGACGGTCCGGTTTCCCTGACCAAGGCCCCCTATCCCCCCCGGTTTGGCCCCGCTTTTGGGCCAAACCGGGGGGATTTTGGCCCCTCTCGACCTCTGCCCCTGTCGTCGCTACCCTAAAAGGCTCGATCTTTCCCTTTCCCCTCCAGACCCGTGGGTTTCATCATGGCCAAGTCCGACACCTCCGCCGCCCCCGCTTCCGCCGCCACCCTGGCTGGCTCGGGAGAGCACTATGCGATCGTGGTGGACGGCGGCCGGCAGTACCGCGTGGCCGAGGGGCAGGAGTTCGAGATCGACTTCCGTCATCTCGCTCCCGGGAGTGAGTTGGTGTTTGAGAAGGTGCTCGCCATCAGCAAGGATGGGAAGCTGACCCTCGGCAAGCCGGTGGTGAAGGGGGCGACTGTGAAGGCCTCCGTGATCGGCCCCGTCCAGGGGGACAAGATCTACGTCCAGAAGTTCGCCCGTCGCAAGAACTACCGTCGTCGCACCGGCCACCGTTCGCTCTCGACCAAGGTGCGGATCGCCTCGATCGCTGGCTGAGCCGCCTCGGCTCCGCCGCCGTCCAACTCTCCCGCAGGGCCGGCCCTGCCGGCGAGATCCATGAGTCGCTTTCCAATCGCCGCGGTGCGCGGCACCGTGGCGCGTCGCTTCGCGATGGTTCTGGCCGCGGGAGCGATGCTCTGCTCCTCGGGCATCGTCCCACGTGCCGTCACGCCGGCGTTGGCCCAGGAAGCGGCAGGGGCTGACTGGTACGGCGAGATGGAGGCGGGGGAGAGGCAGTTCCGCTTCGCCATCGAATCGGCCGAGGAGCAGGGGAAGACGGTTCACCGCCTCCGCAGCTTCGATGAAGGGGATCGGCGCTTCCCTCTCGAACGCTTCTCCGACGGCGGTGGCAAACTCGTCTTCGAGATCAAGGCGACCGGCGCGGTCTACGTGGCCACCGTCGGAGACGGCGGTGTCGCCACCGGCACCTGGACGCAGCGTGGCCAAGCGCTCCCGCTCACCTTCCGCAAAGCGGCCGGGCAGGCGGTGCCGCCAGTTGCCGACGAGATCTGGGCCGGCACGCTCGACGCGGTCATCCAGAAACTCCCGCTCCGCTTCCGGATCGGGAAGGGGGCTGACGGCCAGGCCGATGTCCGCATGGACAGCCTCGGACAAAAGGCGGGGGGCTTCCGGGCCGAACGCACCGTGGCTGGCGATTTCTGGACGATCAAAGTGCCGGCGGTGAAGGGGGAGTTTGCCGGGAAGCTCGGGCCCGACGGGAAGCTCACCGGCTCCTGGCAGCAAGGGGGGGTGAGTTTGCCGCTGGTCCTCGAGAAGGTGGCCGCCGGCGCGGCCGGAGCGATTCCGCCGGAGAAGCGACGGCCGCAGACCCCGAAGCCCCCGTTTCCCTACGACGTCCGCGAGGCCGCTTTCCGGAATGCGAACGACGGCGTCGATCTCGCCGGCGCACTCACGCTGCCGCGTGGCGCGGGGCCGTGGCCGGCCGTGGTGCTCGTCTCGGGCTCAGGCCAGCAGGACCGCGACGAGACGCTCATGGATCACAAGCCATTCCTCGTCCTCGCCGATGCCCTGTCGCGCGCCGGGATCGCCGTCCTCCGCTACGACGACCGCGGCGTCGGCGGCTCGGGCGGCGATGCGACGAAGGCGACGAGCGTCGACTTCGCGCGGGACGCCGAAGCGGCGATCGACTGGCTCAAAGAACGCCCCGATATCGATCCGGCGCGGATCGGCATCGTCGGCCACAGTGAAGGGGGATTGATCGCGGCGCTCCTCGCTGCCCGCCGCGCAGACCTCGCCGGGATCGTCATGCTCGCCGGGACGGGGGTCGATGGCGGGCGGATCCTCGTCTCGCAAGGGGAGCTCGTGCTCAAGTCGGAAGGCCTCGGCGGCGTCGATCAGATCCGCCGCTCGCGGGTCATGCAGGAGGCGATGATCGAGGCCGTGCGCGGCTCCGACGAGAGTGCCGATCCGGCGGCGCTCGCCGCCCAGGCCGGAGCGCGGATCCGGGCCGATCTCGCCGACGAGATGGAGAAGGCCGACGATGCCGCCAAGGCCCAACTCGACGCGGCTGTCGCCGACGGCCTCCGCCGGCTCACGGCGCCGTGGTTCCGGTTTTTCATCGGGCACGATCCCGCCACGGCGCTGGCCAAGGTCTCCTGTCCGGTCCTCGCGATCATCGGCGAAAAGGATGTGCAGGTCGATCCGGTCCTCAACCTCCCGGCGATCCGCCAGGCGCTCGCTGCCGGCGGGAACACCGACGCCACCGTCGAGGAACTCCCGGGCCTCAACCACCTCTTCCAGACCTGCACGACCGGCGCCGTGAGCGAATACGACCGGATCGAGGAGACGCTCGCGCCGGTGGCCATCGCCACCGTTCGCGACTGGCTCGTGAAGCGTCTCGGAGCGAAGTGAGGCTTCCTCCTTCCTGCGTTCTCGTCAGTCGAAAAGGCCTGAAAGCGGCCCGCCCCGGGCGGCGAGGGCATCGACGCGGGCCGAGACGGCCGGATCTTCTTCCACCGGCGGGGCGTGATGGGGCTTGAGCCGGGCATCGATGACGAGCGGACCTATGCAGCCCCAGTGCTTCTGACGGACCGTGGCGCCGACACCATCGACGTCGGCGGCCGGGTTTGACCGCGTGAACGTCGTCCAGAGGAGATTGTCGAGTGAGGCGGCGGTGAAGGGGGCATCGTCGACGACGACGATCAGCGGCCAGGCTTCGAGGCCTTCAGCGGAGGAGAACGCGGCGCAGAGTCGATCGATGTCGGCGCTCCACGGGGCGTCGGCAGCCCCCTGCCAGATGGCCGCGTCGTCACCGGCGTTGAGCCGGGAGCGGGGCTCGATGCGCGGTCCCTCGATGGCGAGAATGCCGGGGCGGCAGACGCGGAGATTGGCGAAGCCGGCCGGAAGCGGGAGCCCCGTGGGAAGCTCGCGGCCGAGGGTGCGGCGCGGGGCCCCGCGGGCGGCGACGACGAGCTTCGAGCCGGCGTTCATGCCGGAGCCCGAGTAGTCGAGGGTGTCGATCGTCGTCTCGGTGTGGAAGTGGCAGTCGCGCCGCCAGTCGACGCGGGCGAGGAGCCAATCGAGGAAGGCTTCGACGTCGTGGGCGTCGAGCTCGGGGGCTTCGAGACCGTTGACGATGAAGAGGTATTTCGCGAGCGACAGTTGCCCCTGGCCGAGGATACTCGAGGCCTGGGTGAGGAGCTCGGCCGGGCGATCGGTCTTCCGCCACGGCTGGTAGCGCTCGCTCCCTACCGCGAGGAGGAGCGGGTGAACGCCGGCTGCATCGACGGCATGGACGCTCGTCACGCCAGGGAGGACGGTGGGGATGATCGGCCCGGTCAGCTCGTGGACGAGCCAGCCGAACATCGTGTCTTCCTGGGGCGGCCGCCCCACGACCGTGATCGGCCAGATCGCGCCGTGACGGTGAGAGACGCGATCGACGCGGAGGACCGGGAAGTCGTGGCAGCGGGCGTAGTAGCCGAGGTGGTCGCCGAACGGCCCCTCCGGCTTCGTGCCGGGAAGGATCGTCCCTTCGATCGCGAAGTCGGCCTCGGCGTAGACTGCCGGCCTCCCCTTGGCCGTAATCATCGGAATCCGATGGCCGGCCAGTGCCCCGGCGAAGGTCAGCTCCGAGAGCCCTTCCGGGAGGGGCATCATCGCCGCCACCGCCATGGCCGGCGAGCCGCCAACGGTGATCACGACACGGAGCGGCTCGCCGCGCTCGATCGCCCTGCCATGGTGGACGCCGATCCCCCGGTGGAGCTGGTAGTGGAGGCCGATCTCGTCGAGCGGCCGGTAGTCATTGCCGGCCAGCTGGACGCGGTACATGCCGAGATTCGAGCTTCGTGTGCCGGGGCTGGCGGGATCCTCGGAGTAAACACAGGGGAGCGTGATGAACGGGCCGCCGTCCCCCGGCCAGCAGACGACCCGGGGGAGCGTCGTCAGGGCCACCGGGCAGGCCTGCACCGGGCCGCGGCGGACGTGCCGCGGGAGCATCGTCAGCGCATCCAGCGGCGCCCGCCAGTAGCGCCATGGGCGGCGGGCGGCGGCGGCCGGATCGATCTTCAGCTCGACGAGCCGGCGGACACGGTCGAGGGTGTCGGCAAAGATCCGCTCGACGCGTCTTCGGGTGCCGTAGAGATTGACGAGGATCGGGAACGGACAGCCGCGGGGATTGGTGAACAGCACCGCCGGGCCACCGGAGCGGTAGAGCCGCCGCTGGATCTCGGCGATCTCCAAGTGGGGGTCGACCGGCGCGTCGACGAGGACCGCCTCGCGCTCGGCACGGAGGGCATCGACGCAGCTTGCGAGCGAGCGGAATCCCATAAGCGTCAGCGTCTCTCGAGGCTCTTGAGCGTCACGGCTGTCTGATCGACAAACGCCCCAAGAATGTCATGCTCCTCGCGCGAGAGGGGGCGCGGAGGATCGAAGGCGATCACCAGCACGCCGAGCGATTGCCCTTGGTGGCGGATCGGCAGGCAGGTGACCCTGGCGCCGGGGAGGGTGTCGCTGCCGAGCCCGGCATCGCGGCCATGCTCGACGACCCAGGTGACGAGGCCCTCCTCGTCCGCGGCCGGCACGATGGCGCCCAGACGGGCCACGCTTTGCAGCCCTTCCGCGCGACCTGCCAGGCGGACGTCGATGGCCGAGGCATCGGTGACGGCGGCGGTCGAGGAGGCGAGCGTCGCCGCGATCGAGTCGGCATCGAGGGCGAGGGCGAGGGTACGCGAAAACCTGAGGAGACGCGCTGTGCGCTGCTCCCGTTCCACGGCCATCGACGTCTGCGCCTTGAGTCGCACGATCAGTTCCGCCACCACGAGGCCCACCGAAAGGAGGGCGATCAGGGAAACGATATCCGTTGTGCTGGCGATGACCAGCGTAAAGAAGGGGGGAACGAAGAAAAAGTCGATCACGACGGCGGCCAGCACGACGGCAAGCACGCCCGTCCGGCGGCCGAACCACAGCGACGAGGAGAGCACGATCAGCAGCGAAACGAACGAGACGATCGCGTCGTTGATGTGTGGCCAAAGGAGGCGGCCGACGACCGTCGTCGCCGCGAGCGTGCCGACGACATAGCCAAGCCCGGCGAGCGATCGACCGCTGCTGCCGGTGGCAGGGGGGGGCGGTCGATCCCGGGGTTCGTCTTCGTCGCAGACCACCAGCACGTCGATGTCGCGGCTATGCCGCACGAGCCGATCGACGACATTCTCGTTGAACCACGCGACACGACGCCGATGGCGCGGCTTACCGACGAGGATCCGCGTCGCCCGCAGGCGATGGGCCTCGTGGAGCAAGGCGTCGGCGATGCTGGCCCCGGAGAGTCGCGTGACGCTGCCGCCGAGCGACTCGGCCAGGCGCAGATTCCGTTCCGACTGCTCGACCGCCTCTGGCGCCATGGGGCTCGAGCCCGCTTTGTCCACCGTGGCCGCGACCCATTCACCGCGGAGCCCGCTGGCGATGTGGTGGGCCCTTCGGAGGATCCGCTCCGCCCCGGGGCCTGGCCCGACGGCCACGAGGATCCTTTCGCTGATACCCCTGCCATGGTCGTTTCCGTCGGCGAGGCGGGCCGATTCAACATCGCGGTCAACACGCTGCGTCATCCGCCGGAGCGCCAGCTCGCGCAGTTCGAGGAGGTTGGAGCGTTTGAAGAACCGCTCCGTCGCCCGCGCGGCGACGTCGGGGAGATAGATCTTCCCGGCCCGGAGCCGGTCGAGCAGCTCGTCGGGGGGAAGGTCGACCAGCTCGATCTCGTCGGCCCGGTCGAGGGCCTCGTCGGGAACCGTCTCCCGGACGCGGACGCCGGTTGCCTGTTCGACGAGATCGACCAGGCTCTCGACATGCTGCACATTGAGCGCCGTGTGGACGTCGATCCCGGCGGCGATCACATCGTCGATGTCCTGCCAACGTTTCGGATGGAGCGATCCCGGGGCGTTGGTGTGGGCCATCTCGTCGAGAATGAGGACCTGCGGCCTGCGGAGAATGGCTCCGGCAAGATCGAACTCGTGGAGGGTATGACCGCGGTAGGGGATCGCCAGCCGGGGAAGGACCTCGAGCCCTTCGACGAGGGCTGCCGTCTCGGCGCGACCATGCGTCTCGACGATCCCCACGACGACGTCGGTGCCCGCGGCGGCGAGGCGTCGGGCCGATGCGAGCATCGCGTACGTCTTGCCGACGCCGGGAGAAAATCCGAAAAACACCTTGAGCCGACCACGGGCAGCCTTGGCCTCGTCGGCATGGATCGCCGCCAGGAGGGCGTCGGGATCGGGGCGCAGCGGTTCGGAGGTCATGGCGGGAGGGGGCTGCCAGCCCCTCCTGGGGCGAGTGCCTCGAGGGCGAGATTGAGCGTGAGGACGTTGATCCGCGGCCGCCCGAGGATACCGAGGAGCGGGGGCTCGATCCGGCCAGCCACGAGGTCCCGCACCTCCTCCATCGGCAGGCCGCGCGCGGCGGCCACCCGTGGCACCTGGAGGAGGGCCGCCCGCGGGGAGATGTGGGGATCGAGGCCGCTGGCGCTGGCGGTCACCAGATCGACGGGGATCGCCCCGGCGTGGGAGGGCTCTTCCCGCTGCACGGCCGCCACGCGCTCGGCCACGGTACCAGCCAGGGCTGGGTTGGTCGGCCCGAGATTGGAGCCTCCCGAAGCGGTCGGATCGAAGGGGCTCGCGCCGGTGGCACTCGGTCGGCCGTGGAACCAGCCTGGCTCGGTGAACGGCTGGCCGATGAGGAGCGAACCGAGGACCGTCCCGTCGGCAGCCCGCAGGAGGCTCCCGGAGGATTCACGGGGGAAGAGGATGCGGGCCGCGAGCGTCATCCCGAGCGGATAGAGGACGCCGGTGATCACCGTGAGGATGACCAGCATCGAGCAGGCGGGGCGGAGTTGACCGAGGATCGTGGCGGGCAGGATCCGAGTGCGGTGGGGAGGGAGCGGCTCGGTTGGCATCAGGGCACCCCACACGCGGCGAGGAGAAGGTCGAGGAGCTTGATACAGGGGAAGGGGAGGAGGAGTCCTCCGAGGCCCCAGACGAGGAGGTTTTGCCTGAGGAGCACCGCCGCAGGAAGGGGCCGGTACCGCACCCCCTTGAGCGCCATCGGCACGAGTCCCACGATCACCAGCGCGTTGAAGGCCACGGCCGCGAGCACGGCGGTGGTGGGGGAATGGAGCCGCATGATGTCGAGCGCCCCGAGCTGCGGATAGATGCCGCCGAAGGCGGCGGGGACGATCGCGAAATACTTGGAGACGTCGTTGGCGAGGCTGAAGGTCGTCAGGCTGCCGCGGGTCATGAGGAGTTGCTTGCCGACGGCGACGATCTCGAGGAGCTTCGTCGGATTGCTGTCGAGGTCGACCATGTTGCCGGCCTCCTTGGCGGCCTGCGTGCCCGAGTTCATCGCCACGGCCACGTCGGCTTGGGCGAGGGCGGGGGCGTCGTTCGTGCCGTCCCCCGTCATGGCGACGAGGTGTCCCTCCTGCTGGTAGCGACGGATCATCGCCAGCTTCGCCTCGGGGGTCGCCTCGGCGAGGAAGTCGTCGACCCCTGCCTCGGCGGCGATGGCCGCCGCCGTGAGCGGGTTGTCGCCGGTGATCATCACGGTGCGGATCCCCATCGCCCGCAGCTCCTTGAATCGCTCCGCGATCCCCCCCTTGACGACATCCTTGAGTTCGATGACCCCGAGCACGCGTGTGCCATCGATGACGACCAGCGGGGTCGCCCCGGCCTTGGCGACGTCGTCGCAGATGCGATTGACCTCGGCCGGCATCGTCCCACCGGCTGCGACGACGGCCTTCTGGATCGTGTCCCGCGCGCCTTTGCGGATCTGTCGGCCGTCGAGATCGACGCCGCTGGTTCGCGTCTGAGCGGTGAAGGGGATGAAGGTCGCGCCGAGCGCCTCGACGTCGCGGCCGCGGAGGCCGTGGCGTTCCTTCGCGAGGATCACGATCGACCGCCCCTCGGGGGTCTCGTCGGCGAGGCTGGAAAGCTGTGCGGCCTCGGCGAGTTCCCGCTCGGTGACGCCCGTGGCCGGAAGGAAGCTGGCCGCCTGCCGGTTGCCGAGGGTGATCGTGCCGGTCTTGTCGAGGAGGAGGACGTCGACATCCCCTGCGGCCTCGACCGCCCGGCCGCTCGTCGCCAGGACGTTTGCCCGCACCATCCGGTCGATCCCCGCGATGCCGATGGCGGGGAGGAGGCCGCCGATCGTCGTCGGGGCGAGGCAGACAAACAGCGCGGCGAGGACCGCCAGGCCGAGCGGCTCTCCCCGCCCGGCGCTTGCCACGGCATGCATCGAGAAGGGGAGGAGCGTCGCGGTGACGACGAGGAAGACGAGGGTCAGCCCGGCGAGGAGGATGTCGAGGGCGATCTCGTTGGGGGTCTTCTGCCGCTTCGCCCCCTCCACCATCGAGATCATCCGGTCGAGGAAGCTCTCCCCCGGGTTGGCGGTGATCCGGATGACGAGCCAGTCGGAGAGCATCCGAGTGCCGCCGGTGACCGTGTTGCGATCGCCGCCGCTCTCGCGGATCACCGGCGCGCTCTCGCCGGTGATCGCGCTTTCGTCGACGCTGGCGACGCCGTCGATCACCTCACCATCCCCCGGCACGATGTCGCCGGCCTCGATGAGGACGTGATCGCCCGCGCGAAGCTGCGTCGAGGAGACGGCCTCGGTGGCCGCCTCGCGGCGCGGGGCGGTGAGCCGCTTGGCGAGCGTGTCGCTGCGCGTTTTTCGCAGGGCATCGGCCTGGGCCCGTCCCCGTCCCTCGGCCATCGCCTCGGCGAAGTTGGCAAACAGCACCGTCGCCCACAGCCCCACGGCCACCGCGGCGATGAACGCGGGGTGTTCGGCTCCCGGTTGGCCGGCGAGCCGCGCCATGGCGAGCCCCGTGATCAGGGCCGCCCCGACCTCGATCGTGAACATCACCGGGGAGCGGATCATCCGCCGCGGATCGAGCTTCGTGAGCGCGTCCCCCGCCGCGCGGAGGATCGCGCCGGGGTCGGCGAGGATGCCGGCCGGTTCGTCGTGGGTCATGACGGGCCCTCCGCGATGGGGCGCGGCTGGAGGGCTTCGGCGATCGGCCCGAGCGCCAGGGCCGGCACGAACGAGAGGGCCCCGACGAGGATCACCGCCCCGGCGACGAGGAGGACGAACAGCGGCGTGTGGGTCGGGAGCGTGCCAGGGCTCTCGGCCACCGTTCGCTTGGCCGCCAGTGATCCACCGATCGCCACCAGCGGGAGCATCGTGAGCAGGCGGCTGACGAGCATCGCGGCCGCAAGCGCCAGCGTCCAGAACGGGCTCGTCGCCGAGAGCCCTCCGAAGGCCGAGCCGTTGTTGTTGCCGGCGCTCGAGAAGGCGTAGAGGAGCTCCGAGAAGCCGTGCGGGCCGGGGTTGGGCGCGGCGGCAGCCTCGGCCGGGAGGACGCAGGCGGAAGCGGTGCCGAGGAGGGTCGCGATCGGAGGAACGAGGAGCACGATCATGCCCATCTTCATCTCGCGGGCCTCGATCTTCTTGCCGAGATACTCCGGGCTGCGGCCGACCATGAGCCCGGCCACGAACACCGCCACGAGCGTGTAGGCGATCAGCCCGGCGAGTCCGGTGCCGACGCCGCCAAACACCACCTCGCCGAGCTGCATCATCCACATCGCGACGAGCCCCCCGAGCGGCGAGAAACTGTCGTGGAGGGCGTTGACGGCACCGCAGCTGGTCGCGGTGGTGCTGATGGCAAACAGCGCCGATGCGGCCGGGCCGAAACGCACCTCCTTCCCCTCGAGCGGCCCCCCTTCGTGATCGACCGAGGCCGATTGATCGACCTCCCGGGGGAGGGCCGGGTTGGGGCTGGTCTCGAAGTGGACGATGAGCGCGAGGAAGGGGAGGAAGAGAACGGCCATCGCCGCCAGGAGGGCGCGACCCTGCCGCCGATCGCCGACCCAGCGGCCGAAGGCAAGGCAGCCGGCCACCGGGATCGCGAGCATCGCCACGATCTCGAGCAGGTTCGAGAGCGGCGTCGGATTCTCGAACGGATGGGCGCCGTTGGCGTTGAAGTAACCCCCGCCGTTGGTCCCCAGCTGCTTGATGGCCACCTGCGAGGCGACCGGTCCGGTGACGATCCGTCGCGTGGCTTTTTCCCCCGCTGGCACGCCGTCGCCATCGACGAGGGGCACATCGATGGCCGTTGCGAACGACTGCACGACCCCCTGGCTGGCGAGGAGGAGGCCGAGGAGGATCGCCAGCGGGAGGAGAAATCCGAGTGTGGCCCGAGCGAGATCGCGCCAGAACGAGCCAACGGTGGGGCTGTCGCGCCGCACGAGCCCGCGGACGAGCACCGCCAGCACGCACAGGCCGCTGGCCGCCGAGACGAAGTTCTGGACGGTGAGGCCGAGGGCCTGCGACCAAGGCGAGAGCGTCGTCTCGCCCGCGTACGACTGCCAGTTGGTGTTCGTGACGAAGCTGGCTGCGGTGTTGATGGCGATCAACCAGGGCACCGCGGGAAGTCCGTCGGGATTCCAGGGGAGAACGGCTTGGGAGCGAAGGAGCACCAAGAGGAAGACGAAGCCGGCCGCATGGAAGAGGAGGATGGCGGCCCCATACTCGGCGGCGGTCATCTCCTCGGCACGCCGGACGCCGGCCGCCCGCAGCACGGGCCCGGAGATCGCATCGAGCCAGCGGTCGAGCCGGCGATTGCCGTCGGGCCTGCCGGAGGGGGCGTCATCCATGGGGAACACGGCCGCCAGCCAGGGGGCGATCACGATCGCGGCGAGGGCCGTCGCCACGAGGATGGCGGCGACCTCGATCCAGGCACCGGTCATCATGCGAACCACTCCGGCGCCAACATCGCCACAACGAGGTAGGCCGCCAAGAGAAGGGAGACGACCGCAGCGATGGCGAGCGTGGATGGCATCGGGAATGGCCCGGCGGGACACGGTCGTGGGAATGAGGTCGGGAGTATAGTAGGTTTCAGCTGTCGAGCGGACACCGACACGACACCGGACACGCCGACACGCCCAGGGAGCAGGAAGCCGATCATGGTGAAGATCACGACCACGTACGAGGGGGGGCTGCGATGCCGCGCCACCCACGGTCCCTCGGGCACCACGCTCGTCACCGACGCCCCGGTCGACAACCACGGCCGCGGCGAGAGCTTCTCCCCCACCGATCTTGTGGCCACGGCCCTGGGCGCCTGCATGATGACGATCATGGGGATCGCCGCCGAACGGCACGCGATCGACCTCAAGGGCATGACGGTCGAGACGACGAAGGAGATGACCTCGGCCCCGCCGCGGCGGATCGCGTCGCTCCGCACCACGCTCACGATTCCGCTCCCTCCCGACCATCCGCACCGCCAGCTCCTCGAGCAGGCAGCGCACACCTGCCCGGTGCACAAGAGCATCCACCCGGAGATCGCGGCGCCGATCGAGTTTGTCTGGACGGGCGTGTCATGATCGAGGGCCCTGCAACGGCGGACGACGCCTGGGGCATCGTCATCCAAGCACGGCTCGGATCGACGAGGCTCCCGCGGAAGATGCTGGCGGAAGTGAGCGGCGGGCGTTCGCTCCTCGACCTCGTCCTCGGTCGACTCGGTGAGACGTTCGGGGCTTCGCGTCTCGTGCTCGCCACCACGATCGACTCGGTCGACGACGGGCTCATGGATGTGGCGGCCCGCCGTGGTGTTGCCGTCCACCGGGGAAGCGTGGCGAATGTCCTGGAGAGGTTTCTCGGGGCTGCGGCTCTCCGTGGCTGGTCGAAGCTCGTGCGAGTCTGTGCCGACAATCCCTTTCTCCTGCCCGGAGCGATCGAACCGCTCGTCGACGTCGGTCGATCGACAGGGGCCGATTACGTCGGGTACCGGTTCGGCGACGGCACTTGGTCAATCCTCTCCCACGGCGGATTGTTTGCCGAGTACGTCACCTGCGACGCCCTCCGGGAGGTCGCTCGCGTGGCCGAGGATCCGGCGGCGTTCGAGCACGTGACGAACTACGTTTACACCCATCCGGAACGGTTCCGCACGGCCTCGATTCCGGTTCCGTTCGAGTCGGTCATTGCCAACTGGCGATTGACCGTCGACACGCAGGCCGACCTCGACGTCGTGCGGGCGGTGGCGTCCGGGGCGGAAGGGGCCTTTCCGAACACGATCGAACAGATCGCCGCGATCGTCGATCGGCATCCGGCCCTCGTCGAGTCGATGCAGGCATCGATCGCCCGCAACAGGAAATGAGCATGAAGCTTCCGGCGACCGGCACGCGGAGGGTGTCGCGATGAGTCTCGATGCCTTTTCCCTGTCGGCCGACTGCCTCGCCGTTGGCGAGCGGATGCACGGCTGGCTTCGGGAGCTCTATCCCATTTGCCGCAGCCTCACCGGCCCGGGGGTGCGGCAGACACTCGACTACCTCGGCGAGCGGTTGCCGGGGTTGACGAGGCACGCCGTCGAGAGCGGGACGAAAGTCTTCGACTGGGTCGTGCCGCCGGAGTGGACGATCCGTTCGGCGACGCTCCTCGGCCCCGACGGAACGGTGGTCGCCGACCTCCGCGACCACACGCTCCACGTCATGGGATATTCGCGGCCCGTTGACGTCGAACTCGATCTCGAGGAACTCCAGCCCCATCTTCATTCGCTCCCCGAGCAGCCCGACGCGATCCCGTTCGTCACCTCTTACTACCGCGAAGCGTGGGGATTCTGCCTCACCCATCGGCAGCGATTGGCCCTGCCGCAGGGCCGATACCGGGCCCGGATCGACAGCACGCTCGGGCCGGGGAGGCTCGACTACGCCGATCTCGTGATTCCCGGCGAGAGCGTCGACGAGGTGCTCCTCTCGACGTATGTCTGCCATCCGTCGATGGCCAACAACGAGCTTTCCGGGCCGGTGCTCGCCACGGCGCTCGGTCAGTGGCTTGCGGCGCGTCCGAGGCGCAGGCTCACCTACCGGATCGTCTTCGTGCCGGAGACGATCGGTTCGATCGTCTATCTTTCCCGGCATCTCGAACACCTCCGCCGGCGCCTGTTGGCCGGGTTCGTGCTCACCTGTGTCGGCGATGAACGGGCTGTCTCGATGGTCGAGTCGCCCTACGGCGACACCCTCGCCGATCGGGTCGCCCGGCACGTGTTCGGGCGGCTCGCCCCTGGTGCCATCGTTTATCCCTTCACCGAGCGTGGATCGGATGAGCGGCAGTATTGCTCGCCCGGCGTGCGACTCCCGGTCTGTTCGGTGATGCGCTCGAAGCACAGCACCTACCCGGAATATCACACGAGCCTCGACGATGATCGGCTCGTCACGCCGGTCGGTCTCGCCGGCAGCTTTGCCATCTACCGGGCCATGATCGAGGCCCTGGAATGCAACTGTGTGCCTGACTCAACGCAACCTTGCGAGCCGCAGCTGGGGCCGCGCGGGCTCTACCCCGTCACGAGCGTGAAGGGATCGACGGCCACGGTGCGGCTCCAGTCGGACATCCTCGCTTACAGCGACGGCACGAACGATCTCCTTGCCATTGCCGACCGGCTCGGTGCCGACATCGCCGAGTGCCGGTCGATCGTGGATCGCCTCCTTGCCGCCGGTGTGCTCCGGCTGGCGACGGCGGTCACGCCGGAGGGGATGCGGAATCCTGCAGAAGGGGGGCTGTGGCGTCCCGGTCGGCCCTATAATGGCCGTCGCCCGACGTGAGATCCGGTCAGTTTCCCGCCAGAACTTCCATGCACACCTACATCATCGGCGAGATCGGTCAGAACCATAACGGATCGGTCGATCTCGCCAAGCTGCTCATCGAGATGCTGGCCAGGCCGGTCGTGGAGGACGACTTCCGGCTCGATCTGCCCCGGCTCGACGCGGTGAAGTTCACCAAGCGCGATCTCGCCCACGAACTCAGCCGTTCCGAGATGGCACGGCCCTACGTCTCGCCCCACTCCTTCGGGGCGACCTACGGCGAGCATCGTGCCCGGCTGGAGTTGTCCGACGAGCAGCATGCCGAGCTCTACGCCTACGCGAAGTCGTTCGGGTTCGATTTCGTCGAGACGCTCTGTGCGATCGGCTGTCTGTCGATCCTCGACCACTTCACTCCTGACAAACTCAAGGTGGCGAGTCGGGATCTGACCAATCTCCCGCTCCTCGCCGCGCTCGCCGACACGCGGATCCCGATCATCCTCTCGACCGGAATGGCCGATCGTGCCGATCTCGACGCCGCCCTCGACGTGATCACGAAGCGGCATGAACGGATCACCATCCTCCACTGCGTGAGTGAATATCCGACGCACCCGGACAACACCAACCTGCTCACGGTCAGGTATCTGCAGAAGGAGTTCCCCGGCTACGAGATCGGGTATTCCGATCACACGATCGGGATTTCAGCCCCCGTCGCCGCCGTGGCGCTCGGCGCGAGGGTGATCGAGAAGCACGTCACGCTCGACCGGCGCATGAAGGGCACAGATCAGGCCGGATCGCTCGGGCCCGACGGCGTCTCGCGCATGGTGCGCGACATCCGGCTGATGGAGCGATCGATGGGCCAGGAAGCCCTGTTCATCGATCCGGCCGTCGCTGCCGCGAAGCTCAAGCTCGAACGCTCCGTGGCCGCGAAGGTCGACATCGAGGAGGGAACGGTCGTTCGCGAGGAGGACCTCCACCTTCTCTCGCCCGGCACCGGTCTGCGCTGGTCGCAGCGGGGGCTCGTTGTCGGGGGACGTGCGCTGCGGCGACTCGTGGCTGGTGAATTGGTGCGGGTGGAGGATGTCTCGGGTGTCGCTCCCGAGGGCGCACGCTGATGGCATTCGTCTTTCCGGGGCCTGGCGGCGGCCAAGTGACGATCCGCCTCGTGTTCACCGACATCGACGGCGTGTGGACCGATGGCAGCATGTACTACGACAACGTCGACAGCCCTGACGGCGAATTGAAGCGATTCCACACCTACGACAGCGCGGGGGTGAAATTCTGTCGGCTCGCCGGGGTGCCCGTCGTGGTGATTACGGGGGAGACGACCGAGATCGTGGCCCGCCGCTGCCGCAAGTTGGGGATCGATCGTCTCTGTCAGGGGGTAAGCGACAAGTTGACCGAAGCCACCCGGTTGGCTGCCGAGTACGGAGTGCCGCTCTCCGAGTGCGCCTATGTAGGGGACGACGTTCCCGACATCCCGCTTCTCGAGGCCGTTGGGTATTCGGCAAGTCCAGCCAATGCGCCGGCGTACGTGGCGGCCCACGCGATGACGATCCTCGGCACGGCCGGTGGACAAGGCGCGTTCCGAGAGTTCGTCGAGGGGATGCTGCCGCAGCCCCGCCGAGACGAACTCCTTTCGCTCTGGCTGGCCTCCCTGCGATCGCCGGCCCCCTGAGAGGACCGGAGGCTTTCGGCGTCGGCGCCCCGCGAGATGCCCTTGGCCCTGCATCCCGGAGGCATGTTCGGACGGGTGAGGGGACGACGGAGGTTTGCGATGACGACTTTTTCACAGATCAAGGAGCACTTCTACGGTCGTTTCCCCGACCTGACGGCGTTCGATTGCCGTCCCGATCTCAACGTCGTCAAGTGCGCCTTGGAGGCGGTGCAATTCGTCGCCCAGGGATTCGAGTTTCCCCACGACACCCAACTCGTCTGGAGTCCCGCAGCCTATGTGACGCGAGGGATACTGTCGGCGCTCCGCAGGCCCAACGCACCGCTTCCGCGCGACAGGTGCGGTCGGAGCGTGATGTTTGCCGTCGACGACCGGAGGCGGACGACCGTCGATGGCCGCGTCGTTTCCACCTACTTTCATCGGGTCGCCGCGGCGATCCCGGCCACGGCGCGGTTCGTCGTGACCAGCGACGGGGCGTCTTTCGATGGGAGGGGAGATTACGAGGTCAAGAATCATCGGCGCAGCTTCCCCGACGCCGGGATGATCGCGCTGAAGCGAGATCTTCTCGACGTCCATCGCCGTATCACCGCGACCGGACTGTTGAGCCAACCGGAGGGGATGGCGTTCCAGCACGCCCTGGCCCGCTTGCTCGACCGGTACGGCGCGTGGTTGTCCGTACTGCGTGCAGCGCGCCCACGCACGCTCTGCGTGTTGTGCCATTACCACAAGGAGGGACTGATCTACGCGGCGCGATCCTGCGGCGTCCGTGTCGTGGAACTCCAGCACGGGTTGATCGATCGCAACGACATCTTCTATGCCATGCCGGCCGCCGTGGAAGCGGTGCGGGCGCGGGCCCTGTTTCCCGACACCATGCTGACCTTCGGCCCCTACTGGTCGGGGATTCTCCGCGACGGCCACGAGTTTGCTCCGTCGTCGATCGACGAAATCGGATACTACCTCCAGCCCGATTCATCGATTGACGAGGAGACGCGGGCCTTCTGCACCGGAGCGGCCACCGTGATGGTGGCCACCCAGCCGAGGACCGCTGACGCGTGCCGGGCCTATATCGCCTTCCTCGTCGATCGGCACCGAGGAGATGACGGTGTCCGCATTCTCATCCGTCCCCACCCCGCCGAAGGGCCACGAGACTACGAGCGGTTTGCTTCCGAGCCGAATGTCCGGATCGCCAACCGCGGTGGGATCGATCGGTTGCTTCCGCTGGTGCGTGCGGTCGTATCCGTTTATTCGACGGTGTTGTTCGACGCCATCCGCCACGGCGTTCCGTCCTACGCGCTCCATGATCCTGCCTACGCCGATTACATCGGATCGATATCGGGAACCCGGGCGATCCGGTTCATCGATGCCGATCAGTCTCCCTTCGACAGCACGCCGGTCGTGCCGGACGATCCGGGGCGGTTCTACCTCGACTTCCGCCCCGAGGTGCTCGAACGCCACCTTCTCGCCGCGGGGTGAGTTCAACCGGGCCGATTTCATCGTGCGAACAGCGCTTCGAGCCGTTCGAGGTGGGGCGCTGC
The DNA here is from genome assembly GCA_947453375.1 of Planctomycetaceae bacterium. Classification (GTDB taxonomy): domain Bacteria; phylum Planctomycetota; class Planctomycetia; order Pirellulales; family UBA1268; genus QWOP01. The sequence continues at coordinate 30,732 of CANGGT010000031.1, forward strand.
CTGGACCGGATCCCAGAACGCAGACTCCAAGCTATTGCGGAGGAGTCGGTGGGCATCCGCCCGCGTGAGTCGGAGGGCCGTGATCGCCCTCCGGTGAACCTCGTTGATGGCTCCGCCGAAGTAGGCCGGATCATCGGAATGGAGGCTCGCCCGAAGTCCGGCCCCGAGGAGCCTGGGGAGGCAGTGGTCAGCGAGCTCGTCGAAGACGCGCAGGCGGACGTTTGACAGGGGGCAGACGGTGAGCGGAATCCGCTCGCGGACGAGCCTCGCCACCACGGCGGCATCCTCCAGGCAACGCACTCCATGGTCGATCCGCTCGGCGCCGAGGCTGTCGAGGGCACCGGTGAT
>CANGGT010000032.1 GCA_947453375.1 Planctomycetaceae bacterium
GAGCTCCATCTCGTCAAGCGACTGGAGGCCGCTCACCCCGAGCAGGAGATCCACTTCCTATCGCCGGTGGTCTGCATGTGCGCCACGATGTACCGCATCGATCTGGCCCACCTCTGCTGGAGCCTCGAGCACCTCGAGGCGGGGGATGCGGTGAACGTGATCCGGGTCGACGACGAGACGGCGAAGTGGGCCGTGGTGGCGCTCGAGCGGATGCTCGCCGTCGCCTGAGACTGGCCTCGGCCTTTTGCCAGCGATCGGCACGCGTCGATGGAATCAAAGCGTTTTTTCTGGGGAGGATTCCAGATGGTGGTGACCAGCCTGCTTTGCGGTGCGCGGCGAAAGGTGACGGGTGCGGCTTTCCTGGCCGTCATGGCTTCGCTGGCCCTCGTGGCCTCAGCAGACGCCCGGGCCGCGGCCCCGGTGCCGGTGATCTTCGACACCGACATCTGCGGCGACTGCGACGACGTCGCGGCGCTCGCCATGCTCCACGCGCTCGAGTCGCGCGAGCAGTGCCGGCTGCTCGCGGTGACGGTGACGGCCAACCACGCGCTCGCTGCCCCGTTCGTCGACTGTATCAACCGCTTCTATGGCCGCACGGAGATCCCGGTCGGCGTCGTCCGCCCCGGTGGCGTCGAGGAGCAGAGCGTCTATCTCAAGCTCGCCGAGGCGATCCAAGACGACCCCGCCTTTGCCGGCAAGGAGCGCTATCCCCACACGCTACGCCATGCGAAGGATGCCCCCGAGGCCGTTGCGGTTTTGCGGAAGGCGCTTGCGGCCGCCGAGGATGGCTCGGTCGTCGTCGTCCAGGTCGGCTTCTCCACGAATCTCGCCCGCCTCCTCGACAGCCCGCCCGATGCGACAAGCCCGCTCGATGGCAAGGCCCTCGTCGCGAAGAAAGTGAAGCTCCTCGAGCTCATGGCCGGAGCGTTCAAGCCGATCGACGGCAACGCGGCCTACGAGGAATACAACGTCGTCAAGGATCGGGCCGCCGCGGCGAAGCTCGCCGAGGCGTGGCCGACGGAGATGATCTGGAGCGGCTTCGAGATCGGGATCGCGCTGCCCTATCCGAGCCAGAGCATCCTCGAGGATTTTCGGGGGGGCCCTCATCATCCGGTGGCGGAGTCGTACAAGATCCTCTCGCCGCCGCCACAGGACCGGCCAAGCTGGGATCTGACGAGCGTTCTCGACGGGGTTCTCGGGAGCCGGGGCTACTTCGACCGCTCGCCGCCCGGGAAGGTGACGGTGACGGAGAAGGGGGCGACGACGTTCACCCCCGATCCCCAGGGAAAGCACCGCTTTCTTGTCCTCAAGGACGACGCGGCGCGGGCCCGCGTCCTCGAGGCGCTCGTGCAACTCTCCAGCCAGCCGCGGTAACGCCGCACGTCCCCGTTTTCCGCGTGCGGCGAATGGGGGTATAATCGCCGCAAAAGATGCGGCGATTATGGCGTTCATCCACGAAAACAAGCTCTGGCCGGCGTTTCACTGGGACGACAAGGTTGTCCTTCAGGCCCTCGTACCGACGCGCCACGCGCAGGGGCTGCTCCTCGGGCGGATGCGGGCGCTCGGCTTCGATCTTCAGACCGAGACCGCCCTGCGGGTGCTGACAAGCGACGTCGTGCAGTCGTCGGCGATCGAAGGGGAACGGCTCGACGTCGCCGATGTCCGCTCCTCGATCGCCCGCCGGCTCGGCCTCCCGCAGGGGGGCGTCCGCCGCACGAATCGCGATGTCGAGGGGATCGTCGAGGTGACGCTCGACGCCACGCGCCGTGCCGAGGAACCGCTCTCGGAGCAACGACTGTGTGGATGGCACGCGGCCCTGTTCCCGGTGGGCTATAGCGGCACCCGTCCGATCGCCGTCGGAACGTGGAGGCCGGTGGAGGCCGGTCCGATGCAGGTCGTGTCGGGGCCGTTCGGCCGGGAGCGGGTCCACTTCGAAGCCCCGGCGGCGCCGCGTGTGCCCGGCGAGATGGCACGATTCATTGCCTGGTGCAATGCCGACACCGACGAGGATCCGGTCCTCCGGGCTGCGATCGCGCACTTCTGGTTCGTCACGATCCATCCCTTCGAGGATGGCAACGGCCGCTTGGCCCGTGCCCTTGCCGACCTCATGCTCGCCCGTGCCGACGGCTGCCCGGAACGCTTCTCGAGCATGTCAACCCAGATCGAAGCAGAGCGGAAGGACTACTACCGGATCCTCGAGCGCACGCAGCGTGGCGACCTCGACATCACCCCGTGGATGCTCTGGTTTCTCGGCTGTCTCAATCGCGCTCTCGTGAACGCCGGCACGCTCGTCGAATCGGTGCTCCACAAGGCGACACTGTGGCAGGCGATCGGCACCGGCAGCCCGGTCAACGACCGGCAGCGTCTCGTCATCAACCGGCTGCTCGACGGCTTTCAAGGGGGAATGACGACGTCAAAGTACGCTCGGATCGCCAAGTGTTCGTCCGACACAGCTCTCCGCGACATCCAGGATCTCGAGGCCCGAAGCATCCTCGTGAAGAACCCGGGCCGCGGCCGGAGCACGAGCTACGCCTTGGCCGATCCCCGCTGACGCCCGCCGCCGGTCAGTGCCCTTGGGCGGTGCCGTAGTGATCGGCGAGGTATTTGATGATCGCGTCCGGCCCGGAGACGAACGCTCGGCCATGGGCCACCGGCACGCCGGCCGGCGTCTCACCGGCGGGGAGGACGAGCACCGGGCACGACTGGTTTTCCTCACCGACCATCGCGATGACCTCCGGCCGCGGCCGCGGGACGTCGACTTGGCGGATGTCCAACTTCGCCGCCACCTCGGGGTAATACCAGAGGATCCCGGTCACGGCGGTGCACTCGGGGCAGTAGAAGCCGCCGGGGCCATGCTTGGGGTCGGGGAAACCGGCGCGGAGGAGGAAGAGGATCGGCTTGTCGGCCATGGGGAGCGGTTCCGGTGAGAGTGAAGGGAGCCTCGGACGGAGCGTCAGCAGTTTAGCCTGATGACGCGATCGGGATCATGTCGGGGCATGCCGGGTCATGTTCGCTCATGTTTGGTCATGGGGCATCGTCCCCCTCGAGCGGAATCTCCGTCGACGCGACGTCGACCAGCGGGGCGAGCTCGAAGACGTTGCGGTAGCCGTAGGCCACGAGCGTGGCGAAGGCGTGGTGATTGAGCGCCGCCCGCGCCACCTTCTCCGGGAAGGCCGTCGGGGCCGCGGCGAAGTTGTTGTTGCAATAGATCAGCACGCGGGTGTCGGGAGACGGGATCACCCGGGCTAGTTCTTCGGCGGTGATGTCGGGGAAGGGAAGATTGACGGCGCCACGGACATGGAGCCGGGCGAACGACTCCCGGCTGCGGCAGTCGAGGATCACACTCTCCCGCGTGGCCAGGGCCAGGAATGCCGCTTCGCCGACCCGTCGCTCGGCGCGGAGTCGGTCGGCCTCGGCGACGCTGTCGCGGAAGCCGGCGGTGTCGACGAGTGGATTGGCGATCGGCGCCGGCGGCCCGGCACCGGGGTCCTGCGTGAACGGGTCGAGTGCAGCCGGGGTGGGCATCGGCAGCGGAGGCAGCGGTGCGGCCGGCGCGTTCGAGGGCACCGGCGTCGGCGGACCGCTGGGGAGGTACGGCGCAGATCCCGGCGGCGCGATGGCCGGGGGCTGCGACCAAGGGGTCGTGGGAGGCCCTGGCTGATGATGATGCGGCGGCCGGGGGATGACGCGCCACGCGAGCGCATTTCCCTCGCGGACGAGGTAGCTCACTTCGCCTGTGGCGCTGTCGAAGAGGAGCGTGAGAGTGCCGACGCTCTTCGTCGATGCGCCGGGGTCGTAGACCGAAAGCTCCCGATCGACGAGGGCATAGCGGCCGGGCTGCTGGGGGCCCGGGCCGGGCGGCATCATCGGCTGGGGGGCGTGAACGGGGGGCGTGGGTGCCCAGGCGGGGCCCGACGGAAGCCCCGCCGGCGGACTGGTCCATGGTTGCGGTGGCTGCGCCGGTTGGCCGACAGGCGACGGCAAGGTCGGCGGGAGGGTGGGGGGCGGCGGTGCCGGTGGAAAGACGTTGGGGAGTGCTCCAGGGGGGCTGGAGGGCAGGACGTCGCGGTCGCGTGGATTCTGGTCGGCCGGCGGCGTCGGGGCTTGCCGATCGTTCGCTTCGGCAGGTGCAGTCCGGCGCGCTTGGACGGGAGACCGCGTCGTCTCTTGTGCCGCTGCACCAGCCCACGGCGCGAGGATTGCGGCCAGGGCGAACGTGGAAAGGATCGGGTATCGCATCGAAAAGAGGTCCTAGGGTCGTATCGCTGGCCATGGCCGCTGCCATCAGCCTACCGGCGAGGAGAGGACACGTCCTCCACGCGGTCGGATCCAGCGAAGACCCTGCTCGTTCGAATCGCCCCTGCAGGCTTCTCCGAGGTCAGCAACGACAGGGAATGCGAACGTGGCTCCGTGCCCTTGGAAGCCAAACAAACCTCGACGGGCGAGGTTTTTGCAAGGGGCGTCCGCCGTCGCTCAACCCCGCGCCGAAACCGAGAGCGACTGTCCCCATTCGACATATTCGCTCAACACGGATTCGACGAAGCCGAGCGGCACGGAAACGTCGGCAACGAAAAGATCGCTTCTCAGGTCTTTCACAATGACCCTTTCCTTGCCGTCAGTCGTCACGACAAGAATCAGCGCATATTTATCGAGAACTGCTCCCATGCCGATGTCGTCAAGATGATGTCGGTCCCGAAGGTACGGTGCCACACCTGGGGCCGAAGCGTGATCAGCAGTGAAAAACGCTTCGTAGGCATCGTTGAAAACCACAGCCGGCAAATCGTCATCAAAGGGCGAGCGGCGTCGATCCAGTTCCGTGCGCTGAATCACACCGACGTACCCTGCGCTGGCCACAAAAGAAATACGATCTTCCCAGTCGCCAACGGGAGTGTTTCCCACCCAATATCGAAACTGAACGTACGGCCCCGGTGCCCCGGGATACCATTTGCACTCGCCAACTTCGACAGCGAAGAGCCCCTTGTTGCCGAAGATCATCGAAACATCTCCTCGAGCCGCTTGCGGGCATACTCCGTCATGTTTCTGATGCCATCGCCAACACCATCAATGCCACTGAAGTGTACTGAACCGTCATTTGAGTTTGAGAATCGATAGATCTTTCCCTCGGCGTTCTGGCCATACCAGTGCCGTGCATTCGAGTCGCTATCAGGAACGGCGTGGCGAAATACCTCTTCCGCATCTTCGGGAATCGGCGTTTTTCCGGGCCTCAGCGTTTCTGGGGCGTGAGCCGGGTTTACCGCGTAGTTCGGCTTCTTTCCGTCCCAGCGTGGAAGTTTCCCGTTTCGGGCCGCTCGCGCGAGATCATCGAGATTGTCTGCTTCCCTCGCACCGAAGGCGATGGCCGTAAGTCCTTTCCCCCCGGCGATCACCGGCTTGGCAGCACGCGCAACCTCATCCGGACCGAACCACTCCGCCATGTGCGTGGCGAAATCCTTGCCAAGTTGCTTGGTCCGTGCGATGAAGTCCACGAACTCCGAATATGATTTCCATGAATAATTGCCGTTCTCATCTGTCGGAACGAGGTCGAAATCATCTTTTGGTCGCGACTCCTCGCCCGGCGGGTCCCAGAGGCCTAGGTCCGCCTCAAACTCGAATTGCCATGGTGGGCCCGGGAACCAATCCTTGACTTCGTCCCAAGTTGGTCTGCCGAGTGGTGCGGTGTCCGCGAGGGGACTCTCGGGTTCCGCCACTTGGACAAACTGCATGCCCGCCTCGTCGCCCGTCCACACGCCCAAGACGAATCCCGGCCCGTCGTTGCTGCCGGGCTGGTAGGCGAGCGGCGTCAGCGTTGCGGCGAGCGTGAGCGTGGTTGATCCGGTGGCCTCGGGGTGGAGCCCGTTCGTGGACAAACCATTTTGTGCACTGTCGTAGAACACGGGCTGCAGCCCGCCGGATCCGGAGATGGCCGCAGGCGCTGTCAGCCCGCCACCAGTTCCGCCGGAAGCCTGGGAGGAGACGGCCGGCCCGTTGGTGTTGTTGCTGCCGGCGGAGCCGGCCTGTGAATCGCCAGTTCCTGAAGCGGCCCCGCTGGTGACCGAGAGCTCAACGCCATTCACCGACCCACGGGAGTCCGTGTTCGAGGCGGCGCCCGAGCCGACACCAGCGCCGCCGGAGGCCTGGGAGGAGAGGACCGGACCGCTGGTAATCCCGCCGCCCGATCCCGAAACAGCAGGTCCGGCTCCTGATCCGGAGGTGCTTGAAAGCCAGAGCAGGCCACCGGAAGCCAAGCTTCCCGAACTTGAGCTTGAGACGGGAAGGGAGGAGAGCGTAGTGGAGCCGGGCAAAGGGCTCGAGCAGGTCAGAATCGCTCCGGCTGAAACAAGAGCTCCGGTGGAGAGAGGGGCTGTGGTGGGCCCTGCCGCACTCCATGACTCTGGTCCCAGGCCAGCAAGCATGGCCCGGGATTCGAGGCGTTCCACGGACGTTCGGAGGTCAGACGACGTCCTTAGCGTGCGTGCTGCGTGCTGCGTGCTGCGTGCTGCGTGCTGCGTCGATTCACCGGACTTCTCCCTGGAAGACCTATCTGAAGAGCGCCTCTCCCCTCACGTTGGTTCCACCGTAGGAGCGGCTTCCATTCGCGTCAAGGAATCGGTCGGAGGTGGACAGGCGATGGACGGCTGGTGCCCCGGCCTCGGGCGGTTGAGGGGAGGCCCAACGGCCTCTCCTCAGCCTGCTATGTCGTGCGCCGGGGGAGTCCGGGCTGGAAAGTTCGTCGTTGGCCGTGGATCCGCGCGGGCTCAAAACAGTTCGCTGATCACGTCGCCCCGGTCGATCGCCGGCACCGGACGGCCGGAGTGGTCGAGGAAGTGGGTCGTCGGGTCGATGCCGAGGACGTGATAGATCGTGGCGTGGAGGTCGAAGGGGGTGATGGGGCGGTCCTTGACGCGCTCGCCGCGGGCGTCGGTGCTCCCCACGATCCGTCCCCCCTTGATGCCGCCGCCGGCGACGAGGGCGAACATCGCGTTCCCCCAGTGGTCGCGGCCGGGTGTCCCCATCGAGCGCGGCGCGCCGCCGTTGCCGCCGTCGTTCATCCGCGGCGTGCGGCTGAACTCGCCGCAGAGGATGACCATCGTCGTCTCGAGGAGGCCGGTCCGGTCGAGGTCGGTGAGGAGCGCCGCCACGGCGGTGTCGATCTCCGGCATCCGGCTCGTGAGCCCCTTCTCGAGATCCCAGTGGTGGTCCCAGCCGCCGGAGTGGACCGTGACGAACGTGCTCCCCGCCTCCACGAGGCGGCGGGCCAGGAGCGTGCTCTGGCCGAAGTTCGTCCGGCCGTAGAGTTCGCGCGTGGCCTCCTCCTCGGAGGCGACGTCGAAGGCGCGGCGGGCGGCGTCGCTCGTCACAAGCGAATAGGCTTCACGCTGGAAGGAATCCATCGAATCGAGGACGCCACTGGCATCGACGTCGCGACGGAGCCGATCGAGCCCGGAGCGGAGATCGTGCCGGGCACCGAGACGACCGAGGGAGACGCCGTCGGCGAGGTGGAGATCGCGGACCCGGAAGTCGCGGGCGCTGGGATCCCCCTCGACCTCGAAGGGATTGGTTCGCGAGCCTAAGTAACTGCCGCCGAAATACCCGGGGCGGAGGCCGACGCTCGAGGCATAGGGGACGGCGATGTACGGAGGGATGCCCGGCTTCCGCGGCCCGCACAAGGCGCCAGCGATGGCGCCGACGCCGGGATTCTTTCCGGCGGTGTTCGAGCCGTTGGGCCCACCGCGGCCGGTGAGGACATAGTGCGCGGCAGTGAAGTGGTCGCCGTTGTCGTGGTGGAGCGAGCGGAGGATCGAGAACTTGTCGGCCACGGCGGCCTGCTTGGGGAGGAGCTCGCCGATCTCCATGCCGGGAACATTCGTCCGGATCGGCCGCCAGATGCCGCGGTATTCGGCCGGTGCGTCGGGCTTGAGATCGTAGAGATCCATGTGGCTCGGGCCCCCGTCGAGCCAGAGGAGGATCACCGCCGTGTCCTTCGTCGGCCGGCCGGCGGCAGCCGCCGCCGCTTTGGCTCCGAGGATCGCCGGCAGCCCGACCGATCCCATTCCCGCCATGCCGACGCGGAGAAAATCGCGGCGCGAACCTCCGCGACATCCGCCCCAAGATCGACCGGTCTCGACGCGCAGCATCGGAGCGCTCCTCGGAATGGCCCGGTAAACCCCGGGCGACGTCTGCCGCGACCCATTCAGCGGCCCAAGCTCCACATTCTATTCGCGGCACGGCAGTCCCGCATGCCGAGCTTGGTCGCCGGGCGATGCCCCCAAGCAAAAGCCATAGCCGCTCGGTGCGGGCGGGGAGTAGGCTCACCTCCGGAGGGAGTGGGGTATGGAACACACGATCATCGGCAATCCCGACCGGGGGAATGTCAGCTTCACCCTCGCCGCCGGCGAGTCGGTGATCGTCGAAGCCGGCTCGATGAGCTTCATGACCGCCGGGATGACCGTGAAGCCGCGGCTCATCGGCGGCCTGCTCACAGCCGTCAAGCGGAAGCTCCTCGGCGGGGAGTCGCTTTTTTTGAGCGAGTATTCGACCGCCACTGCGGGGGCGATCGCGATCGCCCCCGCCTTCCCCGGCACGGTGCTCTGCAAGGAGCTGCGCGGTGCAGGAGACTCGTTGCTGCTTGCGGCCGGCTCGTTTCTCGCCTGCGGCTCCGGCGTCACGCTCACGACCGAATATGGCGGCGGCCGGTCGTGGTTCTCTGGCACAGGCCCGTTCATCCTCCGCGCCACTGGCTCAGGCCCCGTCTTCTTCAACACCTACGGGGCGGTCATCGAGCGCGACGTGCAGGGCGCGCTCACGGTCGACACCGGCCACCTCGTCGCCTGGGAGCCGACCCTCGACTACCGGATCCGCGGCATGGGGAGTGTCAAGAAAACACTCTTCTCCGGCGAAGGGCTCGTGATGGCGTTCACCGGCTCCGGGCGAATCTTCCTTCAGACACGACAGCTGGGGGGCTTCGTCCGCTGGCTCGCCCCCTTCTGCCAAGGCTAGCGAGAAGACCCCATGCACATCGCGCTCTCAAAAGGAGGTCTGTTCTCGCGGGCTCTCGTCTCTCTGGAGCCGGGTGAGAAGTTTGTCTCCGACGCCGGGGCGATGATCCGTGCGTCGTCGAATATCGACATCGACGTCACGACCGGCAGCCGCGGCAAGGGGGGGATCCTCGGTGGGCTCGGCCGGCTCCTCACCGGCGACACGTTCTTCCTTTCCACCTACGAGGCCAGCGACGGCCGGCCGGGTGAAGTGGGGCTCGCGCCGACGCACATGGGAGAGGTCCGCGAGGTGAACGTCTCCTCCGACGAAGCCTGGCTGTGCGCGGGGGGAAGCTTCCTCGGCGCCGCAAGCACGCTCACGCTCGACACCCGCTTCCAGGGGCTGCGGGGTCTGCTCGGGGGCGAGTCGCTCTCACTCTTGCGCGTCAGTGGCTCTGGGGCGCTCCTCGTCTCGGCGCTCGGCATGCTCACGACCATGGAGATCGACGGCGAACTGATCGTCGACACCGGCCACCTCGTTGCCTTCACTGAAGGGCTCGCCTACAAGATCGACCGAGTCGGCGGCGGGTGGATCAACACCTGGCTCTCTGGCGAGGGATTCGTGATGCGCTTCTCCGGGAAGGGGCGGATCATCCTCCAGTCGCACAATCCCACCCGCTTCGGCCAGCAGCTCGGGCCCCTCCTTCCGGAGCGCGAGTCATGAACCACGAGATCCTCGCCGGCCCGAGCTTCAGTATCCTCGAGGTGACGCTCGCGGCGGGGGAGCGGATCGTCTCCGAAGCCGGCGCGATGGCCTGGATGGATGGGCATGTGAAGACGGAGACGACGACCCGCGGCGGAATCCTCGCCGGGCTGAAGCGGGCGGTATTCTCCGGCGAGACGTTCTTTCAAAACACCTACGAGGCCGACGGCGGCCCGGCCCGGATCGCCTTCGCACCGGGGATGTCGGGGGAGATCGTTCCGTGGGAGCTGCGGGGCGATGAGCTTCTCCTTCAGCGTGGCGCGTTCCTCGCGTCGACCGAGGGGATCCGCTGCGAGAGCAAGTCGGAGGGGCTGAAAGGGCTCTTCGCTCAGGGGCTGTTTGTACTCCGTGCCACCGGCTCAGGGACGATGTTCTTCAGTGGCTATGGGGCGATCGACGAAATCGATCTCGACGGCGGCAGCAGCTACACGATCGACAACGGCTACGTCGTTGCCTGGGAGCCGACCCTTTCCTACCGGATCACGCGGGCGCGGAAGATCCGCAGCTTTCTGTTTTCCGACCAGCTCCTTCTCTCCTTCTCCGGCCGCGGCCGGGTGTGGATCAATTCCCGCAGCCCGCAGTCGCTGGCCAGCTGGGTCCATCCGTTCCGCCGGGTGAAATCGAAGAGCTCGTCCCTGACATGCGTCGCATCATGACCAGACCGACGCAATCCCTCTGCAACGACAGGCGAAAGCGCGTTGTCGATCAGAAACCTCATGACGCATGGCGGAGGGGAAGTTCCCGCTCACGCACGGCCTCCGCTGCGTAAAGCAGCGACGCATGGACATCCTCGGCTTCAAGGTCGGGGAAGCTCCGGAGGATCTCGTCGGGTGTCATCCCCTCCGCCACCATCGCGACAACGGTGGCAACGGGAATACGAAGCCCACGAATGCACGGCACGCCGTTCATCTGCTTCGGGTCGACCGTAATTCGGTTCATGATGGAGCGTGCTTTCGAGACTCGGACAAAAAGGGTTCCGGCACTCTCATCTTACCGTGGGATTTCACCTCTTCAGTGAGGGCCGCCCCGAAGCACTCACCCCGCCGCGGTGTCGAGGGCGGCCTGGGCGGCGAGGAGCTTCTGGTGGCGGGCGTGGACGGCGGCGAGCGTCTTCACGGCTGCAGGCCGCGGGAGGAAGCGGGTTGGAGTGCCTGAGTGATGGGCGGTGAGGAAGGTGGCCCAGTCGCGCGTGTCGCCAGCGAGCACGGCGGCCCGGTAGGCGGCCATGAGCGCCGCTCCCCAGGCGCTCCCCTCGGCGGCGCCCGCGAGGATCGTCACCGGCGTGTCGAAGGCGTCGGCGAGGATCTGGCCGAGGGCCGGCGTCTTCGTGAGCCCGCCGGAGAGAACGATCTCGGTGCGCGGATAGCCCTGCGCGGCGAGGATGTCGCTCCCGTGGCGGAGATTGAAGATCGTCGCCAGAAGCATCGCCCGGGCGACGTTCCCCGGCGTGGCGTTGCTCTCGTTGAGCCCCATGACGAGCGCCGTGCCGCCGCGCTGCACCCCCACGCCCGGCTCGTCATCCATGAAGGGAAGGGCGAGGAGGCCGCCGCAGTCGTCAGGCGCCGCGAGCAGGAGCGGCATGAGCGTCTCGAAGGCCTTGCCACCGGAGCCGGCGCCGGCGAGGCCGAACATCCCGACGACGGTGTTCATCGGCGTCGTGCCGTTGCGGATCCAGACCATGTTGATCGGCTTGCCGTCGGGAGCGCAGAAGTGATCGACCGCGCGCGAGATCCCCGCGAAGGCCCGGTCGCCGACCGAATTGGCGACGACGCTCGTGCCGAAGCTCATCGACACCTGCCCCGCAGCACCGATGAGCGACCCGGCGAGCGCCGCCGGCTGATCGCCCTCGGCCGGCGCAAGCGGCGTGCCGACGGGCAGCCCGAGGAGCGCGGCGCCGTGGGCGTCGAGCGTGCCGCCATCCTCGCCGGCTTTGGCCACCTTCGGGAGGAGAGCGGCGAGCTTTGGAAACGGGCCGCTCGGTTGAGCGGCGACGAGACGGTCGTAAGCGGCGAGGAGTGTGTGGTCGTAATCGAGCGTCGCCTGATCGATCGGAAACATCCCGGCGGCATCACCGATCCCGAGGCGGCGCTGCCCGGTGAGGCGGAAGGCGATCCAGCCGGCGGGGGTGGTGAGATGGGCGGTGCGGCGGGCGAGCTCGGGGCGGTGGCGAACCGTCCACAGGAAGCGCGCCGAGGTGATCCGCTTCGGCATCTTCACGCCGAGAAGCGCCGTGAGCTCGGCCGCCTCGGTCTCGTTGCGGCCGTCACACCACAGCCGCGCTGGCGCGAGCGACGCTCCTTCTGAATCGGCGAGCACCTCGCCATGCATCTGACCGGAGATGCCGATCGCCGCGACCGATAGCTCGATCCCCTTGCCGGCAAGGTCTGCCCGTAGGGCCGCCATCGCCAGGCCGAGGGCCCGCTCCCAGTCGGCCGGAGACTGCTCGTAGCACTCGGGCCCCAGGCCAGCCACCATCTCGTAGCCGGCTTCACCGGTGCCGAGGATCTTCAAGTCGCCGTCGGTGAAGATCACCGACAGCCCCTGCGTGCCGGCGTCGATGCCGAGATACCCGCGGGTCGATGGCGTGGAAACGGCGCTTGTCATGCTTGTCATGGATGCGTCCAGGGAAGGTTCGGGAGAAGGATTCGACCCGGGTGGGGGGCGACCAGGAAAGCAGGGCAAAGCGGGGGAAGGCAGGATGATACCCCGAGCCTACGGACAGGGGGCAGCCGGCCGGCCCGCGGACATTGCGGCGTCGTGGCCGACGTCCTAGGCTCAGGGGCCCGGGGGGGATCGGCCCCCGCTGCGGGGCTTTGGCCCCGAGAACCCAATCCCTGCCGAGGCCTGTCATGGCACCCTCCCGTCGTCGTTCGTCCCACGCCGCTCCGCACCGAGGTCGTGCCGCTCGATCGCCGCGGGGGGCGGGGCTGACGGCGATGTTCGAAGCGCTCGAGGCGCGGCTCCCGATGGCGGCCAACATCGGCGCATCCCTGTGGCGGATCACCGGCGATCAGGCGAAGGGGAGCTTCGACGACACGATCGTCGTCGATCGCGACCCGGCCAATGCCGCGCTGCTGCGGGCCACCGTCAACGGCACAGTCGTCGGCACGCGCCGCGAGGCGGCGGTGCGCGTGATCCATGTCTTCGGTGGCCGCGGGGACGACACGATCACGATCGACATCCCCGGCAACACGAAGATCCGCAGCTGGCTCGTGGGTGGCGTCGGGAATGACTCGATCCAAGGAGGGAATGCCGCCGACCATGTTGTGGGTGGGCCGGGGAACGACACGATCAACGGCGGCGGCGGTGACGATGCGATCGAGGGGGGCGACGGCGACGACTCCCTCGTCGGCGGCACCGGCAACGACTCGCTCCGTGGCGACGCCGGCCGCGACAAACTCCGCGGCGGCGCCGGGAAGAACTCGTTCGTCGGCGGCACTGGCATCGACGAGTTCTACGGCGTGAAGGGGGTCGATCAGGTGCGGCTCGCCGCCGGCGAGAAGCTCATCGGCAACGAGACCACCAATCCGCTCCGCGCCGTGACCAGCGCCGACCAACTCGAGAACTGGTATTTCGACACCGCCATGCAGCAGTGGGGGGGCCAGCTCGGGCAGCCGGCGCCGTGGTGGCCGATCTCTTACACCGTCCGAGATGGGGATGTCGCGGCCTCCGGTCTGAGCCCCGCTCCATCCGCAGGCAACGCCGACTTCTCCGGCACGAACAATCAGGTCGCCGGCGTCGACGAAGGGGATATCGTCAAGACCGACGGCCGATCGCTCTATGTGCTCGCCGGCGATGGCGTCGACATCGTCAGTACCTGGCCTGCCGCTTCGCTCGCGGTGTCGAGCCACATCGCGGTCGACGGCGAGGAGCGGTCGCTGTTCCTCCGCGGCAGCCGGTTGACGGTCATTTCACAGGAGAATACCTGGGTCTCCCCCAGCGGCGAAATTGGCTCGCAGGCGACGTTTGCCCGGGTCGCCGGCTGGTGGGGCGGGGGGCTCCAGTGGCAGCCCCAGGTCATCGTCACCGTGATCGACGTCGCCGATCCGTCCGCGCCCAAGGTTCTCGAGAAGACGGCCCTCGATGGCTGGCTCCAGGACGCCCGCGAGATCGACGGCCGCGTGTTCGTCGTGGCGCAGGACAACCTCGACATCCCCGCGCCGGCGCTCGTGCCGGTGGAAGGCACCGACCCCGGCTCGACCACGACGGTCACCCCCGATCCGGTGACCTTCACCGATGCCAATGGCATCGTTACGACGATCCTTCCGCCGATCGATCTAGGCCCGCCGGGAGGGCAAAGATTTGTCTACGAGGATGCGGCCGCCTACCGGGCCCGGCTCGAGAAAGCGTGGAAGGATCAGGCCCTGCCGACGTACACCGTCACCGCGGCCTCGGGCACCACGACTTCCGGCCAGCTCGTCACCGTTGACAACACGTGGGTTCCCCTCGACTTCCAGTCGGCCACGATGCTGTCGGTCGTCGAGTTCGACATCACCGACGACACGGTCGGGCCGGAATCGTCGACGAGCGTCGCCGGGATCTCCGGCACGGTCTACGCCTCCGCAACCGGGCTCTACGTTTCGGCCGCCAATTGGGGAAGCTGGTGGGATGCTCGCGACACCGGCCTGACGACGAACATCTACCACTTCGATCTCGGCGCCGCGGGCGTGCCGCTCGTGTCGATGGGGGCCGTGCCGGGGACGACGCTCGACCAATTCTCGCTCGATGAACACGACGGCTTTCTCCGCGTGGCAACGACGAACTGGGGCAGCGGCGGCGATTGGAACTTCACCAATTCCTCCGCGGGCGTGTTCGTCCTCGGGGAGTCGGACGGGAATCTCGTCACCGTCGGCGCGGTCCAGGGGCTTGCCAAGGGAGAGAGAATCTATTCGAGCCGGTTCGTCGGCGACGTCGCCTACGTGAGCACGTTCAAGCAGGTCGATCCGCTGTTCGTCATCAATCTGGCCGACCCCACCCGGCCGAAAGTCGTCGGCGAGTTGAAAGTGCCCGGATTCTCCTCCTATCTCCAGCCGCTCGACGCCACCCACCTCCTCGGCGTCGGTCGCGACGTCGATCCGACCACCGGCCGTGTCCTCGGCCTGCAACTGTCGGTGTTCGACGTCAGCAATCCGGCCAAGCCGCGGCGGTCATCGACCTACACCTTCGCCGGGGATGGCTGGCAGTCGTGGTCGAGCGCCCTCTGGGATCACCACGCCCTGGCCTGGTTCCCGGAGCAGGGGATTCTCACCCTCCCGGTGCAGCAGGGGGATTGGTGGAGCGGCAGCACGGGGCTGGTCGTCTTCCGGGTCGATCTCGCCGCCGGCGGCACGTTCACCCGCCTCGGTGAGATCAGCCATGCAAGCGGTGCCGTCGAACGGGGCGTGCGGATCGGGAATCTTCTCTATTCAGTGTCGGCCGGTGAGGTGAAGGTACACCGCGTCGACGATCCCTCCGTGGAGATTGCCGGCGTGAAGCTCACGCCGCGGGCAGACACCGGCTATCCGGTGTGGATCGCCTGACCGACCGATCTGTCGGATCGGCAGGTCAGTTGATCCGGATCAGGTGCCCCGGATCAGGTGAACCGGTTCAGCCGTCCCAACGGCTGCTTGCCGTGTCCCCCGGGCCACGCGTGCCGCAGAAGACGACGTCGATGCCGAGGGCCCGGGCGGCAGCGGCCTTCGCCAAGGCACAGCGGTCGGCGCCGGCGGCGTCCTTCGCGTAGGCCACCTGGACGTGGTTTGCCTTGTGGCGGGCCATCATCTGGTCGCGGGAGACGCCATGCGTGACTGCGTGCATGATCGGCCACTGCTTCGTCGTCGACTCCAGGCGGCGGCGCGTCTCCTCGTCGGGGAGCTTGACGACGCTCGCCCGGCCGATGTCCATGCAGAGCTTCTCGGCGGCGCCGGTGCCGTCGACCCAGATCCGGCTCCAGACGATCTCCCCCGGCTTACTGACGCCGGCGAGCGTCGAGCCGCCGAGGCGGAAGTACATCGGAGGCTGGCGGTAGCCGTGGGCCCCCTTCCAGCCGCCGGTGAAGTGGGCCGGCGGCGCGCCACCTGAGATTTCGAACACCCACACCCATTGGTCGGTGGTGTTCGAGCGGTCCCAGTCCCCCCAGCGGATGTCGTGGAGCGTGTTCTCCGTCGGCTCGCCGAGGGCCTCGTGGACACGCTGCGTGAGGAGGCCGTCGAGGCCAGCGCATTCGTCGACTTCGTTGAAGTGGGTGAGCGGCTTCCCCTTGAAGATCGGCTTCGTGGAGCCGGAGGGACAGACCGGCGGCCGCTTCGAATCGTTGAGCATCCCTTCGACGAGGTCGCTTGCCGGGAGGAGATCCTTGAGCCCCTGCTGATACTGGATGCCGACGAGATCGCAGCCGAAGCGCTCCGCGAGCCGGAGCGTGGCGATGTACATCCGGCACTGCGTGAGCACCTGGGCCCGGGTCAGATCGGCGGCCTCGTCCTTCCCGAAGTGGAAGGTCATCCCGGCCGACTCGAGCCAACGGAAGACCTCGCGGGCCTCGCTGTCAGAGACCTGCGTCGTCTCGTGGTAGAGGGCCGACTGGCTGAGACGCTCCTTGAAGACGCCGGTGGCGTGGAGGAGCCGGTCGGGGATGATCGCGTTGTACATCCCCATGCAACCCTCGTCGAAGACCCCCATGAGGGCCTTCTTGTCGCGGAGCTCCGCGGCGATCCCGGCGCCGATCTGCTCGAGCTTCCCGGGCACCTTCACCGCCGCCATCGGCACGACATGGCTCGTGTCGTGGCGGACCTTACCGGTGGCGAGCCACGATTCGAGGTGGCGTTGGAAGGCGGCGCTCGAGAAGTCGTCGGCCCAGAGCGTGGCGTAGGGGACGCCCGCCTTGGTGAGCGAGCCGTTGAGGTTGAGCATCCCGACGAGGCCCGGCCACTGCCCCGACCAATTGGCGACGGTGAGGATGGGACCAGAGTGGCTCGAGAGCCCTGGGAGGACGTGGTTTGAGTACTGCCAGACAGCCTCGGCGACGACAAGCGCCGCCGTCGGGTCGATCTTCGAGAAGACGTCGATCCCCTCGCGGGCGCTGGCGATGAATCCGTGACCGCGGGCCTTCGAGGGGGCGTGGCCGCGGACGAGCGTGCGGCCGGCGGCGGCGAAGGCCCGCGTCAGATCCGCTTCCATCTGCTTCTGGGCCGGCCAGCAGACCCGATTGGCCTCTTCCCGGAGGTCACCGCTGGCAACGAGGACAACGTCGGCTTTCCGCCGCGGGGTGGCTGGGGACTTCGAGCGGGAGGAGGTGGCCATGACGCGGGTCCCAAAGAGAGGGGAACAAAAACGGGTGGATCGGTTCCGGGAATCCCCCGGCATCGCGGTTGGAAACAGGGGGGCTGGGCAAACTATACTCTTTGCCACGACGGTGCGGGGATGGGGTTCAAGGGGGAAATCGCCCCGCTTCCATTCCCAATCGTTCGATGAACAGAGTCTCTCGAGTGCCCCGGCAGAGGAGCCGACCATGAGTTGCAGCGTCCCTGGTTTCCACCTCCGTTCGCACCGCCTTGTCCGCGTGGCTGCGATGATCGGTCTGCTGGTCGTCGGCAGCGGCCGGGCTTCCGCCCAGGATCCTGCCACCCCTGCTCCTCCGGCCCCCGCTGCCAACCTCCCGGCCCACACGCGCTGGGTGATCGCCGCCGACTACACCACCGACGGAGCCCAACTCCTCACGTCCGGTGGCGAGAGCCTTCTCTACCGTCCCGGCGACGCCGCGATCTGGAATGCGGCCGACGGCAATCGGGCCGGCGACCTCGCCGGCCACCCGACGGCCGTGTGGGCGATCAAGGCCTCCAACGACGGCAAGCTCGCCGCGACGGCCGGCTACGACGGCCTCGTCAAGCTCTGGGATCTCCCCGGCCGGGCCCTCAAGGCCGATCTCAAGAAACACAAGGGCTGGGTTCGCTCCCTCGACTTCTCCCCCGATGGCACGAAGCTCGCCACCGCGGGTGAGGATGGCACCGTCGTCGTCTGGGACACCGCCACGAACGCCGAGATCCGCACGCTTGCCGCCCACGGTGGCCCCGTCACGGCCGTCGCCTTCTCTCCCGATGGCGCCACGCTCGCCACCGGTGGCGGCGACAAGCTCGTCAAGCTCTGGGACGTCGCCGCCGGCACCGAGAAGGGGAAGCTCGAAGGGCACGCCGACACCCTCTGGGCCGTCGCCTATTCCCCCGATGGCTCGAAGCTCGCCACCGCCGGTGCCGACCGGGTGGTGAAGCTCTGGACCACCGCCGATTCGAAGGAGCATGGCACCCTCGCCGGCCACAAGGATTGGGTGACCAGCGTCTCCTTCACCCCTGACAACGCCCGCCTCGCCAGCGCCAGTCTCGACGGGGCGGTGAAGTTCTGGGACGTCGCTTCGAAGGCCGAGCAGAAGGGCCCGCCACCGGTTGAAGGGGCGAAACCGTCGAGCGTGTGGTGCGTGGCCGTGGCCCCCAATGGCCAGACCATGTTCATCGGCAGTCATGCCGGCGGACGGATCGTTCCGGTTCCTTCGCCCGAACTCGCCCCGGTGCCGCCGCCGCCGCCGCCGGCAGCCCCCGCCTTCGCCGTGGTCGTGCCGACCGAGTTCAAGAGCGCGGCCGGCGCCACCGGCGCCATCGCCGCCGACGGAATCGTGCTCGTGACCGGCAGCCTCGCCAAGGATGTCTACACCATCAAGGCGATCGTTCCGCCAGGGGGGAACGTCTCGGCGGTCAAGCTCGAGGCCCTGACCGATCCGAGTCTCCCCGCGATGGGGCCGGGCCGGGCCGGGAACGGGAACGTCGTCGTCAGCAGGTTTGCGATCCAGTCGGGGGCACCGGGGAGCGCCGATGCTCCCAACGTCGTCAAGCTCGCGACGGCCAAAGCTGACTTCGAGCAGGGGGGATATCCCGCTGTGGCCACGATCGACGACAATCCGGAATCGGGATGGGCGATTGCACCCGAGGTCGGCAAGGATCACACGCTGACCTACGAGCTCGCCCCCGAAGTGGCCCTGCCGGCCGGAAGCGTCATCCTGTTCACGATCGAGCATCAGTTCGCCGACGGCACCCACAATCTCGGTAAGTTCCGGCTCTCCCTGCTCCAGTCTCCGCTTCCGTCAGCCCCGTGACCGACCCCGATCCGATCGTCGATGCCTCTACGCCACCGGCCCCGCCGGACGGTGCGGCGGCGTTGCTTCAGGTGACGGTCAACGGCGAACCGAGGGCCTTTGCCGCCGGGGCCTCGGCCCTCGATGCGGTCACGGCTCTGGGGCTCGCCGGCCGGCCTCTCGCGGTGGAGATCAACGAGCGAATCGTGCCCCGGCGTGACCTGGCCGGTTGCCGGCTCGCCGCGGGGGACAGGATCGAGATCGTGACGCTCGTCGGCGGCGGCTGATCGCTCCGGCGGCCATCCCCCGCATGCGGTCCGGATGGCCATCGGAGAGCGGTGGATGCCGTTGTTCGCGGCCATGGAGCGCCTCGGGCTCGAAAGCCTGCTAGGCTCCAAAGCCAGTCGAGGGTCTTTTCCTTCTTGATCCCACCGATGCCTCCGCCCACCATGCCTCCCGTGCCACCGACCGCCGAGACGCTCACCGTCGGCGGGATCACGCTCGCCAGTCGCCTCGTCGTCGGGACCGGGAAATACCGCTCCTACGCCGAGATGGCCCGTTGCCTCGAGGCAGCGGGGACCGACTGCGTCACGGTGGCCGTGCGGCGCGAACGGCTGGTCAACGCGGCCGGCGAGAACATCCTCGACCATCTCGATCCGAAGCGCTACACGATCCTCCCCAACACGGCCGGATGCTTCACTGCCGACGAGGCAGTCCGCGTCGCCCGGCTCGGTCGCGAGCTCCTCCGCGATCTCGGCAACCCCGGCAGTGAGTGGGTGAAGCTCGAGGTGCTCGGCGACACGCGCACGCTTCTCCCCGATCCGATCGGCACGCTCGATGCGACGATCCGCCTCGTCGCCGAAGGCTTCACCGTCCTCGTCTACACCAGCGACGATCCCGTCGTCGCCCGGCGGCTCAAGGAGGCCGGGGCGGCGAGCGTCATGCCGGCCGGGAGCCCGATCGGCTCCGGTCAGGGGATCCTCAATCCCAACGCCCTGAAGATCTGCCTCGAGTATCTCAAAGGGGACGACCCCGACTATCCCGTCATCGTCGATGCCGGGGTCGGCACCGCCAGCGACGTCGCCGAGGCGATGGAGCTCGGCGTCGATGGAGTCCTCCTCAACACCGCCATCGCCCATGCCACCGATCCGCTGCGGATGGCCGCGGCGATGCAGGCGGCGTGTTACGCCGGCCGGCAGGCGTTCCTCGCCGGGCGGATTCCCCGCCGTCTCTATGCCACCGCATCCAGCCCCGACGAGGGACGGATCGGACACTCCGCCGGAGGTTGACGCGTGCTCGCCAAGCGGATCATCCCCTGCCTCGACGTGGAGAAGGGGCGTGTCGTCAAGGGAACGAAGTTCCTCGACCTCGTCGATGCCGGCGATCCTGTCGCGGTCGCCGCCCGCTACGAGGCGGAGGGGGCCGATGAGCTGGTTTTCCTCGACATCACCGCCAGCCACGAGGAACGGTCGATCATGCTCGACGTCGTTCGTCGGGTGTCGGAGACGATTTTCATGCCGTTCACCGTCGGCGGCGGGATCCGGACGCTCGACGATGCCTGCCGGCTCATCCAGGCCGGTGCGGAGAAGGTGAGCATCAACTCCGCCGCGGTGCGGACCCCGGAGCTCGTCTCGCGCGTCGCCGACCGGCTCGGCAGCTGCGCGACGGTCGTCAACATCGATCCCAAGCGGGTTGTGAAGGATGGCCGGGAGATCTGGGAGGTGTTCGTCAGCGGGGGGCGGGTGCCGACGGGGCTCGAGGCCGTGGCCTGGGCGCGGGAGGTCGAGCGGCTCGGTGCGGGGGAGATCGTGCTCACCTGCATGGATCGCGACGGCACGCGCGACGGCTACGACCTGGAGATCACCGCCGCGGTCAGCCGCGCCGTCGGCATCCCCGTCGTCGCCAGTGGCGGCGCCGGTCGGCCCGAACACCTTGCCGACGCGATTACGCTCGGCGGGGCCGATGCAGCCCTGGCCGCTGGCATCTTCCACTTCGGCCAGTGTACGATCCGGGAGGTCAAGGAACTGTTCGTCCGTCGCGGGATTCCGGTCCGTCCGCCTCCGTCGTGACGGCCTTGACCGCGGGCGTTGACGCGACAGCCCCGGGCGTTGCCGTCCGACGCGGTGGCAGTTTTTGCGTTTTCCCTCACCCCCTTCGACAGGCATGCCATGGCCACGATCGAAACCGCTCCTGAGACCGCCCCCGTCACGCCCGTCCGGGGGATGAAGAAGAAGGACCGCCTCGAGGTCGACCGGCTGTTCGAGGCGCTGGTGCGCCTCCAAGGGAGCGATCTCCATCTCAAGGTCGGCCAGCCCCCCTTCATGCGCGTCAAGGGCTCGCTCCAGCCGCTCAAGCACGAAAAACTCGACGACGAGACGATGCAGCGCCTCTGCTTCGCGATGCTCGACGACCGTCAGAAGAAGATCCTCGACAACGACGGCGGCGCCGACTTCGCCCACACCTGCGTCGTCGATGACGTCCGCTGGCGATTTCGTGTCAATCTTCTCTATCAGCAGGGGTCGCTGGGGATGGTCGCCCGCCGGGTGAACAACAAGATCCCCGACTTCAAGGGGCTCTTCCTGCCGCCGAGCCTGGAGAAGATGTGCGTCCTCGACCAGGGGATGGTGCTCCTCGCGGGCGTCACCGGCTCCGGCAAGAGCACGACGATCGGGTCGATGCTCAATTACATCAACCAGACCTACCGCAAGCACATCCTCACCCTCGAGGATCCGATCGAGTTCGTGTTCACCGAGGACAAGTGCCTGATCAACCAGCGGGAGATCGGCACCGACGTCAAGAACTTCGAGATCGGGATGAAGCACGCGGTCCGTGAGGATCCCGACATCATCCTCGTCGGCGAGTTGCGTGACGTGGAGACGTTCAAGACGGCGATCCACGCGGCAGAGACGGGGCATCTCGTGTTCGGCACGATTCACGCCGCCAGCGCCTCCAGTTGCATCGGCCGTATCCTCGACCTCTTCCCCCAGGAAGAGCACCCGTCGATCCGCAGTGCCATCGCCTTCAACATGAAGGGGATCATCGCCCAGAAACTCCTCAAGTCGATCCGCGAGGGGGTCAGCCGGGTGCCGATCTGCGAGGTCATGTTCTTCGATGTCCTCGTGAGAAAGTACGTCCTCGAGGAGCAGGATCATCTCCTTGCCGACCACATCAAGAAGTCGCACCGGGACGGCATGCAGGATTTCACGATGAGCCTCAAGAGCCTCATCGATCAAGGGCTCATCGATCGCAACGACGCGCTCGAGATCGCCCCCAACCGCGAGGCGCTGATGATGGCGCTCAAGGGCATCGGAGTGACGTGATGCGACGATTGCCGACGAATATTCTCCCTGCGGTCGTCGTGGGCTGGGCTCTCGTGCTCAGCGCCACGCCGGGCTTTGCCCAGGGCTGGCCCGCGCCGAATCCTCAATGGGCCACGCGTGAGGCGGGGGGTGGGCTTTCGATCCTGCCGCTGCTCTGCTGGTGGCTGCAGGTCGTCGGCTGGGTGATGACGAGCGACTGGATCACGCGTGATTCGGCGAAACTCGGCATCCGCCCCAATCTTTGGGGCGCCTTGGCCGCCTTTCCGTTCGCGGTGGCGGCGCTTCTGGCCTGGGTGATCCCCTCCTCGATCGCCGGCCAGGTGATCATGGCGTTGGCTTGGCTCGTGCCGGCACTCGTCTATGCCGGGCAGCACAACGCCAAGGCGGGGAAGTCGGACAAGGTCCTCACCGGCGGCCACATGCGCCGCGTCCTCGCCCGCTTCCTCGCGCAGTTCGGCGTCAAGATGGAGGCCGAGGTCGAGCCGGTCGAGGCCCTTCCGCCGCTTACCTTCCAGGCCGCGGGGGGCAAGTCGGCCGACGATAACAAAGGCCGCCTCGAGCGCGCCCTGGCCACCGAGGGGATCGAAGAAGCGAAGAAGATTCTCCAGATGGCCGTCAGCTCGCGGGCCTCGACGGTGCTCATGGAATGGAGCCCGACCGACGTCAACGTCCGGCACGAGGTCGACGGCGTGTGGATGCCACGGCGCATGCAGGCCTCCGGGGGATCGCGGCGGCGGGCGGAAGTGTGGGCCGACGAGCCGCCGATGGAGCGGCATGCCGCCGACGCGGCGCTGGTGTCGCTCAAAACGCTCTGTGGCCTCGATCCGAAGGAGCGCCGCGGCCGCCTTGCCGGCACCTTCGCCGTTCAGGCGGAAGGGAAGCCGCGCAACTGCAAGCTCATGGTGCAGTCGGCACCGACTGGCGAACAGGTGCTGATCCAGGTCGACACGCCGACGGTGGTCTTCAAGTCGATGGGCGATCTCGGAGTCCCCAAGCCGATCTCCGACACGATCTCCCACCTCCTCGGCCTCGAGAAGGGGCTCGTCGTCCTCTCTTCGCCGGCCGGCTCGGGGCTGTCGACGTCGTTCGACGTCGTCGTCTCGTCGGCCGATCGGCTGCTCCGCGACTTCATCTCGATCGAGGATGCTGCCGCACCGCCGCGCGAGATCCAAAACGTCAAGCCGGTCCGCTACGACGCCCGTGCCAACGTCACCCCCTTGGCCGCCCTCGAAGGGGCGATGCGTGAGTATCCGGCGGGGATCGTAACCCGCGATCTCCGCGACAAGGAACTCGCCCTCGAGCTCATCAAGCATGCCGACGACAGCAAGCTCGTGATCCTCAGCCTCCGCGCCAGCGACGCCATCGACGCCGTCAGCAAGCTCCTCGCCGTGGGGATTCCTCCCGATCTCCTCGCCCGCACCCTTCTCGGCTCCCTCTCACAGCGGCTCGTCCGCAAGATCTGCCCGAAGTGCCGGGAGGAGTTCGAGACGACGCCGGAGATGCTTGCGAAGTTCAAGAAGACGAAAGAGGAACTGCCGACCTTGAAGCGTCCCAGCGAGACCGGATGCCGGATCTGCTCGGGTACCTCCTATTTTGGCCGCACGGCCATCTTCGAGCTCGCCTCCGGCGAGACGCTGCGGAAGGCCATCGCCAAGAAGGCCGACGCTCAGGTGCTCCGCCAGGCGGCGGCCAAGGACGGTATGAAGCCGATGCGCGACGAGGGGATGCGGCTGGTGCTCGATGGCACCACCGCGATGGAGGAGATGCAGCGGATCTTCTCGCCGAAGACCGGCAGCTGAATCGGGAGGCCCACCACCATGATCGTCAATCTCCTTCTGATCCTCGTCTTCCTGGCCATCGCGCTCGTCCTCGCGCGCGAGGGGCTGTGGAGCGGGCTGATCATGCTCCTCAACATCGTCGCCGCCGCGACGTTCGCGACCGCCTGGTACGAACGGCTCGCCGGCTTCCTCGATGCCAAGATGCCCTCCTATACCTACCTCATCGACTTCCTCTGCCTGTGGGGAATCTTCGCCGTCGTCCTCCTCGTGATGCGGCTGATCACCGATCTGGCATCGACGACCAAGGTCAAGTTTCTCCGTCAGGTGGAACTCGTCGGCGGGCCGATCGTCGCGGTGATTACCGCCTGGGTGATGGTCTGTTTCGCGGCGGCGAGCCTCCACACCGCGGCGGTCCCCCGCAGCCTCGTCCAGCCGACCCCGGAGAGCCGGATGTTCTTCGGCCTCGCCCCCGACCGGAAATGGCTCGGGTGGGTCCGCTTTGCCACGTCGAGCGGGCCTTTCGCCCACCCTGCAGAGAGCGCGATCGTGTTCGACAAGGATGGGGATTTCATCCTCCGCTATGCCGACCGCCGCCATAAGCTGGAGCAGTCCGAGGGACTGCGGGTGAATGCGAACTGACCGTTCCGATGCTGCCGACGGTACGGATGTCGTCCCGGGCTACCGTCCGGTGAGCGTGCTCGCCGTGTTTGCCCTCCTCGCCGGCATCCTCTCAGGCGTGGCGGTGTTCTCGCTGGCGCTGCTGCTCGTCCCGCTGATCGCTTCGGCGCTCGCGGTGGTGGCGCTCAAGGATGTCTCGCCTCGTGGCGATGGCGACGAGCGGGCTGAGGGAGGGGATCGCAAGACCGGCCGCTGGTGGGCCCTGGCGGGCTTGGCTCTGGCGGTCGGTTTCGGTGTGCAGTCGGTGGCGACGAGCCTCACGCAGCGCTCGGTGGCATTCAAGCGGGCCGAGGCTTCCGCGGCGATGTTCCTCGAGATGGTCCGGGAGGATCGGCTCGGGGATGCCGTGAAGACTTGTCTTCCCCAGGTCATTCCCCCGATGGGGATGGGGGTCAGTGCCAAAGCGACGCCCGACATCCAGGAGAAGCAGGCGGAGGCCTCGCTTGCCGGCCTCGAGATCATCCAGGACATCCGCAAGTGTGGCAGTGCCGCGACGACGACGCTCCGCTGCGTCGGTGCCGAGGAGCGCTTCCCCGACTCATGGGCCGTCGTCGTCGTCATCAGTCCCTGCGAGGGGCGTTCGAAGCCGCTCGAGATCCGGATGCTCATGCAATCGAAGCCGGTGACGCGTGGCCAGCGGATGTACGACAACTGGATGGTTGCCGGGATCGCCCCCAACGTCGGGCAGTAACGGGCCATCCCTCGACGCACCTCGCGTGATGGACGGTGCCCAGGGCCCGTCAGGCCCGATGTTCAGGCTTCGCGGAGGCCGAAGGGGCGGACCGCATCGAGCGTCGTCGCACCGGCGGCGAGCATGACGAGGCGGTCGAAGCCGAGGGCTGCCCCGACTCCCTCCGGCATCGAATCCCCGTGGGCCTCGAGGAGCCGCCGGGGAACGGGGAGCGCCGGCCGGCCGGCGGCGACGCGGATGCGGTTGGCCTCGTCGATCCGGGCGGCGAGGAGCGCGCGGCTCGTGTCCTCCTCCCAGCCGTTGGCAAGTTCCACGCCGTCGACAAACAACTCGAAGCGGCGGGCAAGGCGTGGATCCTCGGGATCGAGTCGGGCGAAGGCCGATTGCGTGGCTGGCCAGAGTTCGAGCGCCGTCGGTCGTCCGCCGCGGCCGAGCCGCGGGCCGACGACCTCCGAAAGGAGGAGTTCGAACCACAGATCGGGGGAATCTTCCGTCCCGTGCGGCGCGGCCACCCCGAGGCGTCGCCCGGCGTCGCGCCAGTCGGCCGGCGTGGCGGAAAGGATGTCGACTCCGGCATGGAGCCTGAAGGCTTCGTGGCAGGAGAGACGCTCGAGCCCCTCCGTGCCAAGGACGTCGTGGCAGACGGCGGCGAGGAGCGGGGCGGTCGCGTCGAGCGTGGCGCCCGGGGCATACCACTCGAGGAGGACGAACTCGACGTCGTGAAGGGCGCCCCGTTCCCCGGCGCGGAACGAGCGGGCGAACTGGTAGATCGCCCCCGATCCTTCCGCCATGAGACGCTTCATGAGCGCTTCCGGGCTTGCTTGGAGCCACTGCACCGGGGCTTCCCTGCCGTCGACCGCGACGGGAATCGGATCGATGTGCGCCTCGGGGAGGACCTCGACGGAGAGGACCGGCGTGTCGACCTCGATGAAGCCCGCGCCGTCGAAGCGCTGGCGGAGCCTGGCGCGAACGCCGGCGCGGTGGGCAAGGCGCTCGCGGAGCGGCGGGGTGCCGGTGACTGACGCGGACAGTTTTGCGGAACGGTCGGACACGCGCGGCCTGTAACGCTCGAGGGGCGATCAGATGCCGGCCGTCGCCGGGCGCTGCCCGGCGTTATGACCGGGCTCACGGTAGACGAGGACGGGGCAGGGGGCCCGGCGGAGGATCGACTCGGCGACGCTCCCCATGAGAAGCCTGAAAAGGCCGTTGCGGCCGTGGGTGCCGATGATGATCATCTCGGCCCCTTCGTCGGCGGCGATCCGGCAGATCTCCGTGGCCGGGTCCCCCATCGCCAGGCGTTGCTCGAAGGGGACCGCCGGATCGGCCGGCTTCACCGCTTCAAGCATCGTGCGGATTCTCGCGGTGTCTGGCTCAGGAAGGCCGTAATAGAGCTCTCCGCCGCCATAGGCCAGGGGTGGCTCCTCGACGTGGACGATGAGGAGCCGGGCCCCCTTCTGGCGCGCCAAGGCCGCGGCATGGGGGAGGGCCGCGTCGCTGGCATGGGAGAAATCGGTGGAGAAGAGGATCGTCGGCTGCGGCATGATGGACTCCGATGGAGAGACTGTGAGGCCGCCGTGCCTGAGCGAGGATCCCGCTTCGGGCGTCGTACGCTCTCCATCTTACCGCAGCAGACCCGGCAGCGGCCTATCTCTTGCCCGTCAGCAGGCCGTGGCAGGCCTGCTTGGGCGCTCGAACCCGGCAGCGGCCTATCTCTTGCCCGTCAGCAGGCCGTGGCAGGCTTGCTTGGGCGTTCGAACCCGGCAGCGGCCTATCTCTTGCCCGTCAGCAGGCCGTGGCAGGCCTGCCTCATTCAGTGCAGCCGCATGCCGGGCAGAGCTCCGGAATCTGGGGAGAGGAGATAGACCCCCGTGGCCCCGGCACCGCTCGCGGCGACCACCATTCCCTCGCTCAAGCCGAACTTCATCTGCCGCGGTGCGAGGTTGGCGACGACGACGACGAGCCGCCCCACCAGCGCCGCCGGATCATGAAAGCCCTTGATCCCGGCAAACACCGTCCGCCGTTCCTCGCCGCCCAGGCTGACGGTGAGCTTGAGGAGCTTCTTCGCTTCCGGCACCTCCTCGGCGGCGAGGATCCGCGCCACGCGGAGGTCGATCTTCGTGAAGTCGTCGATCGTGCACTGGGGAGCGAGAGGCTCGGCGGCGAGGGGCTCGGCGGGATCGGTAGTCACGGAGGCGTTTCCGGAGGAAGAGGGATTCGACGGGGAGGAGGGTGAAGAGGGGGCGGAAGGGGGCGTAGCGGGCTTCGAGGCGGCAACGAGGGCTTCGAGTTGAGCCGCCTCGACCCGACGTGCGAGCGGCTTGAACGGAGCGACCGCCACGCCGGTGAGAGGGTGACGCGATTCCTCCCAGGAACGGATCGGGCCACCGACGAGCGCGCCGGTCTCGGTGGCCAATTCCGGAAGCACCGGCGCCAGATAGACGACGATCTGGCGGAAGAGATTCAACGCCACGGTGGCGACGTCGCGGAGGCGCTCGGCCGATTCGGGGCCCGCCTTCGCGAGCTTCCAGGGCTGTTCGGCATCGACGTAGGCGTTGGCTCTGTCGGCGGCCGCCATCACCAGTCGCATGGCGCGGGCGAAGTCGCACTCGTCGTAGGCGGCGGCGATTTCGGCGCCGTCGACCGCCCCCTGGGCGAACAGCCC
The DNA here is from genome assembly GCA_947453375.1 of Planctomycetaceae bacterium. GTDB lineage: Bacteria > Planctomycetota > Planctomycetia > Pirellulales > UBA1268 > QWOP01. Next base: position 27,965 of record CANGGT010000032.1, read on the forward strand.
GCCGTCGTTGGGGTACGTCTCCGACAGCCCCGCCCCCTCGAGCCACCGCGCCGTCCGGCTGGCGAGGTTCACCACCTTACCGACGAGGTCGGAGTTCACCTTGGCGGCGAAGTCCTCGAGGTTGAGATCGATGTCGTCGATGTTGCCCGAGAGCTTCGCGGCGTAGTAGTAGCGGAGGCAGGCGGGATCGAGGTGGTCGAGGTAGGTCCGCGCCAGCAGGAACGTACCACGGCTCTTCGACATCTTCTCGCCGTTGACGGTCAGGAATCCGTGGATCCGCACCTTCGTCGGCAGGGCAAGCCCGGCCGCCTCGAGCATCGCTGGCCAGAAGAGGGTGTGGAAGTAGGTGATGTCTTTGCCGATGAAGTGGTGAATCTCGGCTGCCGGTTCGCCGGCGCCACGGTGCCACCACTCCTTCCAAGAGCCTCCCCGTGCCGTCGCCCACTCGTCGGTGGCGGCGACGTAGCCGATCGGCGCGTCGAACCATACATACCAATAATGCCCGGGGGCGTCGGGGATCTCGAAGCCGAAGTAGGGGGCGGGGCGGGAGATGTCCCAGTCGCGGAGCGGCTCGCCGAGGAAGTGGCCGGCGAGGTAATTGGCGATCCGCGGGTCGAGGGCCCCCGAGTTCTTCGTCCACTCCCGGAGGAAGCCCTGCATCGGCTCGAGTTGCACGAAGAGATGCTCGGCCGAGCGGATCTCGGGGGTGGCCCCGGAGAGGGTGCTGACGGGATCGACGAGATCGGCCGGGGAGTACGTGGCGCCGCACTTCTCGCAGGCGTCGCCGTATTGGTCGGCCGCCTTGCAGCGCGGGCAGGTGCCGCGGACGAAGCGGTCGGCAAGGAATACCCCAGCCTTCGGATCGAAGAGCTGCTTGACGTCGCGGCTGACGACGAGCCCCTTGTCACGCAGGCTCCGCCAGATCTCGCCGCAGAGGCGCCGGTTGGCGTCGCTGTCGGTGCTGCCGTAGTGGTCGAACTCGATATCGAAGCCGGCGAAGTCCTTGAGGTGATCCTCGCGCATCGCCGCGATCAGGTCGCGCTCCGAGCGCTCCTCGGCCCGGGCCCGGATCATGATCGCCGTGCCGTGGGTGTCGTCGGCGCAGAGGTAGACCGCGTCATGACCGCGAAGTTTCTGGAAGCGGACGAAGATGTCGGTCTGGATGTACTCGACGAGGTGCCCGAGGTGGATCTGCCCGTTGGCGTAGGGGAGCGCCGAGGTCACGAGGATCCGGCGGCTTGTCGGGGCATTCATGGTGGGCAGCCGCAGGGGGGAAGTGACGAGGGCGACGGGGGAGCGTACGGAGGGCGTCCGGTGAGGAGCGAGACGGAATTGTAGGAACGGGTGAGCGAAGGGGGAAACGGCGCAGGAATCGGGGCGACTTGGGAAGCCTCCGCAGACTGCTCGCACGTAAAAGTGGCCTTGCCCGCCGGGGGATGCCCCGGCAGTATCCCGCCCCCAAGTCCGGCCGGGCCCGATGCGTGCCCGGATCCTCCCGACGCTGCCGCCGAACCGCCCAAAAAAACCACGGAGCCACGGATGAAGTCGTTCCTCCGCGCCGCAGCGTGGGCCTCGCTCTTCCTGGCGGGCTTGTCAACGCTGGCCACGGCGCTGGCCGCCGCCCCGCCGACCGCCTCCGCCACGACTTCCGCGGTCGCCCCCACCGACGTCATCCTCCTCGATTTTACCGCCTCCTGGTGCGGGCCCTGCCGTTCGATGGCCCCGCTGGTCGACGAGGTCGCCGCGTCGGGCTGGATCGTCCGGCATGTCGATGTCGATCGCGAAGGGGATCTCGTCCGTCGCTTCGGGGTCACCGGGGTCCCCTGCTACGTGTTGCTCGTCAAGGGTGAGGAGGTCGATCGCATCAACGGGGCGACGACTCGCGTCGAACTCGAACGCCTGCTCACCAAGAGTCGTACGGCTGCAGGCCATGCGGCAGCCCCGGCCATGCCCGTGGCAGCGGCAGCGCCACCCGTGCCCGGGATTCCCGTCCCGGCCCGTCCGGCCGATGCGCCGCTGGCGCTCGAAGCCGCGCCCCGTGCTCTGCCGACGATTCCCGCGACGGTCGTCGGCGCCCCGAACGCTGCCCCGCTCCAGACCCCATCGCAGGCCCCGCCGCGCCCCGATCCCCGATCGCTCACCGAATCCCCGCGTCAACCGCGGCCGCTTCCCGCCGCGGGCGCGCCGCCGCTCGATCCTGCCGCCCGGCAGGCGCTCGAGGAGAGGTTGCTTTCGGCCACGGCCCGGCTCCGGGTCGAGGGAGGGGATGGGGTGTCTCTCGGCACCGGGACGGTGATCGATTGCCGACAGGGGGAGGCCTTGATCCTCACGTGCGGCCACATCTTCCGCGACTCGGCCGGTAAGGGGCGCGTCGAGGTCGATCTCTTCGGGCCGCGCGGCGAACGCGGTCTGGCCGGTCAGCTGATCGCCTGGGATCTGAAGCGGGATCTGGCGCTGGTGAGCATCTTCACCGATGCAACGGTCGAGCCTGTGCGTGTCGGTGGGATCGACCGCGCGACCACGGCGGGTGAGCCGGTCGTCACGGTCGGCTGCAACGGCGGTCAGGATCCGACGATCCACCACAGCCGCGTGACCGCGGTCGACAAGTATCTCGGGCCCCCGAACGTCCAGGTCGCCGGCCAGCCGGTGCAGGGGCGCAGCGGCGGTGGTCTGTTTGGCACTGATGGCACGCTCATCGGCGTCTGCAACGCGGCCGATCCGACCGACAACGAGGGCCTTTTCGCCGCGCTCCCCTCGATCCACGAGCAGCTCGATGAATCGGGCCTCTCCTTCGTCTACCGCAGCTCGTACCCCAGCAACGCCGTGGCGGCCGTGGCTGCCGCCGATCTCCCTGCGATGCCGGCGCAGATGCCGGCGGTGTCATTCGACCGTCGCGACCGGGCCGATGCCCTCCCGACCGGGTCGACCGAATCAAGCGCCGTCGGGAGCCTGACCGCCGGCGAGCAGGCCCTCGTCGAGCAGATCCGGCAGCACGGCGGC
>CANGGT010000033.1 GCA_947453375.1 Planctomycetaceae bacterium
GTGGGTCCGAAAACTGGTGAACAGCCTCTCCGGTCCGGTGAACTACACCGCCGGAACGACGGCCCTGTTCGTGGGGGCATTCGTTTTCCGGAAGTTCTTCGTCAAGCCGATGGTGGCGTGGACGGTCCTCAACGCCTCCTTGCTGTTGATGGGACTGGCGATGGCGGACGAGAACTTCGCCTCGATCGTCATGAAGGCTGACAACGTGCCGATCGTTGGCCTCGTCTTCCTCTTGGCCTTCTTCACGTGGGTGGCGACGAAGCAGGCCGTCGAGAACGACGAACGGATCGCCCAGGGGCTTCCGCCGCTGGAAAAGTTGAATGACGAAAAAGTTCTCGTCTGGCCCGATCTGGTTTACACCGAACTGATCTGCATGGTGGGGGTGGCGGCATTCCTCCTCGCCTGGGCGCTCCTCCTTCCCGCTCCGCTCGAAGAGCCTGCCTCGAGCGTGAAGACGCCGAATCCCTCCAAGGCTCCGTGGTACTTCCTCGGCCTCCAGGAGATGCTCGTCTACTTCGACCCTTGGTACGCCGGCGTGACGCTTCCGAGCATCGTCATCTTCGGGCTGATGGCGATGCCCTACCTCGACTTCAACAAGAAGGGGAACGGCTACTACTCGATCAACGAGCGGAAGTTTGCCTATCTCACGTTCCAGTTCGGGTTTCTCGAACTGTGGATCACCCTGATCATCCTCGGCACGTTTCTTCGCGGTCCCAACTGGAACTTCTTCGGGCCGTTCGAGTACTGGAGCCCCTACAAGGTCGAGGTGCTCAACAACGTCGATTTGCCGCAGCTTTTCTGGGTGAACCTGCTCAATCAGCCGCTCCCGCGAGTTGCCTCTGACGCGCCGTGGTACGCCCAGGTCGGGACAATCCTCCTCCGCGAGGCACCCGGTCTCCTCATCATGGCCGCCTACCTGTTCCTGCTCCCGCCGCTCCTCGCCGTGACCGTGTTCCGCAAGTACTTCGCCAAGATGGGCTTCGTCCGCTACTTGGTGATGATCAACCTCATGCTGCTGATGCTCACGCTCCCTTTGAAAATGATCCTCCGCTGGACGCTGAACCTGAAGTACCTCATCAGCATCCCGGAGTTCTCCCTCAACTTCTGACGCGGTCGAACGTCCAGCCGTCCGATCGCGGGTCGACACCGCGGGCCTCCCTCCCTCTGAGCCGTTTCCATGCCTGCCACAGAACAAACCTGGCGCAACCTGAAGCTGCTGCACGTCGTGTTCGGTATCACGGCGATCGTGCTGCTGCTGACGACAATCGCCATGCTCGCAGCCGACCACAACCGCCCCTGGAAGAAGTACCAAAAGGGCTTCCGAGACCTGGAAACCTGGTCGGCGGCGTCCCGCGTGGCAGAGGAGAGCTCCGACACCTACGCCGCGAAGACGGCCGAACTCGAGGCTGCGCTCGCTGACGCCCGGCGCGCGGCGATCGACCCGAGTTTGACGGCCGCATTCCTCGAGCAGGCAAGAACGATCGACGAGGACGCCGTCGCTGCCGATCTTGTCCAAGCCGACGTCGACCGTCTCGTATCGCAGTCCGATCCGAGCGAGCGGCTCACGATCCGTGGCGACCTGGTCGAGCGGATGCGCGACATTGCCAAGCGGGCCAAGTTCCGCGAGGACAACCTCGCCGGGAGGCTCAAGCTCCGGAAGGCCGAGTTCGACAAGTGTCGTGCCGACTACGAACTTGGCGTTGCCGAGGGGGCACCGCAGGCCAGGCTCGACTCATTGCTCGGGATCGCCGAGGCAAAGCAGGCCGAGGTTGTCGAGGCCACTCAGGCCAATCAGGTCGCGAACACGCACCGCAAGGGCCTCGAGGCGATCCTCCGCAACGTCACAGCGACCGAGGATGCCGCGGCCAAGAGTCTTGCCGACCACCGCAACAAGGTCGGTCAACTGGCGAAGACGCTCAAGGATCGCGCTCCCAATACAGGCAAGACGCTCCTCGAACTCCCGGTTCTCGACGCCTTCAACGGCCCTCTTCGCGTCGACCAGATCTGGCTGCCGCAACTCACCATCAACAACAACTTCCGCGATGTCGCTCGGTTCGACCGCTGCATCACCTGTCACAAGGGAATGGACAAGTCGGCCCCCGGAGCCCCCACCGAACCCGCGTATTGCGAGCAATCCGATGTGGCCATCACGCTCCCCACGGCCGCCGAAACGGGGGCACCGCGCCCTTCCGTCGAAGGCAACGGCAACGCCCAACTCGAGAAACTCTACGGCTTCGCCCTCGCCCCGCAGGGTCTGTTCCGTGCTGAAGACCCCACGGTCAGCTTCGTGGTCCCCGGTTCGCCGGCAGCAGTAGCCGGGCTCACGGCCGGTGATGTGATCGCCGGCATCGACGGCGGCAAGACCCTCGTTCGTGATGCGGCCGTCACCACCCTCGTCGAATCCCCGGAGGCCGGGCGTCCACTCCAACTGGCGATCCGTCGCGGCGTGCCCCAGCCGTATGCCACCCATCCCCGTCTCGATCTCTTCGTCGGCTCGACCAGCCCTCATCCGATGCAGACCTTCGGGTGCACGATCTGTCATCAGGGCCAAGGAAGCGCGACGAGCTTCAAGTGGGCCTCCCACAGCCCCGACACGCCAACCCAAGCCCACGAATGGCACGACGAGCATGGATGGTTCAACAACCATCACTGGATCTTCCCGATGCTCCCGAACCGATTCGAGGAATCGAGCTGCCTGAAGTGCCATCATCAGGTCGTCGATCTGGAGCCGAGTGAGCGCTTCCCCGAGCCTCCTGCGCCGAAGGTTGTCGAGGGCTACCACCTCATCCGCCAGTACGGCTGCTACGGCTGCCACGAGATCAATGGCTATGCCGGCCCCGACAAGCGCATCGGGCCCGACATGCGTGTCGCTCCGAATTACCATGAGGTTGCTGAAGCGATCGCCGCCGACCCGGGCCTCGAGTCGCTCGGCGACGACGCGAAGCGGCTCGTCGAGGATGTCCGTTCAAGCCCAGACGGGAAGCTCTCCCGCGGGCGTCTCCGCGAGCTCCTCGAACTCGACGCCTCCACCGGCGGCGACGCAAAGCTCTCGGCTCGGTCCCACACGCTGGCCGCCCAGCTCAAAGAACCTGAGACTCCCGGGTCGCTCCCCAAGGTCGGCCCCAGCCTCCGGCATGTTGCCGCCAAGGACAGCTTCGAGTGGCTCTATTCCTGGCTGAGAAACCCCCAGGACTTCCGCCCATCGACGAAGATGCCGCGTTTCTTCGGTCTCTGGGAGCATCTCTCCGGCAAGAGCCTCGAGGATTCGAAACGCTACGAACCGATCGAAATCCGCTCGATGATCACCTATCTCCAGGGTGCCAGCGCCCCGTTTGAGTATGTCGCCCCGTGGGACGGCATCACCGCTGCTCCCGATATCGAGCGCGGCAAGAAGGTTGTCCAAGTCCGCGGCTGCCTCGCCTGCCACCAGCACGGCGACTTCCCGGAGGCGACGAGCACCCACGGGCCGAATCTTTCCCGGATCGGTGCCAAGGTTGCTTCCCACCCCCGTGGAAGTGAATGGCTTTACAGCTGGCTCCGTGAGCCGGCTCGCTATCACCCGCGGACGGTCATGCCCAATGTGCTCCTGGAGCCGGTCAAGCAGGCCGATGGCAGCGTGAGCGACCCGGCTGCCGACGCTACTGCTTACCTGCTGACCTCCACCGAGGGCTGGCAGGCGACCGACGTGCCCTCGGCCACGTCGCTCACCGATGCAGAGCGGACCGCGACCGAGGAACTGGCTCTGATGTACCTCAAGGAACGATTCCCCGAGGTGCGGGCCCGCAATGTTCTTGCCACCGGCCTGGGCGCGGACATGGCCTCGATCTTGGGAGACGAGCGGATGCTCCTCGACGTCACCCAAGCCAACCGTGACGCCAAACTCCTCGACTACGTCGGAAAGAAGACGATCGCCAAGCTCTCCTGCGCCGGCTGTCACGACATCCCCGGTTTTGAGGATGCGAAGGCGGCCGGAGCGGCTCTGGCCGATTGGGGCCGGAAGGAGTCGTCGAAGATTGCTTTCGAGCAGGTGTCCCAGTTCGTCATGCACCAACTCGCCCACGATCACGGTGGCCATTCTGGTCATTCCGATCATGGAGACCACGGCGGCCACGCGGCTCCGACCGACCACATGCTGGGAGCCGACGGAGCCGATCACGGCGATGCTCACGGCCATGCCGAAAAGGCCGAGATCGTCGATGGACTCGACTCCGATCTGGCCTACGCCGCGGTCGAGGAATCCCATGTCACGCCCGAATCGGTCGACCCTGACACCGGGTTCTTCCTCGAGAAACTCCTCGCCCACGAACGGGAGGGCTTCCTCTGGCAGAAGCTCCGTGCTCCACGCAGCTATGACTACAAAAAGGCGGAGAACAAGGGGTACAACGAGCGTTACAGGATGCCGAAGTTCCCGTTCAATGACACGCAACGGGAAGCGGTGATGACGTTTGTTCTCGGCCTCGTTGCCGAGCCGCCGGCCCCGCAGTTCGTCTATACGCCGAGCGATCGGGAGCAGGCCCGGCTCTCGGGGCTGAAAGTTGCCGAGCAATACAACTGTGGCGGCTGCCACACGCTGCAGATGGACCGGTGGGACGTCCGCTACCGCCCCGAGTCTCTCGGTGAAGGGCAGGAGTCGGCCGATTATCCGTTCCTCTCTCCTCACTTCACTCCGGGGAACGTCACCGATTCCCTCGTCATCGATCGCCAGGGACGCCGCAAGGCAACGCTTGTCGGCATGCCGGCCATCAACCCGGAGACGGGGAAGCCCCAGTACGTTGACGAGGATGGCGTTCCGATCGAAGAAGACGATGCCGAGGCTGTCCCGCACCGTCCGTTCATGCTCTGGAAGGACGCTTTGGTCGACGGAACCCCGCGGATCGTCGGTGGGCCGAACGTGATGGTGCCCAACGACGCCCTCGAGGCCGGCCGCCACTACCCCGCCAACGGCGGAGATCTTGCCCGTCTCCTCTTCCCGGTGGTGATCGCCGACGAGAAGGAGATCAACCCCAACGTGAAGCCCGACGACGCTTGGGGCTGGCTCCCGCCTCCGCTCGTCGGAGAAGGGAAGAAGGTGCAGTCCGGCTGGCTGCACAGGTTCCTCCTCAATCCGATGCCGATCAGGCCGGCGGCAGTGCTACGGATGCCGAAGTTCAACTTCCTGTCTTCCGAAGCCTCGGCTCTGGTCAACTACTTCGCCGCCGTTGACGGTGCCGACTACCCCTATGTCTACGATCCCCGGCTCGACGAGAGCTCGGTGACCACGGCCGAGGCCACCCATCCGGGGCATCTCGAAGGGGCAATGAAGATCGTCACGAACAACAACTACTGCGTGAAGTGCCACCTCGTCGGGTCGTATTCTCCGCCAGGCAATCCCAAGGCCCTGGCGCCGCAACTCGAAGTCGTGCATGAACGTCTCCGGCCGGATTACGTTCACAACTGGATCGCCAACCCGAAGCGGTACCTCCCCTACACGGGTATGCCGGTCAACATCCCGTTCGACAAGCCGGTCAGCCAGGATCTGTATCACGGCACGAGCGAGCAGCAGCTCGACGCGCTCACCGATCTTCTCATGCATTACGACCGGTTTGCGAAGCGGAATCTCTCTCTCGACGCCTATTTCAAGCAGCAACCGGCCGCGGACCCGGCAGCCCCCCCTCCGGCGGCCTCGATCGAATCGGCGCCGGTCGAACCGATTCCTGGCCCCACCGACGGACCAGCGCCTACGATTCCTGGAGGAGCCGGCAGCGTGACGCTGCTCAATCCGAGTCAGCCCGGCGGTGACCGCACGATCGCGGCCGCCGGCCGCGACTGATCGCCCGACACAATTCCGCCTGATCCGCCCCGGAGACCCAATAATGACCCGTCGCTTCACGAGGATTCACTCTTCCATCGGTGCTTCGGCCACCCTGGCCCTGTTGCTCGCGACGCAAGCCGCCGTCGCCGACGACTGGGGCACCGTCAAGGGCCGCTTCAAGTTCGGCGGCACCGTGCCGACGGCGGCTGAATTGAAGGCCGACAAGGACGTTGAAGTCTGTGGCAAGCACAAACTCCTCAACGAGGAACTCTCGGTCGGTGCGGATGGCGGCATCGCCAACGTCGTCGTCTTCGTCCGTGACAAGGACGTGAAGGTTCATCCCGACGCCGCAGCGGCCAAAGATCCGGTTCTGATGGACAACAAGAACTGCCGGTTCGAGCCGCACGTCGCCTTCGTGCAGATCGGCCAACCGCTGACGCTCAAGAACTCCGACACCGTCGGACACAACAGCAACATCGCGACGCTCAAGAATCCTCCTTCCAACAGTCTGATCGCTGCCGGCGCCGAGTCGAACGTGACGTTCAAGGCCGAAGAGGCGATTCCCGCCCAGGTGACGTGCAACATCCACCCCTGGATGAAGGGCTGGGTGCTCGTCCGTCCGAACCCGTACGGTGCCGTCTCGTCTGCCGACGGCAGCTTCGAGATCAAGAACCTTCCGGCCGGTGACATCGAACTGCAACTCTGGCACGAGAAGGCCGGCTACATCGGCGAGATCAGCGTCAAGGGAAAGTCTGAGAAGATCGCCAAGGGCCGGAAGAAGATCAAGGTTGCCGCCGGTGACAACGACCTCGGGGAGATGGTGCTCGATGCCAACCTGTTCAAGAAATGAGCGATCGGCTCCGGCCGTTGTGGACACAGGCGTTCGGCGCGCCCGCGGCGCCGTCGCCCGCTTGGGACTGGCCTTGGTGTTCTTGCCGCTCGGCTCCGGCTGCGGCGACGGCCGAGTCGGTCAACCGGCAGTGGACGCAGACGCCGCCGAGAGGGTTCGAACGGCGCTCGTGACATCGACCGGGGGTGTCGCCGAAACCGGCACCGACGCAGCGGCCACCGGCACTGGCTGGGGGACGCTCAAGGGTCGGTTCGTGTTCGCGGGCACTCCTGCCGACGCGAAGACGCTGGCGGTCGACAAGGACACCGAGGTCTGCTCGAAGGACGGCGTCAAACTTCTCGATCGGTCGCTCCTCGTCGACCCTTCGTCGAAGGGGCTCGCCAATGTGGTGGTGTTCGTCCGCAAGTCGAGCCGGGTCAAAGAAGCAGAACCGCCTGCGACACCCGTCGTCTTCGACCAGAAGCAGTGTGAGTTCATCACGCCGGTGTTCGCGGCCAGAGTCGGGCAATCGATCGATGTCCACAACAGCGACCCCGTCGGCCATAACACGAATATCGCCGGGACGAGTTTCAACCAGTTGATCCCCGCAGGCGACGGCACGCTCTTCAAGCCCGAAGCCGAGACCGGCATGCCGACGATGGTGACCTGCAACATCCATCCGTGGATGAAGGCCTATGTCGTCTTCCGCAAGGATGGTTACGTCGGCGTAAGCGCCACGGACGGTTCGTTCACGATTCCCGACCTGCCGGCCGGGGAAATGCTCGAGTTCCAAGTTTGGCACGAGCGGTCCACGGGCCCCAACGGTGCCTTGGGCCTTGCCAAGCCCGATCTCAAGTGGACCCCGAAGGGTCGATTCCAGGTCAAGATCGAAGCCGACGAGGTCAAGGACATCGGCACGCTCGAGGTGCCAGCATCCGCGCTCGGTGGTTGATCCCTTCTCCGCCCCCTCCATCCCACAACCATGAATCTCACCACTTCCGCCGACGTCCGACACGCCCGAGGCCAGTTCCCGGCGTGGAGCGTCAAGATCGTTCTGGCACTCCTGGTCGTGATCGGGGGCACTGGCTGCGGGGCAACCCCTCCGGCCTGGTTCCGCCTCAACATGGTCGAGGCGACAAAGCAGAAACTGACGCCTGACCAGGAGCGTCAGGTGGCGACGTTGATGACGGCCATGTTCGGCACGCCGGACGACCCGGTCGCTCTCCCGGAAACCGGCCTCGACGAGGCGAAACTCCGCCTCGCCGCCGGCCCGGTCCGTAGCGACATCGTCGGCCGCAAGAACGGCCTCTACCGTGAACACTGCGCCCACTGCCACGGTGTCACCGGCGACGCCCTCGGGCCCACCGCCGCGTTCCTTAATCCCTATCCCCGCGACTACCGTCCTGGGATCTACAAGTTCAAGAGCACCGAGCGAGCCGACAAGCCGACGCACGCCGACCTCACCCGGATTCTCAAAAACGGGATCCCCGGCACCTCGATGCCTTCTTTCGCGCTCCTCAGCGAAACGCAAATTGATGCCCTCGTGGAGTACGTCAAGTACCTCTCGATCCGCGGCGAGACGGAACTGGGCCTCATGCGGGCCTACTTCGAACTCGACGACGACGCGGAGGGCAAGCTCCCCGAAACCCGCGAGTTCCTCGTGGGCGAGGTCCTCGAGCCCGTTGCTGAGAAATGGAAGGCGGCTGCCGACGCGCTGATTCCAGTGCCCGAGATGCCGGCGGACATCGACATGGTGGCGTCGATCGCCAAGGGGCGTGAGCTGTTCTATGGCGACAAGGCGAATTGCGTGAAGTGCCATGGCCCGACGGGGATGGGCGACGGGCAGGCCAACGACTACGACGACTGGAACAAGACGATCGTCGAATGGACGAAGGAGGTTGTCGGCACCGACGACAAGCAGTGGGCCAATCGGGCCCACCGCGTGCTCGACGGTGACTCCCTCGAACCGCGGACGATTCCTCCCCGTAACCTCCGCCGCGGCATCTACCGCGGCGGACGTCGCCCGCTCGATCTCTATTACCGGATCCACGCCGGAATCAACGGCGCCCCGATGCCCGCGGCCAAGGGGACTGTTCCGCCGGAGGACATCTGGCACATCGTCAACTACGTCCGCTCACTCCCCTATGAACTCGACGGCGAGCTTGGGGCAGACCGGCCGATGGTCGCCCGCGACCGGTTCTGATCCTCGCCGACGCCTCTGAACGATCAGAAGCGTCACGATCGCCATCGTTCGACATCTTCATCAACACCTCACTCAAAGCCACCTTCCCAACCAGCGGAGCAGACGGCCGTGGACCACGACAATCGCGATCGCAATGCCGGTTCTGGCGGGTCTCCTCCGGGAAAGATCCCGGGCGATACCTGGGCCGACGGCTTGCCCAAGGGCCGCCGCTGGAGCGGGATCGCCTGGAGTCTGTTGTTCCTCCTCGTCCCGGTCCTCGGTAGCGCCGTCTTCATCGTCGCTCCGTACTACGATCACTGGCTCCCGAAGGACGTCTCGGTTCACGGCAAGTCGATCGACGGCTTGTTCTATTTCATTCTCGTCCTCACCGGCGTCGTCTTCCTGGCGACCGAATTGATCCTGTTTTGGTTCATGTGGAAGTATGACGCCGCGGCTTCCTCGAAGCCGGCTACGTACATCCACGGGAGCCACACCCTCGAGGTGGTGTGGACGATCATCCCAGCGGCGACGATGCTCTTCCTCGCCATCTACCAGATGAACACCTGGGCCGACGTGAAGATGCGGAGGCCCCGGATGGCTCCTTCGGTCGAGGTCGTGGCCCGTCAGTTCGAGTGGCGGCTCCGGTATCCGGGGCGCGACGAGACGCTGGGCACCGAGGACGATCTGTTCGTCGTCAACGACCTCCATGTGCCGATTGACGAGGACTTCCTCGTTCAACTCAAGAGCATGGACGTTCTCCACAGTTTCTTTCTGCCGAACCTCCGCGTGAAGCAGGATGCCGTCCCCGGCATGAAGCAACCGGTGTGGTTCAAGGCGACCGAGACGGGCACTTATGACATCGTCTGTGCCGAGGTCTGCGGCTGGGGCCACTACAAGATGAAGGGTCGAGTGACGGTGGAGTCGCGGGCCGACTTCGACCGCTGGCTGGCACGGATCGAAGCCGAACAGAAAGCGACCCAGCGCGGTCCGGAAGAAATCCCCGTGGCCGCGGCCGATTAGCTCTCATCAGCCCCCGTACGCGATCCACGTTCAATCACCCATCCACAGCCCCCGCCATCGAGCACCAACGCTCGGGCGAGTTATCCAGAGGCCAACACCGATGAGCACCGTCACGCAACCGCACGCTCCTCCCAAGGAAACGGCGCATCACGATCACGTCGCCACCCGCGGCTCGACGTCGCTGTCGACCTTCCTCTCGACCTACGTGTTCTCGAAGGATCACAAGGTCATCGGGCTGCAGTTCCTGTTCTCGACGCTGGTCTGGTTCCTCATCGGCGGCCTCCTCGCCCTGGCCGTCCGTTGGCAGGTGGCCTGGCCTTGGTCCGACGTGCCGGTCCTGGGCAAGCTCTTCGCCCAGCACGGTGGCCAGATGGCGCCCGAGTTTTACACGATGCTTTTCACGATGCATGCGTCGGTGATGATCTTCCTGGTCATCATCCCGATCCTCGCGGGGGCCTTCGGGAACTTCCTCATCCCGCTCATGATCGGCGCTGACGACATGGCCTTCCCGACGCTCAACATGCTGAGCTACTGGTTCATGTGGCCGGCGTTCTTCTTCTTCGGCGCCAGCTTTTTCGTCGAGGGTGGGGCAGCTGCCGGTGGCTGGACGAGCTATCCGCCGCTTTCGACGAGCACCGTTTCGGCCCCGGGAAGCGGGATGGGGCAGACGCTCTGGCTCCTCGGCCTGACGATGGTCGGCGTGTCGTCGATGCTCGGCAGCGTCAACTACATGACGACGATTATCCTCATGCGTGCCCCCGGGATGACGATGTTCCGTCTCCCGATGACGATCTGGGCGATGTTCATCACCGCGATCCTCCAGGCCTTCGCCCTGCCGGTTCTCACCGCAGCCGGGTTCATGCAACTCACCGACCGCCTCATCGGCACCGGCTTCTTCAGCCCCGAGGGGAACATCATCAACAACGCCATGTCGGGTGCCGGCGGCGGGCAACCGCTCCTCTGGCAGCACCTCTTCTGGTTCTACAGCCATCCGGCCGTCTACATCATGATCCTGCCGGCGATGGGGATGGTCTCCGACATCCTCACGACGTTTGCTCGGAAGCCGCTGTTCGGATACCGGCCGATGGTCTATTCGATCGCCGGCATCGCCGGGCTCGGATTCATCGTTTGGGGCCATCACATGTTCATCTCGGGGATGAACCCGGCCCTCGGCGTCACCTTCATGGTGGCGACGATGATGATCGCTCTCCCCAGCGCCGTGAAGACGTTCAACTGGCTCGGCACCATCTGGGGCGGGCGGATCCACTACACGACTGCCATGCTGTTTGCGATCTCGTTCGTCTCGATGTTCATCATCGGGGGACTGTCGGGCATCTTCATGGCGGCCACGCCCGTCGACATCTTCATCCACGACACTTACTTCATCGTCGCCCACTTCCACTACGTCCTCTTCGCAGGCACCGCGATGGGCGTATGGTCCGGCATCTATTTCTGGTTCCCGAAGATGTTTGGCCGGACGATGAACGAGTTTTGGGGGAAGGTCCATTTCTTCCTGACGTTCATCTTCCTGAACGGCACCTTCTTCACGATGCACATCCTCGGTGCGGTCGGCTTCCCCCGGCGGCTTGCAGACGCCTACCACTACGAGACGTTTCACCACCTGCAACCGCTCAACGCCTTCATGACGTGGTGTGCCATGGGCATGGTCGCGACGCAGATCATCTTCGCGATCAATTTCTTCTGGAGCATGTTCCGCGGGCCGATCGCCGGCCGGAATCCCTGGAACGCCAACACGCTCGAGTGGACCGCCCCGAGCCCTCCAGGCCATGGCAACTTCGACTTCCAACCGGTGGTCTACCGCGGCCCCTACGAATACTCCGTGCCGGGGTGCGAGAAGGACCATCTCATGCAGACCGATCCCCCCCATCCCGCGGAAGCGGCGGCCGCTGCGGCCGCCCACGCCTGATCGATTCCCCGACAGAGCGTGACGGCACCGTCCATGGCCAGCGCCACCATCGGCACATCATCCACCGCGAGGTCGACGGTCAATTGGCCGTGCGTCGTCGCATGGATGCTCGTCGCCACGACGGCGCTCTTGCTCTCGTTCGGGGCGTTGGTCACCACCTACGACGCGGCGATGGCGGTGCCCGACTGGCCGGGGACGTTCGGCCACAACATGTTCCTCTACCCGCTCGTCGAGTGGTTCTGGGGACCGTGGGACCTGTTCCTCGAGCACGGCCACCGGCTCCTTGGAGCAACCGCAGGGCTGCTTTCCCTCGTTCTCGCGGCCGTTACCTTCCGCCGCGGTGCCTCGCCGGCCGTGCGTTGGCTCGTCGTGGCGGCAGTCGTGCTCGTCGTCGTTCAGGGAGCCCTCGGCGGCCTCCGCGTCATTCTCGATGACAAGACCGTCGCCAAGGTCCATGCCTGCACCGGCCCCCTCTTCTTTGCCGTTGCGACGGCGATCGCCGTCCTCGCCGGAAGGCAGGGCAGGGGGGAGTCATCCGGATCTACGACCGAGCGCAGCGAGCCGGTGTTGCACGATCCATTCGTCGCGGTCGGGTCGCTGAGTCTTCCGCTGCCGTCGTGGGCGGTGGGGGCTTCGTTGCCGACGGCCTTGGCGGTGGCGGCCTATCTCCAACTCGTCGCCGGCGCCCAATTGCGGCATGCCGATGCCACGCTCGCTCCTTCCACGTTCCGCTGGATGGTGGCGATCCATCTGGCCGGCGCGGCGGCAGTGACCGTCCTTTCGGCGTTGACGGTCATCGCCTGGCAGCCGCACGAATCGCGTGCGGCGCGACGCTGGTCGCTGACGATCCTCGCGATGGTGATGGGGCAGCTTCTTCTTGGCGGCGGCGCCTGGCTGTTCACGTGGGGGGTGCCCTCGTGGCTCCAGGAGGCCTGGGCCCCTGCCGAGGCTGTCCTCGCCCGGAGTCCGCGTGGCGCCGCTGTGATCACCGGGCATGTGATTCTCGGGATGATGATCCTCGGCGCGGCGGTCGTCCTGGCGCTGGAATGGGGTGGGGCCGAGCGTCTCGAAAGAATCGCCCGATTCGGTCGCCAAGGCCGCGGCCGTTCCGATGGAACGGGGAAACCACTTTCCGGAGCCGTCGCCCTGCAGACGCGTCCCGAGCGAGGTGCCCGATGACCTCCCCCTCTCAAACGCTCCCGATGGCGGCCGAGCCGTCGATCGCTCCTTCGGCTGGCGCCGTCGCGTCCACGGCGGCCGACGTCTCCAAACTCGTTCGCCCCAGGATCGCCGTCATGGTTCTCGCCACGGTCGCCACGGCGGCGTGGCTGACGGCCGGGCGGAGCGTCGACGGAGTCGGCTTGGCCGTCGTCATTCTCGGAACGCTGCTCGTGGCGGCCAGTTCGAGCATCGCCAACCAGATCGTCGAACGCCACACCGATCGGCTCATGCCGCGTACCGCCGCCCGCCCGCTGGTGACCGGTCGGATGGGAGTGCGCGATGCCTGGATTCTCACAGCGGGCCTGCTTGTCGCAGGCTTGGCGATCACGGTCGCCGGCGGGGGATGGGCCGCCAGTGCCGCGTCGCTTGCGACCTGGCTGCTCTACGTCCTCGTCTACACCCCGCTCAAGCGGGTGACGCCGCTCAACACCGCCGTCGGCGCCGTCGCAGGGGCCCTCCCCGTGGCGATCGGCTGGTTTGCCGCCGGTGGCCCGGCGCGCCTCGTGGCCGGTGACGCAGCCGGTGGAATCGCCGCCGGCGCGTTGGCAACCGTTCTGTACCTTTGGCAGTTCCCCCACTTCATGGCGATCGCTTGGCTCTACCGCCGGCAGTATTCCGATGCCGGTCTGAAGATGCTCACCGTCGTCGATCCAGGCGGGCTTCGAGCCGCAGGGCAGGCGCTGGCAGCGGCTTTGGCCATGGTTCCCGTGAGCCTCCTCTTGGCCGTCCCCTCGGCGAGCGTCTGGATGTTCCTTGTGGCAGCGACTGCGTCGGTCGCCTACGTGGCGGCGACGATGCGGTTCGCGGTGGCCCGTGACGATGCCTCCGCCCGTGGCCTCCTCCTTGTTTCCCTCGCTTCCCTCGTCGCCATCCTCGTCGCTGCGGTTGCCTGCGGCGGTCCCCCGTCCTGAATCCCCCGATCACGCAAGCCGCGTCGTCGACGCGCTGCCTCACCCCTCCCAGACACGCCCATGAACGCCTCCGCCCACTCGATCTCCCACGGTCACGACGATCGCGATGCCCATGGGCATGATGACCACGGGGCTGGCCACGGACACATCGTGCTCCAGTACCAGCCTGGCCTTCCCCTCTCGAAGGGGAAGCTGATCATGTGGCTTTTCTTGTCGACGGAGATCATGTTCTTCGCCGCGCTCCTCGGCAGCTACGTCGTGCTCCGGTTCGGTGCCGCGGTCTGGCCGAAGCCCCACCATGTCCATCTCAGCGAACCGATTGGTGCGTTCAACACCTTCGTGCTCATCTGCTCGAGCGTGACGATCGTCCTGGCACTCGAGGCCGCCAAGGCGAACAAGGTGGCGATGGCGAAGAACTGGATGCTCGCCACGCTCCTCCTCGGCACCCTGTTCCTCGGGATCAAGGGCTACGAGTACTCGGCGAAGTTCTCCCACGGCATCTACCCGGCCCAACCCCACAGCCGGATCTACGAGAAGCCCGACCTTTACTACGGCGCGGCCGTCCGTGCCCGGCTCGGCGAACCGGCGATGATCGAACAACTCAAGGCCCTCGACGACACCCCCGAAGACAAGCTCAGCACCGACGAGGCGTCGGCCCGTCGCCGGCTCCAGAAAATCCGCCAAATGGTCGTAAGCCCCGACCAACAACCCTTCGACCTTGCGGTCGTGGCTGACCAGATCATGCCGCTGCCTTCGGAAGGCAGCGGTGGACATGGGGGCCACGCCCATGGGCTCAATGACACTTTTCCATGGCTCCGTCTGCCGGCGGTTATCCCGGGGGGAAACATGTGGGCGAGCACCTACTTCCTCCTCACCGGATTCCATGCGATCCACGTCGCCGTCGGCCTCCTCGTCTTTGCGATCCTCCTCACCTACCGACTCGACCGGAAGCGGGCCGGGATGATCGAAAACGCCGGTCTCTACTGGCACTTCGTCGACCTCGTCTGGATCTTCCTCTTCCCGCTCCTCTACCTGTTCTGAGGTCGATTGACCGGGCGGGAACGACTTCCCGCCCCATCCGCCATCCACCCCCCGCATCGTCGCCAACCGCCATTCGAGCCCGAGGTTTCCATGTCCGAGCACAATTCCCCCGCCGACTCCCACGGACCGATCACGCGTGTTGGCGCTCCGTCGTCCTCCGCCCACGACCATGACGGTGACCACGGCCACGGTGACGGCCATGGTGATAGCCACGAGTCGCACGGCGGCATTGGGCAATACCTGGCGGTCTTCGCCGCGTTGTGCGTGCTAACGACGATGTCGTTCCTCACGTATTCCTCGGTCTGGCCATGGCGTGACGAACCGCATGTCGGCTGGGCCTTCATGATGGCCGTCTCGTGCACGAAGGCGATGCTCGTAGTGCTGTTCTTCATGCACGTCCTCTGGGAAGCGAACTGGAAGTACGTTCTCACGATCCCGGCCGCGATGATGGCGATCTTCCTGGCGCTCATGCTCGTTCCCGACGTCGGCATGCGGAACCGGATGGCGGCACAGGAACGGGTGCTCCACATGGCCCGCCCGGCCGATCTTCGCCTGATGGAACGGGCGGCAGCCGAATCGCAGGTGCTCGCCGATCCCTCCGCCCACTGAACTTCCCGTCCCCTCGTCCGGAGCTCCGATGCCGCGTGTGACTGCCCCCGCCACGTCACCCCACTTCGCCGCGGCCCACTGCCACGTCCCCCGATCGACATCGGGGCTTGTGCCGGTGCAACGGTCGAAGACGCCGGCCGCATCGATCGTGCTCGCGGTCGGGACGGTCGTGTTGATGATCCCCGGGGCCGTGGGCTGTCGCGAACCACGCCAGCCGGCCCCGACGATTGCCGCTTCCGAAGCCCCGCCTCCGGTGCCAGCCAAGCTTGAGGAGCCGGGGGCGAGGGTGAGCGATTTCGTCCTCACCGATCAGGCCGGAGAAGCCTTCGACTCCCGGTCGCTGGCCGGGAAGGTGTGGGTGGGGAGCGTGTTCTTCGCCAACTGTCCCGGGCCATGCTTCCGGGAGAATCAGGCACTGGCTGACATGCTCCGAGAAATCGACTCCCCCGACCTCGTCGTCGTCAGCCTCACCTGCGACCCCGAGAACGACACGCCGGAAGTCCTCCGCCGCTACGCCGACCGCTTCGACGCCGACCTGAGCCGGTGGAAGTTCCTCACCGGTGACATGGCGACGATCAAGACGATCGCCAACGAGAGCTTCCGACTGCCTGCCGAGGTCGGCGTCCATTCCGAGCGCGGCGTGGTGTTCGACCGGCAGGGGCGGCTCCGTGGCGGCTTTCATCTCCTCCAAGCCGATCGGGTCGACCTGCTCAAGAAACTGGTCCGCGACGTCCTCGCGGAACCCGCCGACGAGCCGCTTTCCGACGCGCCCGCGACGGACGCGCCGTCGCCATCCCCCTCGATCCCCGCGGGGGCCGACCGATGACGCCCCTGCTCTTGGCGGTGCATCCGCTCGCCACCACCAACGCCGTCCTCAACGCCATCTCGACGGTGCTCCTCATCGTCGGTTGGATTGCCATTCGTCGCGGTAACTGGCGGGCCCACCGCGCTGCGATGGTTGCCGCATTCCTGGTGTCGGCAGTGTTCCTCGTCTGCTACCTCGCCTACCACTGGATCGTGGGGCATGTGCCATTTACCGGCCAGGGGGCCGTGCGGGGGGTCTATTTCACGATCCTCCTCACCCACGTCGTTCTTGCCGCGGTCGTGCCCGTCCTCGCTCTGCGGATGTTCTTTCTCGCCTTCCGCGGCCGGCTCGATGCCCACAAGCGACTCGGCCGGATCACCCTGCCGATCTGGCTTTATGTCAGTGTCACCGGTGTCATCATCTATCTCATGCTTTACCACCTCTATCCAAACGCTCCGGCAACCGCGGGGGCCCTGAGCGAGGTCGCCGCCGGGGAGACGCCTCGCTGATGGCCTGGATGGATAGAATGGAGCGAGGAGAACCGACCATGCCCCAGACGTGCCTGCCCGCGGAAGCCTCCCGTGAAGGGACCATCGTCCCGATGCCGCGACGACGCTTCCCTGCGCTGCACCTGCCCAGATTTTGGCCGGCGGCGAACTGGGCCGGGATCGCTGCCATCGTCCTGCTCGTGTTCATCGCGGGAGAGGCCGTGGGATGCCCGACCTGCAAGGACGGCGTGGCGGAGTCCGATCCGGAGGGGATGAATCTCGCCCGGGGCTACTTCTACAGCATCCTCATCATGCTCGCGATGCCCTTCACCCTGGCAGGGTCCTTCGGAGCGTATGTATGGCGCGAGATGCGGCGACAGGAACGGGCGCGTCTCGAGGGACGCGATGCCGCCGATCCGTCCGACAGCGGCTTGGCCGAGTAGTCCGGGGCGCGGTGGCGGGGCCTGTCCGGCCCCGGATGCGGACTCCCCGATAGCGTACGGGACGAGATCATGGAGCCACCTCCCGCCGAGTCCTCACCCCGGCGGCGCCTACCGAACTGGAACTCCGCCACCGAGCGGCGTCGGCTCTTCTGGATCCTCGTACCGATCGTTCTTCTCGCGGGCTGGGCGGAAAGGACGTGGCTCAGCCCGACGGCGATCGCTCCGACCGAACCGATTGACACGATCCTCGGCCGGGGTCCAGTGACCAGGACCATCGACGACGGCATCACCATCGAAGCACCCGACGACATCGGGCCGAGCGACGGCAAGACCGCGACCGGGGAACGTTCCGCCGGTGTCGGCGCGGCACCCGAGACGATGGCCGATCCGGCCGACCTGGCGCTCGTCCGCGACGACACCGTCTTCCGATCGGCCGACCAACGGGCGTGGTTCGCAATCTGGCAACGATTGCAGACGGAAGCTGCTGCTGACTCGAGGCCCCGCGGTCGGAAGGTGACCTTCGCGCAGCTCTTCTCGCAACCGAGGAGCTTCCGCGGGCGCCGCGTCCGCATCGTCGGCACGATCCGTCGGCTCCAGGAAGTGGCGGCGCCATCGAATGCCCTCGGCATCGGCGCCTACTGGCAGGCCTGGCTCGAGCCGGCCGACGGGCCGGCCTCGCCGATCGTCGTCTACTTTCTCTCCCGTCCCCCCGGCACCCCCTCCGGCATGCGGGTGGAGATTCCTTCCGTTGTCGACGGCGTGTTCTTCAAGCGTTGGGCCTATCAGGCCAGCGACGCGATCCGCCTGGCGCCCCTGCTGATGGCCACTGAACCGCAGTCCCCGCCCCGAATCACGAGCGGACGAGGGAGCAGCACGATCGTCGGCTGGGCGCTGTTCTCGATCGCCGGGCTCATCGCCACGACGTGGCTCGCTCTCCGCATTGCCGCCACGACATCCCCTCCGAAGCGTCGCTCTCCGGCATCCATCGACGCTGACTTCAGCGACGTGCAGGTCGTCGATCCGCGGGTGGCCCTCGGGGAACTTACCGAGGCTCGGGTTCAAAGCGATGACGCGGAGACACGCCGATGAATCATCTCACCCGATCCCGCCCCGGCATCGCCTTTCCCCTCGCCATCGGGCTGATTCAGTTCGTGATCTTGGCGATCGGGAAGCCTGCCGTCGCGGCCGATCCGGCGCAGACGGAGGGCCGCCCCGGCAGCACGAGCCTGACCAGGTATCTCGAGACCTTTGCGCTCGATCGAGAAGCGCGGGAGATCCTCGAGGCGGATCGAGCCTGGGGAGACGATCACACGGCGATCATCGTCCGTGTGCTGTTGCGCCTCATGCTCGCTCCGCCGGAGTTCGTCGAGGCCTGGCAGGGGGTGGCCACGCCGATCGCAGCGTTTGACACGAGATCGGAGGACGGCTTCGTCCGCGCCGTCGGATCGGCAGTCTTCGTGGCAGAACTCACGCTCCCGGAAGAACGAGCCCTCCTCGCCGGACGTCGCTCGGTCGATCTCGTGAGGCTGCGCACCGACGGAGGCGAAACGATCGACGTGGTCACCGACGCTGCCCCCCGCGCCTGGCCGCGATGGCGCGACATCGACGAGCCAGCCGAAGTGTTCGGCCTGCCGGTGGCCTCTGGTGTCGGCCCGACCCCGGTGGCATCCGAGGCCGATGGCGGCCGCTGGCCCGCGTCGCCGCCCGATCATCTCCTCACCGCGGCCCGGGTCGCGTGGCATCCACCGCGGCTGCCCGGTTCGGCGGGCATGGATGTCGGACTGCTCGACACGGTGGTCGACGGCCAGAAACTCACGGGCGGCGATACCGAAGCCTTTTACGCGCTCGTCGCCGCCGCCGGCAGGGCAGGGGAGGGGGCCATCGCCAAGGCGGCCGGCGCGCCAGGGTCGCTGATCCCGCTCATCGATCCGGCCGAGCATTGGTTCGAGCGCCATCGAGGCGAGCCGATCGCCATCGAGGGCGTCGCCCTCCGTGCCACCCGCATCGAGATCGACGATCCGTTGCGGCAGCGGCAAACGGGCATCGATCACTATTGGGAAGTGTTCGTGTTCGTGAACACGCCACTGATCAGCGTCGGAGGCAAGGCCCAGGATCGCTATCCGGTCGTTTGCTGTCTCCGGACGCTCCCCGCCGGGATGCCGACCGGCCCCAAGATCAGCGAACCGGTCCGCGTGGCCGGTTTCGCGCTGAAGTCATACGCTTACCCACTGCAGACCGGCGACGGCAGCGAGATCCGCCGCGAAGCCCCACTCCTGATCGGCGGTGACGTTGCCTGGCAGCGCCCCAGCACGGACTCCCCACAGGGACCGCTCGCCTGGGTGTTTGCGGCGCTGGCGGCGACGATCGTCGTGGGGGCAGCCCTGGCCGTCTGGGCGGGCGGACGCGACGCACGGCGGCGGGCGCGGCAACGACGGGCGTCGCTGCCGGACCGCTTCGTTCCCCCGGGCGACGGACGGTCCTGAGCTTTCGCGAGCGGCCCCGCCCCCCCGCGACCGGATCCTCGTCGGTACCCTCGGGGAAAACGGCCCCCTTGCCACCCGGGCCAGCGGCGGAGAAAAAGGTGGTTTCCGCCCTTCCGATCACCGCCCCCAAAACCGTCTCCTCCAACAGCCCCCCAGGAAGCAAACCCTGCCATGCGACGCGCGAAGATTTCCGTCATCGGTGCCGGTAACGTCGGAGCCACCACGGCCCATTGGTGTGCCGCCGCCGAACTCGGAGACGTCGTTCTTCTCGACATCCCGGCGACGGAGGGCATGCCCGCCGGGAAGGCGCTCGACCTCTTCCAGGCAGCGCCGATCATGGGATTCGACGCCCGCCTCACCGGTACCACCGACTGGGCCGATACCGCCGGCAGTGACGTCGTCGTCGTGACCGCCGGCATCGCCCGCAAGCCGGGTATGAGCCGCGACGATCTCCTCTCCACGAACGCCAGGATCGTCGGTGATGTCGCCGCCAAGATCCGTGACACGAGCCCGCAGGCGGTCGTGATCGTCGTCAGCAATCCCCTCGACGCCATGGTCCAACGGACCTTCCAGGTGACCGGATTCCCGCCGCACCGAGTCATCGGGCAGGCCGGCATCCTCGACACGGCCCGGTACCGCGCCTTCCTCGCCATGGAACTCGGCGTCAGTGTCGAGGACATCTCGGCGATGCTCCTCGGCGGCCACGGCGACACGATGGTGCCGATCCCCAGCTGCACGAGCGTCGGCGGCATCCCCGTGACGCAACTCATCGCCCCCGACCGCCTGGAATCGATCGTCACGCGGACCCGCAACGGCGGGGCCGAGATCGTCGCCCTCCTGAAGACGGGGAGTGCCTACTACGCTCCGGCGGCGGCCACGGCCCAGATGGTGGAGGCCGTCGTCCGTGACAAGAAGCGACTCGTTCCCTGTGCCGCCTACTGCGACAAGGAATACGGAGTCGGCGGGTACTTCGTCGGCGTGCCGGTCATCCTCGGGTCGGCCGGCATCGAGAAGATCATCGAGTTGGATCTGCTGGCCGGGGAACGGGCGGCGCTCGACAAGAGCATCGCCGCCGTCAAGGAACTCGTCACCGTCATGAACCGGCTCTCCGCTTGATCGGCGCCTCGCCGCCAGTGGCCTGTCCATCGGCGAGCCGGGATTCGGCGAGCGGGATCGTGAGGACGATCGGAAGACTTGATCCGTGGAGAGGAGGGGGGGCGGTCACCGCCCCCCCTTCCCATTCTGCCGCGACGCTGCAGTTCCCCCTGGCTGCGGACGTCCCCCTTCGTGACGACCCATCGAACAGAACGATGATTTCGCCGCCTATTCATGGCCCCGACGGGGTAGATCGGCGCCCCCGCTCCATGTCCGCAACCGGTCGTCGCGGACATGGAGGGGCGTCCGGGACTCTGCCGTTGAAGCGCCGGAGGGAGTTCCGCTAGAACCCCCCACGATTCCGCGTCCGACACGAGGCCTCCCCACCCCGTGAACGCCGAACCACCCCCATCCGAGGTGTCGCATGCATCCCCGCCTTCCCGCCCGCACGCCCCCCGTTGAGCCGCAGTTCACCGGGGAGCCGAACTTCGCCACCGCGGCAGACGGAATCCCTGCGACCTCCCCCTCGCCCCGGGGCCTCCGCTCCCGCTCCGCGGCGATCCCCGCTGCCGGTTCCTCCCCGCCGCCGACGACGACCGGCACCGAGGGAATGTTCGTGCCGACCGGATACGAACCGGGATACGCCTACCCGCTCCTCGTCTGGCTCCCTGACGCGACCCGCGGCCGATTCGATCTTGGCCGCACGATGAGCCGCGTGAGCCTCCGCAACCACGTCGCCGTGCAGCCCCTCCGATCCGACGAGACCAACACCGACCTCGAGGCCCTGGTCTGGCGGGCGATCGACAACGTGCGCGACCGGGTCTCGATCAACCCACGACGGATTTTCCTCGTCGGTCAGGGATCGGGTGGCACCGACGCTTTCCGGATCGCCTGCCGTCATGCCACAGCGTTCGCCGGCGTGATCTCGATCGGGGGTTCGTTCCCGCTCCGCGAGGGTCTGTTCGGACGTCTGGAGGAGGTCCGGCGCCTGCCTATGCTGCTCTGCTGCCACCGCGAGGCACCGGCCGAGGTCGTCGGCCCCACCGATTCGACCCTCCGCCTCTTCCATGCCGCCGGGGCGATGCTCGCGATGCGCATCTACCCCGGGCGCAACGACCTCTCGAAGACGATTCTCGCCGATGTCAATCGCTGGTTGATGGACGAAATCTGCGGCACGTCCGCTTCACACCCAACCCCCTGCGGTTCCTGAACCACAGGGCCAGGGCAGCCGCCGGCGGCAACAACCGCCGGCATTCCCTCGCCTCGGTCTTCCAGCCACGGACGGCGGGTGGGGCCAGGCGACGATTCGATTCGCGGTTGGCGGTTTCCGGACACGGTCATGCGGGCCGCGGGAACCGGACACGTCTGGCACGGACGCCAGGAGGATCCATCCATGCAGAGCCATCCCGGCCGCGCGGCCAGCACGCCCGGTTCGCCGGCATACCCCGGCACGCCGCGAATCCTCTCCTTTTCGCGGGGAGAGTACCGCGGTGCCGAGTCGTTCATCTCGCCCCACACGATCCTCGCCGATCTCACGGCCGAGATCGCTGCCGCCGGTGGCAGCCGCGCCGCCGCGCCGATGTCGGTGACGCTCGACGTTCCTCGCGCCCTGCAGATCGAGGCCGATGGAGAGATCATCCGCCGGATGCTCGCGCCGCTCCTTTACCGATCCGTCGCCGCCACCGCGAGCCGAAGCACCGTGGGACCGTCGTCGCGCGAGGTGCTTGTCACGGCCGTCGGCTATCCCGATCGCATCGAGATCGAGTTTGCGGATTCCGGGCCCGGCCTGACTCTCTGGGAGCGGAACTCCCTCCCCCGCGGCATTTCCACTGCGGCACCGCGGGAGTCGACCGATCCCCTCCTCGACGACGTTCTTCGGCTGGCCGTCTCCATCGGGGGAACGCTCTCGGCGATCGAATGTCCCGAAGGTGGCAGCGCCGTGACACTCAGCCTGCCGATCCATCGGGCCGCACTCCGGCGGGCGGCGTAGCCAATCCCCTTCCGTTCCCCTTCGAGAGCACGTGCATGGACGCCCGCCTCCCCAATTCCCGCCGCACCCGCGTCGCGGTCGTGACGCCGGCGCAGATCGTGGCGCTCGGACTGGTGGCCGCTTCGATCGGTTGGGCCGCTTGGTTGCTCCGGGAGCGCCCTACGGCCGACGAAGTGGCCCTCCTCGAGGACACCCCCCTCACGGCGCCACAGTTGGCGGCCGTCGAGGCGGCACTCGACCGGGCCAATCTCACCGATTACCGCACCGCCGAAGGGACGGTCTGGGTGCCACGGTCGCGTCAAGGCGCGTACAAGCGGGCCGTCGTCGATGCCGACGCGATCCCCAAGCCATGGGGCACGCGTTTCCACGAAGCGATTGCTTCGGGGGGCGTCTGGACCTCCACCTCGGCCCGGGCCGAGTCGTTGAAAGTCGCCCTTCAGGACGAACTCTCGCAAGTCCTCTGTTCGATGCCCGGCATCGAACGGGCCGCCGTCCTCTATGACGTCGAGGAACGATCCGGATTCCAGCAGGAGCCACTCAAGACCGCGAGCGTCGGCATCCGCACGACCTCGGGCACCGAACTCGACGCCGTCCGCGCCCACGGCATCCGCGTTCTCGTCGCCTCGTCGATCGCCGGCCTCGACCCTGAGCGAGTGGCCGTCACCGATCTCTCGACGGGCAGGGTCTTCGCCGGGGCACTCGAGGATCCCGCCGCCAGTGCCTCGGTCGCGCCAGAGCTGGCCCGTCGTTTTGCCAACGAAACGGCCCTGGCCGGCCGGATTCGCCAGGCGCTTGCCTTTGTCCGCGGGGTGATCGTCGACGTTGCCATCGATGCCACGCCGCTCCCGACCACCGCCGATGCTCCGCTCGCTGCGGTGGCCGATCGAGCCGAGGCCCCCGTTGCGGCCGCAGCCAATGCGCCTGCCGAGTTGCTCCCGCCGGCGCCTCCGCCGTCACAACAGCCTGTCGCCCCGGGCGCTCCTGCCGGACTCGCCCGTCCCACGAGCGTCAATCCGGAGATCGCCGGTGTGGTTCATGTCACCGTCTCGATTCCCGACAGCTACCTCGCCGCCGCGATTCATGCCTCGAAGTCCCGTCCGCGGAGCGCCCCCGCCGACACCGACACCGGCCCCAATGCCGACACGGATGCCGGCGCCGAGGCCGAACGCCGCGAACTCGAACGCCTCCGCGAGATCGTCGGCCGGGCGCTCCCGTCGCTCGACAGTCCCGATCGCCTCCGTGTCTTGGTGACGAGCTACCCGGCCACGATTCCCGATGCGGCCCAGCGTCGTCCGGAGCCTCTCGATGGCCCCCGGTCCACGGCCGATCGCTCGGCTGATGTCACGATCCAGTCTGAAGTCGATGTCCCATCGTCGCACCAAGCGCTGACGGACCTGCCGCGGGAAGCATGGTTGGCCGCCACGAGCGTCCTCGTCGGGCTCCTTGCCGGGTTCCTGTGGTGGGCCGGCAGTCGCAGCAGTGGCCTGCCGGAGGAGTCGCTCCCGGCCTGGAAGGCATCGGAAGACGACGAGCACCCCGGCGCTACCGACGAACGGAGGCTGGCCGCATGATGTCGAGCCTGTCACGAGCGACCGCGACACGCCCCACCGCCGGCGCCCCGATCCCGGTGCGCCTCCGACGTGTCGTCGTGACAGCCGGCCTGATCGCCGTTCTCAGCGTGCTGCCCGCCGCATCCCGGGCCCTTGCCGACCTGCCCCCCGAACCGGCGGCCGAGCCGATCGCGGAGGTCACGCCGGCCCGGCTCCTCGAGCCGACCTTTCCGGATGCCATTCCGATCGGAGCCATCCCCACGGGCTCCACGATGAACGCTGATGAGGGGTCCGTGAACGCGCGCGGGACCTCGAGCCTCGATCTCCGCATCACCGCCTTTCTTGGGGCCCTGCTCGCCGCCGTGTTCTTCTTGAAGTGGAACGGACGAGCGAGGATCCAGCGACCGCCTGCCGACGTGTTCGCCGTCCTCGGCGAGGCCTCCCTCGGCGGACAGCATGTCGCCCGGATCGTCCGCTTCGGTCCGAAGACGATCCTCGTTGGAGTGTCGGGGGCGACCTGTACAACGCTCGCCGAGATCGACGACCAGGGCGTCACCGACACCATCTCCGCCGCCTGCCTGCCGAACGCCGGGGCGGCATCAGCAGGCGCCCCTTCCTGCGTCGGCCTGCCGCTGCGGGCTCGGGCCGCCCGGGCGCTGCTGGGCGCCTTCGTCCTTGCTCTCGCCTCGTTGCCGATGGCACCGGCCCACGGCGATCAAGCCGCGGCCGCCACGCCTGCCGATCTTTCTGCAGCGCCGTTGACCGCGGAGCCATCCCCCCCCACGCCGGTCGGCACATTCGCCGGCGGCCGACCGACGACCGAGATCGCCGCCCTGCCGGCCTGGAGCGATTTCACGTCCGGGGCGCTCGGCAACCGCTCGGTCGACGGCATCCTCTCGGCGGTGATCATCTTCGGTGTGGCGAGCATCGCCCCGGCGATCCTCCTCATGACGACATCGTTCGTGCGGATGTCGGTGGTGCTCTCCCTCGTCCGTCAGGGCCTCGGCACCCAGGGCCTCCCGTCCAATCAGATCGTGACGTCGCTGGCGCTGTTCCTGTCGCTCCTCGTGATGTGGCCGGTGTGGACGTCGGCCTACCGCGAAGGGGTGCAACCGCTGCAGGAGGGACGGATCGACGCGACCACTGCCTTCGAGCGAGGGTCAGTCCCGGTCCGACGTTGGATGGCGAGCCAGATCGAACGGGCGGGAAACCGGCAGACGATGCTCCTCTTCCTCGCCCGCCATCCGTCGGCTCCACGCGAGGTCCGCAGTTACGACGACGTTCCCCTGGAGACCCTGCTGCCGGCATTCCTCGTCAGCGAACTGAAGACCGCATTCTCGATCGGCGTCCGGCTGTTGCTGCCGTTCCTCGTGCTCGATCTCCTCGTGGCAACCCTCCTGGCCTCAACCGGCCTGGGAATGGTGTCGCCGGCGACGGTCTCCCTGCCGCTCAAACTCGTCGTGTTCGTGATGGCCGACGGCTGGTCGCTCGTGGTCCAGTCCCTCCTCGATGGCATGCGGACCACAGCCTGAGCGGGGCGATCGCCGCAGCCCCGCGCCCCCGTCCGAGAGGTTTTCGTGGTCGATACCGAGTTCGCCGAACTTCTCCGCCACGCGATCCTGGCTGCGATGCACGTCGGGGCACCGGTGCTCGTGGTCGCATTCGTCGTCAGCCTGTTCACGGGCCTGCTCCAGGCGGCGACCGGGATCCACGAGACGGCGGTTGGACTCCTGCCGAGGCTCCTCGTCGTCGGGCTCTCACTCGTGGCGACGCTCCCGTGGATGCTCGAGCGGATGGTGGACTTGTTCCGCGCCGCGGCCGGAGGGTCGTGACGGCATGGATGCCCTCTCGGTGCTCGCCAACTCGTTCGAAGCCTCCGGTGGCCCCGGCCTCCTCGTCGCGGCCGGCCTGCTTGCCCGGGTTATCGTGGGCATCGAAATCACCGCGCATGCCCTCCTGCCGACCGTCGAGTTCAGGGCCCGTCTCGCCCTCGGATTCCTCGTGGCGCTCGCCGCCCTGCCGGCGGCCCTGGTCGCCTCGCCGCTGGCCACCGCCGAGCTGACGGTCTTCACGGCACTCGGAGCGATTGCTGGCGAAGCCTGCGTCGGACTCTGCCTCGGATTGACCGTGGCGGCGGCCGTCAGTGCCGTCGCTTGGGCCGGCGAAATCCTCGGGGGCATCGCCGGACTCTCCTGGGAGGATGGTGAGGAGGACGGGGCGGCGGGGTCATCAGCAGGCGTCGCCCGGCTGGCCCGCTGGCTGGCGCTCGCGGGATTTCTCGCAGCGGGCGGTCTGGACATCGTTCTCGTCACGCTCATCGACGGCGTCCGATCGATGCCGGTGGGCTTCCTCGGCGGGAGTGCGACCGTCTGGCCCACCTTCGAATCCCATCTCGCATCCTGGGCTCTGCGGATGCCGTCGATCGCGATCGGCCTAGCGGTGTCGCTGGCGGTGCCGACGCTGGCCGCCGTGCTCGTGTTTCAAATCGTCGCCGGGCTCTCCCTCCGGATGGCGTCCTGTGATCCGGGCCCCGGGCTGCTCCATGCCGCCACGGCGCTGGTCGTGCTGGCCATGATCTTCGTCAACGCCTCGGCGTGGTCGCGGGCTGCCGGCCCGAGCCTGCTGCCGACGCTCGCAGCATCGATCACCGCTCCAGTCCCCGCCGCGACACCGCCGTCGGGTGCAACGCGTTCCGCCCACTCCGGAGGGCGCCGATGAGCGATGCCTCCGAACGCACCCTCCCGGCCACGAGCCGCCGTCGACAGCTCGCCGAGCGGGAAGGGATGCTCCCCACCGCCGCGCTTCCGGCCTGGACCGCCGGCGTCGCCGTGACGGTCCTCCTCCTGCCGGCCTGGTGGCGGGCCACGTTGTCGGCGGCAATGTCGTCGTTCCAGGATGCCTGCACGCCAGTGCGACTCGCTCCTCAGGCCGAGTTGCAGCTGTGGCCAGCGCTCGGGCTTGTGCTCCCCACGATCGCGGTGATCGTGGTGGCAGCGAGTGCATCGCTGGCGGTGCGACTTCTCGTCGATGGCTTGCGCTGGCATCCGGCTTCGATCACCCCGGACCTTCGCCGAATCGATCCGCTGGCCGGTCTGCGGCGAATCATCGCGCCGACGACGCTATCGACCGCTGTCGGAGGAGTGGCGTGGATCGCCATCCCCGCGTGGGTGGCGTCCCGATCGTGCGACCGCCTGGCCCAAGTCGTCGGCTCCATCAACGATGCCATCCCGGTCGATGCCCCGCTGCCCGTGGCGGTGAGCCGCGCCTCGGGGGCAATCCCCGAGGGCCTCTCCCTCCTCGCTCCAACGCTCGCCGCAACGCTGGCGGTGGCGGTCGTGCGTTGGCTCCTCCTCCGCCACCGGGGTGAGCAACGCATCCGGATGACCCCCGAGGAACTCCGCGAGGAACTCCGCAGCCTCGAAGCGCCCCCCGCGGTCCGCTGGGGAAGGCCGGCCCCGTCGCGCGCGCCCGCCGAGGGCACCGCCGAACCCCGGCTCGACGAGGCTTCCCCTCGACCCCGGACGGGCGCTGCAGTCACGGTCAGCGCCGCGGTCGTGCTGGGCGTTGTTGCCATGGGCTCGGGCTGTCGGCTCGTCAATCGCCACAGTGCGGTTCCGCAGCAGCAACTCGCCGAGGCACGGAGACTGTCGAACGAGGGTCTCTCCGCCGCCGATCAGCAGGATCTCGCCGGTGCCGAGACGCTCCTCGCCCAAGCGGTGAAACGGTGCCCGACCGATATCGACGCCCGCCGTCACTATGCCTCGGTACTCTGGCAGCGGGGAGAGCGGATGGAGGCCGTGGAACAGATCAACGAGGCCCTCCGCCTTGCCCCGGACGACGTACCCCTCTGCCTCGCCGGTGGGCGGATGACGATGGAACTCGGGCTCCTCGATGACGCCGATCGACTCGCCATCGCGGCGCTCCACGCGGCCCCTCAGTCGGCCGACGCCTGGCACCTTCGGGGACAGGTCTCTCTGGCCCGGGGGCGGGACGAAGCCGCCCTCGCCGATTTCCACCACGGACTGGCGATCGCGCCGGACGATCGTGGCCTACTCCTCGATACCGCCGAGGTCTACCGCCGACTCGGCCGCCCCAGGCGGGCTCTGTCGACCCTCGCGGCACTCGGCGAATCCTACGGCCCCCAGCAAACGCCCGGACTTGTCCTGGCCCTCGAGGGGATGGCCCTGGAGGCGTTGGGCCGCACGGAAGACGCCCGCGACAGCTACCAGGCGGCGATCGCCCGTGGTGGGGCTCCGGCTGACACCGCGGAGCGGCTGGCGAGCCTCGACTCCCGCGCTGCCACCGGGCCGGTGGCGGCCGCAACGACCGGGCAGCCTCCCCGCTGACGGCTCACTCCCCCGACGTCGTCCGCCCGGTGAGGAGATCGAAAGCCCCGATCGCCGGGACGAGCAGGGCGAGCGTGGCGAAGCCATAGGCCACGATCGTGACGAACAGCACCTGGAGGCTGTTCCCCTGGAGGAACGACGTGATCGCCACGAACGTCAGGGCTGGAAGGAGGGCCGAGGCCCAGCCGATGGCTGACGAGGGATTCCGTGCCGAGAGCGCCGCGTAGAGGCCGATGGCCCCTCCGACAATGACGGCCAGGAACGGGGCAAGTTGGAGTTCGAAACTCGACCCGAACGCGACCATGATCCGCATCGCGGTCGCCACGCCGACGAACAGAAACGTGACGGTCCCGAGGGCGACGGCGATGGCGCGGCGGGAGGAGTCGTACGACAATCCGACGTGGAAGCCGAGCACGGCAGCGAAGAACAACAGTACTGCCATTCCCAGGCCGAGGCACAGTCCCCCCTCGACCCCTGTGATCCCCGAGGCAACCAGTGCCCCGCAGAGCACGAGCGGAAGGATCACGATCTCCCGGGCGACCGTGATCACCCCGAGCAGTTTTCCCCAGACGAACTCGGCGGGCTCCAAGTCGCTCACGAGCAGCAGGTCGAGCGAGCCGCGATCGCGCTCGGTCGTCACGCTCGTCACGGCCAGCGCCGTCACCGCCACGAGGCTCGCCAGAGCCATCGGCACGACGGCCAGGGCGACGGCGAGCCGATCGGGGCGCGGTCGGCCGGCCTCGCGGAGGATGCCGACGACGGCCACGGCAAACAGCACCAGCCAGGCAATGCGGACGATGACGATCATCCTCCCGTACGCCCGAGTGCGGATCTCGCGCCAGAGGATCGGGTTGTCCCACACCTCACGCGACGGCGTGCGGACCGCCGTCGCCTCGGTGGGGAAGGTCCCGCGGGTCCGCGACTCGCGGGCGACGTTCCAGGCTCGCAACCGCCAAACCGCCACCGAGTTGGCGACGACGATGATCCCAGCGCAGGTGGCGAGGAACGGCAGGAGCGTCGCCCCGCCCGACGGACTGAGGGCGGCGAACACGGCCCGGGCCGGGGAAACCATCGCGGCCGCGACGGCTCCCTGTGAGGCCGTGACCGTCTCACCGATGGCCACCCAGGCCACGAGGGCGAAGAGCGTAATCGCGAGGGCCTGAAAGGTCGTGTCCTTCCAGAACGCCACCGTGGTGGCAATGCTCGCGGCAGCGAGTGCAGCTGCCACCGTAACGGCAAACATCCGAGCCAACTGTGGGGGGGTGACGCCGCCGAAGAGGGCCGCGATGGCAAACATCGGAACGGCGGCCAGGAGGAGGAGCAACACCCTCACGAGGCTCGCGGCCAGTTTGCCGAGGACGAGTTCCCGGTCGGTGAGGCGACTGACCAGGAGCAGTTCGAGGGTGCGGCGGTCCTTCTCAGTGCTGACGGCGACAGCCCCGGTCATCGCCGCGGCGAGCATTGCCAGCGTCAGCTGGAGGGGGGCGAGGATCCGCATCAGCGTGGCCCCGAACCGGGCAGTATCGCCGGCGGTGGCCACCGACTGGGTGCCTGTCACCACCAGCCAGCAGGTGGCGACGATGGCCAACAGCGCTGCCGCATAAACGGCCCGGGCGACATACAGGCCGCGGGCCCGTGGAGCGAAAGCGATCTCGCGTTCGAACACGGCCCCGAGCAGCATGACCCCTCCCGTTGAACAGCGGTGGCGTTCCGCCATCCCGCAGGGTACAGTACCAAATTCAGGCTCAGAATCATTGATCCTATCCATTTTCCCCAGTCGAGGGACGCCCCATGTTCCTGTCCACGAGTGTCGCTCATCTCCATCCGCTCCGCGGCCCTGTCGCCGGTTTCGCCAGCCTGGCCAAAGTGCTGCTCGGGATGGGATTGCTGGTGGTTGGA
>CANGGT010000034.1 GCA_947453375.1 Planctomycetaceae bacterium
CGGAGCCCGAGCCTGTCGAGCACATCGAGGATCCGCCCGACCGAGTCGTCGATGCTCTCCACCATCGCCGCATACGTGGCGTTGGTCTGCCCAAAACCCTTCTCGCCCCCGATCGGCTTGTCGGCCCGGGACGCCGCATCGGGGAGGCCGCCGGCAGCGACATACGTCGCCTCGACGTCGAGCTTCGCCTGAAGCGGGGTATGGACGCCGAAGTGGGGAAGATAAAGAAAGAAGGGATGGTCGCGGTTGGCTTCGATGAAGGCCACCGCCTCTTCCGTCAGTCGGTCGGTAAGGGATTCCCCGGCCGGGCCATCGGTGATCGTGGGGATCGTGTAGGGGGAAAAGTAGCTCGGCGGCTGACCGCGGTCGGTGCCGGCGAGGTTGATGTCGAAGCCCTGCTGCTCGGGGCCATGGTCGGCGCCGCCGAGATGCCACTTGCCGATCGACGCCGTCGCATAGCCGGCCCCCCGCAATCGCTCCGCCACCGTCACCGCTTCGAGCGGCAGTTGTTTTTGCCAGTCGGGGATCTTCAGCTTTGCTTGCGGGTTCTCATGGCCGGCGATCCAGTCGGTGAGGTGGAGCCTGGCCGGGGTCTGCCCGGTCAGGAGCGCCGCCCGTGTCGGTGAGCAGACCGTGCAGGCGGCGTAGCCTGCCGTGAAGCGGATCCCGGCGGCCGCAAGCCGATCGATGTGGGGCGTCTTGTAAAAGCCGCTCCCCTGACAGCCGAGATCGAACGCGCCGAGATCGTCAACGAGGATCACGATCACGTTGGGGAGACGCGGCGTGGCCTCGTCGGCCCGACCAGGGAAGGGGATGATCGCGGCGATCGCGGCGAGCATGAGCGCCACGCGAGGTGCCAGCCCTCGCTTCACCGCGCGGCGGACCAGGGAGGATCGGTCCATGGGGGAGGGGGTGGTTGTGGGGATGGGGCGTCGTGCTGGGGTCGATGCTTCGACGGCAGGAAGCCCACTGAGAATACCGCGGCAACCCTGGTGGGGTGTTTCGGGCTGATGGTGCGGTTGTCTGCGGCCGCGTGGTGGTCTTCCGGTATTCTGTCGGCAGGGCAGGACCGTCGTCTGCGTTCGCCCGTCCGGCTGCCAAGCAGGTCCGAAGTGCCATGGGCGTGCGCGTCAGTGTGATCATCCCCACCTGGAACCGGGCCGCGGCGGTCGTCGAGGCGGTCGGCGACGTCCTCCGCCAGACGGAGACTGATCTCGAAGTCCTCGTTTGCGACGATGGCTCGACCGACGACACCCGCAGGCGCCTCGAGGCGATTGCCGACCCAAGGCTCGTGTGGCTCGATGGCCCGCGGTCGGGCTGTCCGGCGGCCCCGCGCAACCGGGGGATCGGCAAGGCCCGCGGCGAATGGATCGCGTTTCTCGATAGCGACGACCGCTGGCTGCCTTCGAAGCTCGCGCGGCAGCTCGAGGTGGCGAGTGCCGCCGGGGTCGGGGCCGTCTCCTCCAATGCCACGCGCCTCCGCGACGGAAAGCCTACCGGCACCGTCGTCGATCATCCCCGGCCGCTCATCCGCACCTCCGACCTCCTCTCCTGGAATCCGGTCGTCTGCAGCAGCATGGTCGTCCGGGCCGACGTCCTTGCGCGCTGCGGCGGCTTTCCGGTGCATCGCCCCTTTCTACCGATCGAGGATCATGCCCTTTGGCTCCGCGTCGCGGCGCTCACCGACATCGCCTACGTCGAAGAGTGCCTTGTCGTCTACGCCGACGAACCGGCCACGAGTGTCCGGGCAGGCCTCTCGGCCAACGCCGACGAGCAGCGTTTGGCGCTCTACGAGAGCTATCGTCGCTGGTGGAAGGAGTCGGGGCAGTGGCCGTCGCTCCCCCACCGGCTCCTCGTCGCGGCACGCTGCTTCCGTTCGCGCGGCCGGCTGCGAGCCGCGGCACGTCGGGCGCCTGCCCCGGGAGCAACGCGATGAAGATCCTCCTCACCGTGGAGTCGTATTGGCCGTCGCGCGGCGGCTGCCAGGAGGTGGTGCGGCAGCTCGCCTCTCGCCTCGCGCGGCGCGGCCACGACGTCACCGTGGCGACCTCCGCCGATCCCGCCCGAAGGGAGGGATCGATCGACGGTGTCCGGGTCGTCGGCTTCGAGATCAGCGGCAACGAGGTCTCCGGCTACCGGGGAGACACGCAGGCCTACGTGAACTGGGTCAGGGATCTCGGCGCTGACGTGATCCTCAACTACTCGGCGCAAGTCTGGCCGACCGACCTCCTCCTTTCCGTGCTGCCGGATCTCTTGGCGCGGAAGGTGCTCGTGCCGTGCGGCTATTCGATGCTCCGGGTGCCCCGCTACCGCGACTACTACGCCCGGCTGCCGGCGCTCCTGGCGGGCTACGATCGGCTCGTCCATCTCTCCGATGTCTACCGCGACGCCGAGTTCGCCCGCGCGCACGCCCTGTCCCACGCGGTCGTCATCCCCAACGGCTGC
This sequence comes from Planctomycetaceae bacterium, assembly GCA_947453375.1. Lineage (GTDB taxonomy): Bacteria > Planctomycetota > Planctomycetia > Pirellulales > UBA1268 > QWOP01. The sequence continues at coordinate 2,446 of CANGGT010000034.1, forward strand.
GGCGCCGATGAGTTTGACCCCGTCCCCTCGATCGACATCCGCCGTCAGCTCGGCATCGCTCCCGGCGCCTTTTTGGTGCTCCATGTCGGCAGCCATACCGCGCTCAAAGGGCATGGCGATTGCCTGCGGATCTTTCGCGGCGCGAGGCTGCGCGATGCCCATCTGCTCCTCGTCGGCAATGATGTTCCCGGTGGCTGCGGGGGACGCTGCCGGGCGCGGGCGTGGCTGGCGAACTGGTCCCCATCGGACCGGCTCCGACGTAGCCGCGTCACCGTCGCCGATCTCGACCGGGAGGCGATCGTCGCCGCCCACCACGCCGCCGATCTGTTCCTCTTTCCCTCGAATGTCGAATGTTCGCCGCTCGTGCTCTTCGAAGCGGCGGCGACGCGGACGCCGTTCCTCGCGACGGACGTCGGCAACGTCGCCGAGATCGCCCGCTGGACCGGCGGCGGGGAGGTCCTCCCGACGACGTACGAGACGAGTGGCCTCGCGCATGTCGACGTGGCGGCCGGCGCCATGCGGCTCCGGGAGCTGTGGCGCGATCGGGCCGGACGGGAACGGATGGGCGAGGCGGCTCATGCCGCCTGGCAAGCGCGGTTCACCTGGGAAACAATCGTTGCCGACTACGAGCGGCTCTTTTTCGACCTCGTCGAGGAGGGGTGATGAGCGCGACACCGGTGATCGTGAGGATGATGGGGGGGCTCGGGAATCAGCTCTTCCAATATGCCGCTGGCCGAACGCTCGCTTTGGCCACGGGGCGGGAGTTGCTCCTCGACACCTCGGCTTACCGGGAAGACCGTCTCCGGGCCTATCAACTCGACCACTTCGCGATCGCTGCCCGGCCGCTCCGTCGCGGCGACATGCCCTTGTTCAGGCTGCGGCGTTCCCGGCTGGGGGCGATCCTTCCGCGGCGCGCTCGCGTGGAGATCGTCCGCGAGGCGTTTCCGGCGCGGGTGCCGGTCTGGCCCGAGGCTCCGGTCGAAGGTGCCGGCACGCCCTACCTCATCGGCTACTGGCAGTCGGAGCGGTATTTCGCGGCCATCGCCGACACGATTCGCCGCGAGGTGCGCGTGAACGTCGCCCCCGAGGGACGCAACGCCCGGCTCCTTGACGAGATCGCCGCCGGCGACGCGGTGGCGCTCCATGTCCGCCGCGGGGATTACGTCTCAAACCCGGCGGCGACGGCGTACCACGGCCTCTGCGGACTGGAGTACTACGAGGCGGCGATCCGTCGGCTCGCGGGAAGCGTGCCCCGGCCCCACTGCTTCGTCTTCTCCGACGATCTCGACTGGGTGCGCACGAACCTCGACACTGGCCATCCGACGACGTTCGTTGGCCACAACACCGACACCCCGTGGGAGGATCTCCGCCTCATGGCCGCCTGCCGGCATTTCATCGTCGCCAATTCCTCCTTCAGTTGGTGGGGGGCGTGGCTGGGGGAATGGCCTGGAAAGCAGGTGATCGCCCCGGCCCGCTGGTTTCGGGCCGACCACGGCGGCGAAGGGGAGATCGTCCCTGCGGGATGGCTGCGGATGTGACGTGGGGGCGGGACTGCACGGATCGGTCGACCGGCGTCGTTCTCTCTTCCGAACCCCCTCCTTCGAAGTGCGTTTGAGCATGGACGACCCAGCCTGGCGAGCCTGGTACGACCGCCATGCCGCGCGCCTGGTCTTCTATGCGCGGCAGTGGCTCGCAGACCGGGCGAGCGCGGAGGATGCGGTGCAGGGGGGATTTGTAAAGGTGTGGCGCGGGTGCCGGCCGGGGGAGACACCCGACGTGCCGCTCCTCTACGCGGCGGTGCGGTCGGAGGCCCTCGATCTGCTCAAGAGTCGGGCCCGGCGGCGGGCCAGGGAGGATCGCGCCGTTGCAGGGGGCGGCCACGCTTGGTGGGAAGACGATCCGCTCGTCTCCCAGGAACGAGCCGCCGCTGTGCAGGGGGCGCTCGAGCAACTCCCCATCGAGCAGCGCGAGGCGATCGTGCTGCGGGTCTGGAGCGGCTTGAGCTTCCCCGAGATCGCCCGCACGCTCGGGGAAAACGAAAACACCGTCGCCGCCCGCTGCCGCAGGGGGCTTGCGGCTTTGGAAAAACTTCTGCCGGAGGGATGCCGTGAACCGCTTTGACGATGATGACGCTCGTGAGGAACCGGAGGCGGAAGCCGCCGAGGGGATGATCCTCGACCTCGCCCGACTGCGGCCTGCCGCGCCAAGCCTGGCGCTCCGCGAACGGATCGCAGCCGATCTCGCGGCGCCGCTCGGCACGGCGACGACGTTGTCGGCACGCTCGCCGACACCCGCGCCGCGCGCCTTCGCGTGGCTCGCCGAGCGGATGCTGTGGGCAGCCGGGGGAGCGATCGTGGCCGCGGTGCCCTTCCTGATTCAGCCGCGGCCGCTCCCGGCCGATACGAATCGGCCTGCCGTGGCCGTCGATCAGGCCGAGGCGGCGCCGCGCGGGCCTGAAGCGCCAGACCCTTCCTCTGCTGCGCCGCCGGTGATCGCGGCCGCGCCGCAAGCCATCGCAGCCCAGCCGCAAGCCATCGCAGCCCAGGAGCCGATTGCCGAGGAGTCGCTCGCCTGGTCGGACGATGGCGTGCAGTTCATCGATGGCCAGATTCCTGCCCGCGTCATCCGTCACTGGGTGCTCGAACGATTTCCGGGGGCCGATGGCGATGGGCCCGTCCGCCCCCGCGAAGACGTCTTCGTCGTTCCGGTGGCCCTCCGCTAGCCTCCCTGTCCCTTTCCCCCATCGCCCGCTCACCCGATTTCCGCTTTCACGTTTCCCGATCCCCGTTTTTCTCCGGAGCCTTGTTCCATGAAATCTCGTTCCATGCCATGGTCGAACCTGTTCCTCCTCACGGCCGTCGCGTCGGCTGCCGCGCCTCTGACCCGCGCCGACGAACCGATCGTCGTGGAGGGAAAGCCGCTCAACATCACCATCTCGGCGACGGCCGAGGCCACGGGCGATGCCGGTTCGCAGCCGCCGCGGGTCGTCGTTGTCACGGATGACACGGTCGATGTGAAAGGGGCACCGGCCGAGGCGAAGGCGATCACGATCCGTCTCGTCGGCGATGGCCAGGGGATCGTCGCCGAAGCAAACGCCGCCGCCGGGGCCGAAGCCAAGAAGGTTCCCTTCATCGGCGTCGTCACCTCACCGCTCGGCGAGGCCGTGCGGGCGCAGACGACCCTCTCGGAGGATGTCGGCCTGTCGGTCGACGTCGTTTCCCCCGACAGCCCGGCGGCGAAGGCAGGTCTCAAGGCCCATGACATCCTTGCCAAGTACGACGATCAGCTCCTCTGTGCGGCGGTGCAGCTCTCGGCGCTCGTCAAGCGCACCGGCACCGGCAACAAGGCAACGCTCACCGTCCTCCGCGGCGGCAAGGAAATGCCGATCGAGGTCACCGTCGGCGAGCATGCCGCCCAGGCGACGTTCAAGGTCGAAGGGGTCAACATCGCCATGGGGCAGCCGGGGGGGCCGGGGGGGGCGCGGGTCGTCGCCGGCCAGCCGCTTGCTCCGGAGGTGATCAGGCTCATTGAGGAGATGGGCTCAAAGGCCGGCGGGGCCGTGTTCAGCGGACAGTACGGTTTCGCGCTGCCGGCGCCAGGGGTCGATGCGCCGATCTTGTTGCCACAGTCTCCCGCGCCGAACGCCTCGCCCCTCCAGCCTCAGGCCGACCAGCTCCAGCGCAACCAGCTTCAATTCCAGCGCAACCAAAATCAGCTCCAGCGAAACCAGCGGATCGTGCTTGTGAATCCCAACGTCCAGTCACAGAGCCAGTCGGTGTCGATCGTCGCCAACGATGAAGGCCGCGTCGAACTCCGTGAGACCAACGGCAAGCGGACGGTGACGATCCTCGACAAGTCAGGCGCCCAGCAATACACCGGCGCGCTTGACTCCCAAGAGGACCGGGAGAAGATCCCCGCCGAACTCCGCAGCCGCGTCGAGCAGGCCGAAGCCTCGGCGGGGCCGAAAGCGGTGATCCCGCCGCTCGCTCCCCCGCTGCCGGTCCTGCCGGGCGGCGATGCCGCAGGCGGCGGCAGCCGCTGATTCGTCTGCGCTGACCTCGATGCCGGCAGCGGCCCAGGCACAAAAAAACCCCGCAGGCGTCGCCAGAGCGCCTGCGGGGTTTTTCCTGCGCGGTCTGCGTGGCTCACAGCGTCGCGCTGTTGGAGGGCTTCGAGATCAGGCTCCCCCCGGAATCACTCTTGGCGCGGAGGGCGAACTGGTAGCTCTTCCCGGCCACGAGGCCGGTGACCGAGGTGCTCGTGACGACCGGGATGTCGGCGTAGCGCGTCCAGGCGACCGTGCCGACCTCGCGGGTGAAGACGACGTAGCCGGTGAGCGGCCGGAACGACTTCGTGATCGTGTCCCACGGCTGGACGGCATGCTGCCAGGAGAGGCTCGCCGAGCCCTGGCCCGCCGCCGTGGCGACGATCGCTGCCGGGGTGATCGGGGCCATGAGGTATTTCACGCCGTCGTTGGAGAGCTTGCTGAAGCCGGCGGCATTCTTCGAGGCGACCTTGAAGGCGAACGCCTTGGTGATGTCGAGGCCGAAGACCTCCGTGCTCGTCGCCGTGCCCGCCACGTCGGCGACCTTCGTCCAGGTCGTCGTGCCGACCTCCAAGGCGTAGACGGCCGACGCCGTCACCGGGCTGCCGTTGTCGATGGATGCCGTCCACGACAGGATGATCTTCGTGCCATTCCCCCACGCCGACACCACGCGCGTCGGCAGTTCCGGTTTTCCGAACACGACGCCCGCGACGGGAATCGAGAACGGGCTCCCGGCGGCACTCGAACTGATGCCGATCGAGCCGCTGACGGCCTTGAGAGCCACGGTGTCGAGGGCGACGACGAGATTCGCCGAGCCACCGGCGGGAATGCTCGTCGGCGCGGCCTCGACGAGCTTCACGCCGACGGGAAGCGTGACGCCGGTGATCGAGAGGGGCACGTCGCCTGGATTGCGGATCGTGAACGTCTTCGAAGGGGCGACGGCGCCGACGGCGGCTGCTCCGAGGCCCACCGCCTGGGCCTGGGCGCTCGTGATCGCGGTGACGCCATCGGCCACGGCGATCCCCGGGGTCCCCACCGCGACGGTGAACGTGTCTTGGACCGACGCCCCGGAGAGGTCGGTGCCCGTGACGGTAATCGTCGCGGTGCCGCGAGTCTGCCCGACGGCGAGTTGGAGCTTGCCGGCGGCGTCGACGACCACCGAGGCGATCGTCGGCGCGGAGCTCGTAGCGGTGAGGCCGAAGGTCGTGGCGGGGGAGGCGACGACGCTCGCGGAGAGGACCGTCACGAGCCGCTCGGGGAGGTTTTGATAGGTGATGCCGTCGACGTCGCTCACCGGCAGCGTGGCGAAGGCGGGCGTCACGGCGCTGGCGTTGACGCGGCGGAGGGCCGCGTAGGAGTCGAGGATCGCCTGGCCGTTGCCGACGACGCGCCCAAAGGCTGCGTACTGGTTGCCGACGGCATCGAACGACGGGTTGGCGACGACGTTGAAGAAGAAGCCACTCGTGGCGGAGTTCGGGTCGCTCGTCCGGGCGTACGAGATCGTCCCCTGCGCGTTGGGGCGATTGGCAGCCCACTCGAGGTTGATCGGGCTGCCGGTGGCGACGTTGCCCCAGCCCTGGGCATCGGCGGTGAAGCCACCCCCCTGGAGGAACTTCGCCGGCCCGAAGTCACCGGCGAAGTCGGTGGCCCGGTGGAAGAAGGTCGAGCTGTAGCTGCCCTTGTTGACGTAAGAGAGGAAATTGGCCGTCGAGATCGGCGCGGCGGATCGCGTGGCGGTTGCTTTGTCGTACAGCTCGACGAACAGGCTGTCGACCGAGGCACCCAACCCGTTCTGCGTCGCCATCTTCACCACCGTCCCCTCGACGGTGACACCCGTGACGGAGAACTCCGCGGCGGTGTCGATCGGGGCGATCGTGCTGCCCGGCGCGAAGACCAGATCGGGGAGCGCTCCGGCCACAGTGATTGCCATCATGTGGCGCGACTCGAGCGCCTCGCCGGCCAGCCCGCGGCGGGCGTTTTCGGGGCGGCGGCGCCGAGCCTGCCGCTCCCGCGGGGCAACGCCGAACCAGTTGGTCATCCGGTCGCGAAACGGGAGATTCTGCCTGTGCATCGAAAGTTCTCCGAGACGATGGCCTCATGACCCCTGAGAGGTCCCCGAGGAGTGACGCCCTGCACGTCGAAGAAGCAGCGGACGCCTCCTCGGAGGATAGTACTCACTGCGTCTGCCACAAAGCCGTCGGACGGCAAACAGCCCGATGCGGGAAGAGGTTGGCGGTGGCGACAGGTAGGATACGGGGGAGGGGATGGATTGGGTCGGTGACAGCGTGCGTCGGCCTCCCCACCCTTCCGATGGAGCCCGCCCCGTGACCGCGTTCTGCCGCCTCTGTCTGCTCGTCGTTCTCTGGCTCCTCTGGGGGAAGGAGGGGAGCCGGGCCAGCGCGGCCCCTCCCCTCCCCGCCCGGCCGAACGTCGTCTTGATCGTCGCCGACGACCAGCACTGGGGCGACTACGCCTTCATGGGCCATCCCCACCTGCGGACGCCCCACCTCGATCGGCTGGCACGGGAGAGCCTCCTCTACCGCCGTGGGTATGTCCCCTCGAGCCTTTGTTGCCCGAGCCTGGCGTCGCTGATCACCGGCCGCTTCCCGCACGAGCACCGGATCGTCGGCAACGATCCCCCCGGCAGCGACCGGCTCCCGCGGAACACGCCGGAGGCGCAGCGCCTCTTCAGGGAGGGGCGCGAGGCGATGAATCGCCACCTCGCCGAGTGGCCGACGCTTCCGGCGCTCCTCGCCCCGCTCGGCTACCGCTCCCTCCAGACCGGCAAATGGTGGCAGGGGGATTTTTCGCGCGGGGGATTCACGGCCGGGATGACCCGTGGCGAGCGGCACGGCGATGACGGCCTGGCGATCGGCCGGGAGACCCTCGAGCCGATCGAGACTTTTATCGACGACTGCCAGGCGGCGGGAGCGCCGTTTCTCGTCTGGTATGCCCCGATGCTCCCCCACGATCCCCACGACCCGCCCACCGAGCTCGTCGAGCACTACGCCGGTGTCGCGCCGAGCCCCCATGTCGCCCGTTACTGGGGGAATGTCGAGCGCTTCGATCGCACCGTCGGCCAGCTCCTCGACCTCCTCGATGCCAAGGGGATTGCCGACGACACGCTTGTCGTCTTCGTCACCGACAACGGCTGGATCCAGAGCCCCGACCATCCTCGCTACGCCCCGCGCTCGAAGCGCTCCCCCTACGACGGCGGCGTGCGGACGCCGATCATGGTCCGCCAACCGGGGCGGATCGAGCCCGGGGTGAGCGACGTGCCGGTGTCGAGCCTCGACCTCCTTCCGACGATCCTCGCCGCCTGTGACGTCGCGGCGCCGGCCGGGCTGCCGGGGGTCGATCTGCTCGATGCCGGCGCGGTCGCCTCCCGGCCCGGGGTGTTTGGCGAGTGCTACACCCACACCCTCGTCGATCTCGACGTCCCGGCCCAGAGCCTCCTGTGGCGCTGGACGGTCCAGGGCCCGTGGAAGCTCATCGTGCCCGAGCGGCTCGCCGCTGCCGACCCGCGGCTGGAGGTCGAGGGAGCGGCCCTCGACGACGACAGCCGCTCGTGGCTCGAGGCGGGAACCCCACGCCTGTTTGACCTCGCCGCCGACAGCGGGGAAAACCGGGACGTGGCCGCGGAGCACCCCGACGTGGTCGATGATCTCCGCAAATCCCTCGATGCCTGGTGGATGCCGGGCCCCCCCAAGTCAGGAGCCAAGTCGCCATGACATCGCGATCCCGGGTCCCCCTGGTCCTGTTTCTCCTCGTCGTCCTCGCCCCCCAGGCGCCCGTGAGGTGCGAGAACTGGCCGAATTGGCGCGGCCCCGCGCTCGATGGCGTCGCCGCGGGAACGGGGTATGCAACGACCTGGAGCCCGGAGGCGCATGTCGCCTGGAAGGTGACGCTCCCTGGCCTCGGAGCGAGCACGCCGGCGGTGTGGGGCGATGCGATCGTCCTCACCTGCGCGATCGACGGCAAGGACGCGGCGATCTGTTTCGATCGCTCAGGCAAGGAGATCTGGCGGCGCTCCCTTGGCACCGAGAAGCCGGGGAAGCATGCCAAGGCGACCGGCTGCAATCCCTCGCCGGTCACCGATGGGAAGCATGTCTGGGTTTATTTCAAGAGCGGGGAGCTCGCCGCGCTCGACCTCGCCACCGGCGCCGTGGCCTGGCAGGAAAACCTCCAGGAAAAGTTCGGCGAGGACACGCTGTGGTGGGATCTCGGCACGAGCCCGGTGCTCACGAACGACGCGGTCGTCGTGGCGGTGATGCAGACCGGCCCGAGCTACCTCGCCGCCTTCGGTCGCACCGACGGCAAGCTCCTCTGGAAGCACGACCGCAATCTCGATGCCCCGGAGGAGGCGGCGCAGAGCTACTCGACGCCGTTGGTGGTGAAGGGGGAGGAGAAGTTCGGCGAGCCGGCCGAGGTGATCTTCGTCCTCGGTGCCGATCATGTCACCGCCCACGACGCCGCCGACGGCCGTGAGCTGTGGCGCGTGGGGGGGCTCAATCCGGCCGGCGAGAAATACTTCCGCTCGATCGCCTCGCCGGTGGTCGCCGACGATCTCGTCATCGCCCCCTATGCCCGGGGAAGCACGCTCACCGCCGTGAAGCGCGGCGGGAAGGGAGACGTAACGAAGTCGCACGTCGCCTGGACACGGAAGGATCTCGGGGCCGATGTCCCGACCCCGGCCTTCAAGGATGGCAGGCTCGTCGTCTGCACCGACCAGGGAAAGGTAGCCTGCCTCGACGCCCCGACCGGCAAAACGCGCTGGGAAGGGGAGCTGCCCAAGAACCGTCATGCCTACAGCGCCTCTCCGGTGCTCGTCGACGGGAAGATTCTCGTGACGCGCGAGGATGGCCAGAGCGCCGTCCTCACCGGGCCGGAGGCCGCTGCCGGCCGGTTCGAGGTTGTCGGGGAAGGGAGCGTCGGGGAGATGACGGTGGCGACGCCGGTGTGCGTCGACGGGGGGATCCTCCTGCGGACGCACGACAGCCTGTGGTGCATCCGGCCGTGAGAAATCCCCGGTCGCAGCGGCGCGGCGGCGTGCCCGGAATTCGGGGATATGATTAAGAGCTTGGCCCAGCCCCCTTTTTGAGTCACCGGCAGCGGTATCCATGCAGAAATCGAAGGTCCGGCAGCCGGTCGCGGTCGAGTTGGCGGCCGGTGCCGCCGCCGAAGATGGTGCCTGGGGGGCGGCCCGTGTCGCCTGGGTCCGCGATCTGCTGTTCCGCGGTGGAGTGATCCTCCTGGCCGTCCTGTGGATCTATTCCCCCACCTACCACGGCGACTGGTTGTGGGACGACGACTCGATCCTCACCGCCAATCCCGTCGTCCAGTCGGCGTCGCTCGAAGGGCTTTACAACCTCTGGGTCAGTCCCACAGGGGCCGATTACTTCCCCCTCTCCTACTCGGCGCTCTGGGCCCAGTGGCCGTTCTTCGGTCTGAACTCCACCGGCTACCATGCCGTCACGATCCTTCTCCATGCCACCGGAGCACTCCTGTTGTGGCGGCTGCTGGTGGTGATGCGGATCCCGGGGGCGTGGTTGGCCGGGCTCCTGTTCGCGATCCATCCGGTGTGCGTCGAGAGCGTGGCCTGGGTGTCGGAGATCAAGAACACGATCTCGCTCCCCCTCTTCCTCCTCTCGGCGATCTTCTTCGTCAGGCATGACGAGGCGGTGTGGGGCGACGGCTCGAAAGACGCACGTGTCGGGAACTGGCTGCTGTCGGTCGGCTTCTTCGCGCTGGCGATGCTTGCCAAGACGTCGGTGGTGATGTTCCCCGTGGTCCTCCTCCTCCATGCCTGGTGGAAGCGGGGAGGAATTGCGAAGCGCGACCTCGTCGCGGCGGCGCCTTTTTTCCTCGTCTCCCTCATCCTCGGTCTGGTCACCATCTACTACCAGCACGGCCGGGCGATCGGCGAGGAGAAGATGCCGGCGGCCGACCTGTTCACCGTCGTCGGCTTCCTGTCGCGGACGGCCACGGCGGGGATGGCGATCTTGTTCTACCTCTGGGAATCGGTCTTCCCGTTCGGGCTCCTGCCGATCTATCCGCAATGGCAGGTCAATCCGCCGCAGCTCGCGCAATTTCTCCCCTGGCCGATCCTCGTCGCGGCCGGTTGCGGGCTGTGGTCGTGCCGGGGCACCGCCGCTGCGCCGACGGCGGCCCGCCACGCTCTCTTCGGACTCGGCTTCTTCCTCCTGATGATCTTCCCGATCCTCGGCTTCATCACCATTTCCTACATGCGGATCACCTGGGTGGCCGACCATTTCAACTACGTGGCGATCATCGGCATCATCGTGCCGTTGTGCGCCGTGGCGGCGGCTTGGTTCGCTTCGGCGCGGCCGCCGCTCCAGTTGACGGCCCTCGCCGCGGCTACGGTGCTCCTCGCCAGTCTGGCCGTTTGGTCGTTGCGGTATGCCCACGTCTTCGCCAACGAGGACGCCCTCTGGACCTACACGCTCGACTCGAATCCCGATGCCTGGCAGGCGCACAACCGGCTCGGTGCGAGGAAAGGCGCCCGCGGTGATCTCGAAGGGGCTCTCTACCACTTCACCAACTCCACCCGGCTCCGCCCCGATCTGGGCGAGACCCACAACAACCTCGCCACGACCCTCATGGCACTGGGGCGCACCGACGAGGCGCTCGAGGAGTTCAAGGTAACGACGGAACTCCTGCCGAAGGTGTTTGCCGTGCAGTTAAACCGGGGCAACGCGCTGTCCGGTGCGGGCCGCAACGAGCAGGCGGAAAAGTGGTATCAGGATCTCGTTACCCGGTTTCCCGACCAGTTCCAGGCTTGGAACAACCTCGGGATCATTCAGGTCAACAAGGGCAATCGGACGGAGGGCATTGCCTCGCTCCGCCGTGCCGTCGAGGTCGCCCCCGACCTCGAGGAGCCCCGCCGCAATCTCGACAGTGCGCTGCGCACCGAGGCGGAGGCGTTGGCCTTGGCGGGGAAGTTTGTGGAGGCCGAGGCGATCTATCGGGAAATGCTCAAACGCGCCCCCGACGACGTCATGCTTCTCACCAACCACGGCGTGGTGCTCTACAAGCTCGGCCGGAACGACGCCGCGATCACCGCCTTCCGCCGGGCGCTGGCGATCAATCCGGGGGCCAAGGAGGCGGCGGAGAGTCTCGCCGTCGCCCTCGGCAAGGCGACCCCGGCACCGCCTCCCCTGGAGACGCAGGAACCGCTGCCGTCGACCCTCAGCCCGGCGATCGAGGGGCGGTAGCAGGCTCCGTTTATCGCGCCGCCTTCGCCGGTAGGACGCGCGTGGCGAAGTCGGCGAAGTGGCCCCAGTCGACGGCGGTGATGTCGTGGGGGCCGGAGCGGACGTGATAGCCGATCGAGTCGCCGATCGCCGTGTCGACCGCGGGGTAGGTGTCGGTGCCGAGCCCGACCTTCCCGAACAGCTCCCACACCGGGCCCGCCGCGACGGCCGCGAGGAACTCCCCCCGCGGGTCGGCCCAGCGATCCTCGACGGCGCTCGACACGTAGAGCGGCCGCGGCGCGGTCATCGCGAGCACGACATGCTGGTCGATCGGGAGCTCCGTCTCGCGGTCGGCGTAGTCGGCGAAGGTCGGCGCGAACCAATGAGGGAATGACGTCGTGATCCGCCGCACCGTCTCACCGTAGTTGCGCCGCTCGAGCGCCGCCCCACCGCATCCCGATTCGTTGGAGACGACCATCGCGAACCGCTCGTCGCCGGCGCCGGCCCACAGCGCCGTCTTCCCGAGACGCGAGTGGCCGACGACGATCACGCGCGTGGGGTCGATCTCGGGGAGCGTCACGAGCCAATCGAGGATCCGCGACAGTTGCCAGGCCCACGTGGAGATCGCCCCCGGTTCGTCGCCACTCACCATCCGCTCGTCCCCGACGGCGTAACCGAGCGAGGGGAGGACGCTCGCCTTCCGGCCATCGGCATGATCGGGGAAGACGTCGCCGCAGTAGGCCGTCGCGGTGGCGTAGCCCCGGTCGTGGAGGAGCTTGACGGGCCAGCGGCTGGCGAGTGTGCCGCGGGATGCGGCCTTGGCGCGGTTGTCATCGACGCCGGTGTCCTTGCCGTTGGGGACCCAGCCTGCGGGGATGCGGACGGCCGGGTCGGCCGACTCGGCGTGGTTGCCACTGAAGTTGAGATGGAGAAACGTCGGCAGGCGATCGGGAGCATCGCCGCGGGACGGCGACGGAAGCTCGGGGGTGTCGCCGCGGGACGGCGACGGAAGCTCGGGAGTGTCGCCGCGGGACGGCGACGGAAGATAGAGCAGGACATCCGTCGCGGGGCTGTCGGGCCCCACGCCGAGCCGGAGCCGGGCCTGGAGGCGCGTCGAGCCGTCGGGCCCTGGGCCACGTTCGATCTCCTCGGCGGTAACCGGCACCGGTGGAAGCAGGCGGCCATATTCGGTCGCCTCGAGGAGCCCAAGCCAGCGCGGCCGGGCGGCGACGCGCCACGCTTCGGGGGTCGTGACGGCCTCGCCATCCGAGCCCGCTCCCACGGGGATCCTGAGGAGATCGGGGAGGGTGTACTCCCGCACCTTCGCCTCGTCGTAGTTGAACTCCTCCTTCGGGGGCTGGGCGGATGCGTCGGGCGTCATGGACATGGCGAGGTTGAAGGAAAAGAGGGCGATGGCCACGGGGGCATGGAAACGCATGGCGAGGCTCCGGAGCGATGCGATCGAGCGGCCCCTGTTCCCGGCGGGGTGGGAGCGGCTTGGGACGGTGAGATCGTACCGGATCAGGGCGGGGGGGCTCGGGTCTGATCGGCCGGCGGCGGTCGGTTCGGGCGTGTGGTACCATCCCGGCGGCGGTCGGGGGGGCTTCGCAATCCCTGCGCGCCGTCCAACGCCACTTTCCATGAGCAAGACTGTTCCACGAGGTGTTCCATGCCGTCGGTTCGTCGCGATCTCCTCCGCTCGATCCTCTTCCTTGTTGCCGTAGCCATGCTCGGCATGGCCGGTGCTGGAGCGGCGCGTGCCGTCGAGGCCGATGGCACGGCGAAGCAGCCGGCCCGGCTCCTCGTCGTCACCGTCACCAACGGCTTCCGCCACGGTTCGATCGAGACCGCCGAAGGGGTGCTCGAGCGACTCGGCCGGGAGAGTGGGCAGTTCCATCTCGACTTCCTCCGCCTCCCGCCGGGGCGGCCCGGGCAGCCGCAGGAGCCGAAGCGGAAGGATGGCACGAGCGACGCCGATTGGAAGAAGCAGGAGGAGGCCTACAAAGCAGACCTCGAGAAGTTCAAGGTCGCCGATGCCGCCTGGAACAAGACCCTCTCCGATCTCTTCGCCAAGGCCTTCGCGAAGGACTCGCTCGACCAGTTCGACGGCGTCGTCTTCTGCAGCACCACCGGCGCCCTGCCGATCCCGAATCTCGACGACTTCCTCGGCTGGGTGAAGCGCGGCAAGACGTTCATCGGCTTCCACGCCGCCGCCGACACCTTCAATGCCTCTGATGCCTACCGCGACCTCGTCGGCGGGATCTTCGCCGGCCATCCCTGGAATGCCGGCGACGAGCATGCCTTCGTCGTCAACGATCCCGGCCATCCGATCGTGAAGAGCCTTCCGGAGGCGTTCCGCTGGAAGGACGAGATCTATCAGTACGACACGCGCTTCGTCCCCGAGGACGTCCGTGTCCTCGTCAGCCTCGACATGCCCCATTCGACGCCGAAGGAGCCTTGGCACGTGCCGGTGAGCTGGATCCGCGACTTCGGCCACGGCCGCGTCTTCTATTCGAACTTCGGCCACAACGAAGCGACCTGGAACGACAAGAAGTTCCAGGATCATTACCTCGCCGGGATCCTCTGGGCCCTCGGCCGGATCAACGCTCCGGTGACCCCCAATCCCGATCTCCAGGCCCGCGAGTATCTCCACGGCGTGCTTGCTGCCGCGGCGGCGGCCGGTGCCGGTGGCGATGCGGCCAAGGCGACGGCCGAGGCCGAGAAGCTCTGTGCCAAGGCCGATGCGAAGTGCGCCGCAAACCCCGGCTGGGCGCGCTCCTTGCGGCCGATGCTCCTCGAGATTCGCAACGCCGACGCCGCGGCCCGCCAGGCGGCCTACGCGAAGGTGGTCGCCGAGCTCGACTGATCAACACTCGCGGCTGGTGGGCCCCGGACCTTTCCGGGGTCCCCGGCCGGGGCGAGTCGTTTCCACCGGAGGTTTCGTCGATGCGCGCCCGGCTCGGCTCGGTGGTCGTCGGTTGGCTCGCGGTCATCCTGGCCGGGTGCGTCGTGGTCGCCGGTCAGCCGGCCAGAGCCGATGCCTCCCGGCCGAACGTCCTGTTCGTGATCTGCGACGACCTCTGCTGCGCGCTTGGCTGCTACGGCGACACGCAGGCGATCACGCCGAACATCGATAAGCTCGCCGCCCGTGGCGTCCGCTTCAGTCGGGCTTACTGTCAGTATCCGCTTTGCAATCCGAGCCGGGCGAGCCTCCTCACCGGGCGGCGTCCGGCGCGGACCGGCGTCCGTGACAACGCCGTCCGCTTCCGCGAGGTCGACCCGGGCGTGGTGACGCTGCCGCAGGCCTTCCGCAGCGCCGGCTACCGCGTCGAGCGGATCGGCAAGCTCTATCACTACGGCGTGCCCGGGCAGATCGGCACCGATGGGCTCGACGATCCGCCGAGTTGGGACGCCGTCTTCAATCCCAAGGGGCGCGACAAGGCCGACGAAGCGAAGGTGTTCTCGCTCGACCCGGGGAAGTTCGGCGGCACGGTCAGTTGGCTCGCGGCCGAGGGAAGCGACGCTGAGCAGACCGACGGCCTGGGAGCGGCCCGGGCGGTGGCGCGGCTGGAGGCCTTTTCCCACGACAAGACCCCGTTCTTCCTCGCCGTGGGTTTCTTCCGGCCGCACACGCCGTATGTCGCGCCGAAGTCCTGGTTCGATCGCCATCCGCTCGACGGTGTCCGGCTTCCCGACGTGCCGGCCGATCACGACAAGCAGGTGCCGAAGGCGGCCCTGGCCAGCCGCAAGCCGGAGCAAGTGCGGCTCCATGGCGACCTCGGCCGCGAGGCGCTCCAGGCCTACCGGGCGGCGGTGTCGTTCGTCGACGCGCAGGTGGGGGAGGTCGTCGGGGCCCTCGACCGGCTCGGGCTCGCCGACGACACGATCATCGTGTTCACGAGCGACCATGGCTATCACCTCGGCGAGCACGACCTGTGGCAGAAGCAGAGCTTGTTCGAGGAGAGCGCCCGGGTGCCTTTGGTGATGGCAATCCCCCCCCGGCTCGGCGGCGCGGTCGGCGCGACCGCGGAGATGCCGGTGGAATTGATCGACGTCTGCCCGACGGTCTGTGATCTCGCCGGCGTGCCGCTCGCCTCGGGGACCTGCGACGGCCGCAGCCTCGCGGCGCTCGTCGCCCCCCGGGGGGCTGCCACGGCGATCGCCGACCGCCCGGCGTTCACCGAAGTCGAGCGTGGCGGCGTGCGTGGCGTGAGCCTGCGGACGGCCCGTTACCGTTACACGGAGTGGAACGGCGGGGCCGCGGGGCGGCAGCTCTACGACCACGACACCGATCCGGTGGAGCTTGTGAACCTTGCCGACGATCCGGCCCACGTCGACTCCGTGGCAACACTCGCCCAGCTGCTCCGCACGGCCTACGGCGCGGATCTCGTCGCCCCGCCAGCGGTGAAGAAGCCGCCTCCGGCCGCGTCGTCACAGCGAGCGGTGCCGAAGCCGAATGTGGTGGTGATCCTTGCCGACGATCTCGGGTTTTCCGACCTCGGCGCGTATGGCGGCGAGATCGACACGCCGCACCTCGATCGGCTGGCGCGCGGTGGCTTGAGGTTCACGCAGGCCACGAACACGGCCCGTTGCTGGCCGAGCCGGGCGGCGCTCCTCACCGGGTTTTATCCGCAGGCGATTGGTCGTGACGCGTTGCCCGAGGGCGACGGCCGCGAGGGACTTCCCGGTGGGGCCCAGGGAAAGCGTCCCCCGTGGGCGAAGCTCCTGCCAGAGTTCCTCAAAGCCGCGGGCTATCGCAGCTACCACTCGGGCAAATGGCACGTCGACGGAGCGCCGCTCGCGCAGGGGTTTGAACGTTCGCTCGATGTCACCGGCACCGGGCAGAGCAACTTCTTCGATTCCAGCGGCGTGACGGTGGAGGGGAAGCCGCATCCTCAAAGCGACGACTTCTACGCGACGACCGCGATCGGGGACCATGCGGTGGCGTGTCTCCGCAGTCACGCCGTCGATCATGCCGAGCAACACTTTTTCCACTTCGTCGCCTTCACCGCCCCCCACTTTCCGCTTCAGGCGCCCCAGGCCCTGATCGATAAATACCGCGATCGCTACCGCGTTGGCTGGGAGGCGATCCGCGCCGCCCGCCATGCCCGGCAGCGCGCCGCGGGAATCGTCGCCGGGCCGCTCTCGGCGATCGAACGCGACCTCGGCCCCCCCTATCCCTTCCCCGAGGCGATGCAGGCGCTCGGGTCGGGCGAGGTCGATCGCCCCCTCGAATGGGAGCGGCTCACGCCAGAGCAGCAGGAGTTCCAGGCGACGAAGATGGCGATCCATGCCGCGATGGTCGAGGCGATGGACGAGCAGATCGGCCGGATCGTCGATCAACTCGAGGCGATGAAGCGTCTCGACGACACGCTGATCCTCTTCGCCAGCGACAACGGTGCCTCGGCCGAGATCATGGTCCGCGGCGAGGGGCACGATCCGGCTGCTCCCCCCGGCTCGCGGAAGAGTTTTTTGTGTCTGGGGCCGGGGTGGTCGAGCGCCGCCAACACCCCCTTCCGCCGTCACAAGACCTGGGTTCACGAGGGAGGGATCGCGACGCCGTGGATCGTCCATTGGCCGCGCGGTTTGCCGGCGGGGAGTGCGGGGGCGCTGCGTCACCAGCCGGTTCACCTCATCGACGTGGCCCCCACCGTGATGGAACTTGCCGGCACGAAGCAGCCGCCATTCCTCGTCGACGGCACGCTCGTGCCACCGATGCAGGGGCGGAGTTTTTCGAGTCTCCTCGCTGATGCAAGCGCCCCCTCTCTCCGCGAGACGTCGTGGTGGTGTCACGAGGGGCACCGGGCCGTGCGCGTCGGAGACAAAAAACTCGTCGCCGCGAAGGGGGAGCCCTGGGCGCTCCACGATCTGGCCGCCGACCGGGCCGAGACGGTCGACTTGGCCGCCGCCGAGCCCGACACCGTCGCTCGTCTCGAGCGAGAATGGCTGCGGATCGCCGACGACTGCCGTCTGGGTGCTGCCGGGTCATCGGTGGCGCCGGCCGCTGCGGCACCGCCGCGCCGCCCGCCGAACGTCGTGATCGTCTTCGCCGACGACCTCGGCTACGGCGATCCTGCCTGCTACGGGGGAGAGGCCGCCGCCACGCCGCACCTCGATCGGCTCGCCCGAGAAGGGATCCGCTTCACCGACTTCCACGTCGCCCAGCCCGTCTGCTCGGCGTCGCGGGCGGCGCTCCTCACCGGCTGTTACCCCAACCGGATCGGCATCGCAGGCGCGCTTGGCCCCAATGCCCGCCACGGCCTCGCGGCCGCCGAGACGACGCTTGCCGAAGCCCTCCGCGGCCGTGGCTACCGCACCGGCATGGTGGGGAAGTGGCACCTCGGCCACCGCGCGCCGTTCCTCCCCACGCGTCACGGCTTCGACGAATGGTTCGGGCTCCCCTATTCAAACGACATGTGGCCCCACCACCCGGAGGCGGCACCAGGGAGCTTTCCGCCGCTGCCGCTGTTCGACGGCGAGCGGATCGTCGATGACGATGTCACGCCGGCGGAGCAGGCGACCCTCACCGCCCGGTACGCCGAGCGCGCCTGCGCTTTTATCGACCGGGCGCAGGAGGACGACCGACCGTTCTTCCTGTATCTGGCCCACTCGATGCCGCACGTGCCGCTCTTCGCCGGTGCCGCGTTCGCCGGCACCACCCCCGGCGGTCTCTACGGCGATGTCCTCGCCGAGATCGACGCCTCGGTGGGGGGCATCCTTGCGGCCCTCGAGCGAACGGGAAAGCTCGATGACACGCTCGTGCTGTTCACGAGCGACAACGGCCCCTGGCTCTCCTATGGCAATCATGCCGGGAGCGCCGGGACTCTCCGCGAGGGGAAGGGGACGGTGTTCGAAGGGGGGGTGCGCGTCCCATGCCTGGCGCGGCTGCCGGGGGTGATCCCCGCAGGAAGCGTCTGCGCCGCGCCGGCGATGACGATCGATCTTCTCCCCACCGTGCTCCGTCTTACCGGGGAGCCGGTGCCGGTCGATGCCGACGGTCGGAGCACGCTCGACGGCCGGCGGATCGACGGTCACGACATCAGCGGGCTCCTCCGCGGCGAGCCCGCGGCGAGCGCCGTCGCCGCCGAGCGCCCCTACGGATTTTGGTATCTCGACAACGAGCTCCAGGCGGTTCGTCGGGGGCGATACAAGCTCCTCCTGCCACACACGGCGCGGACGCTTGCCGGCGTGGCTCCGGGGGCTGATGGGGTGCCGGCGAAATACCGGCCGCTCGCGGTGGCGCGGATGCTTTTCGATCTCGAGGCCGACCCGGGCGAAACGATCGACGTGGCGGGGGATCATCCCGACGTCGTCGCCGGGCTCGAGGCGGAGGCTTTGCGCCTGCGCGGGGAACTCGGCGACCGGCTCACGGGCCAAACCGGCAGCGAGGTCCGCCCCGCCGACACGCTCGACGAAGCCCCCCCGGCGGCTGCCCGGCGCCGGCCCCCGAACATCATCGTCGTCATGACCGACGACCAGGGCTACGGCGACCTGGCCGCCCACGGGAACCCCGTCCTCGAAACCCCGCATCTCGACCGGCTGTGGCGCGAGAGTGTGCGGTTCACCGAATACCATGTCAGCCCCACCTGCTCCCCGACACGGACGGCGCTCCTCACGGGAAGGCATGAGTTCCGTTCGGGCGTCACCCACACGATCCACGAGCGCGAACGGCTCGCCCTGTCGGCGACGACCTTGCCCGAAGTGCTCCGGGCGTCGGGCTACACGACCGGGATCTTCGGGAAGTGGCACCTCGGGGACGAGGCGGACCACCAGCCGGACAAGCGTGGCTTCGACCGGAGTGTGATCCACGGCGCCGGTGGGATCGGGCAGCACTTTCCAGGGAGTTGCGGCGACGTCCCGGGGAACCGCTACGTCGATCCGGTCCTCCGCGAGGATGGCCGGTTCGTGAAGCGACGGGGCTACTGCACCGATCTGTTCTTCGCTGCCGGAATCGAGTGGATGGAGGCGATGGGCCGCGCGGAAAAACCGTTCTTCTGCCTGATCACGCCGAACGCGCCGCACGACCCACTCGATTGCCCGGAGGGCTCCGACGCCGGCCCCCGCGCCCGCCTCGCGGCGGCCGGGCTGCTCGACGAAGCGGAGCGCGGCCGGGTGGCGAAGTTTTACGGGATGATCGAGAACATCGACACCAACGTCGGCCGGCTCCTCGACCGGCTCGAGGCCTCGGGGCTCGCCGAGGAGACGCTCGTCGTCTTCACCACCGACAACGGCACGGCGACGGGGGCCGGCGTCTTCAACGATTTCGTCCGCGGGGCCAAGGGGAGCGTGTGGCGCGGCGGAACGCGTGTGCCCTCGCTTTGGCGCTGGCCCGGGACGCTGCCTGTGGGGGTCGACGTGCCGGCGCTCGTGGCCCATGTCGATCTCCTCCCGACGCTCTGCGAAATCGCCCGGGCGCCGATCCCTGCGGAGGTGGCCGTGCGGCTCGAGGGACGGAGCCTCGTCCCCCTCCTCCTCGACGCCCACGCCCCGTGGCCCGACCGACCGCTTGTCACCCATCTCGGCCGCTGGGAACGGGGAGAGGCGGCCAGGGCGAAGTGGCGCCACTGCCGGATCCGCGAAGGGCGATGGAGTCTCGTCAACGTCGACAACCGTGCCGATGCCTGGCAGCTCTTCGATGTCCAGGCCGATCCGGCTGAGCAGCACGATGTGGCGGCGACACACGGGGCGATCGTCGAGCGGCTCGCCGCCGAGTACGATCGTTGGTGGGATTCGATTCAGCCCGATCTCGTCAACGAGGATCTCGACGGGCCGGCGGAGAATCCTTTCAAGACAGCGTTCGAAGCGCAGTTCGGCGTGGGAGCGACCGCGGCGACAGTGGCCCGCGCCCCGAACATCGTCTTCTTCCTCGCCGACGATCTCGGCACGGGGGACGTGGCGGCCCTGGGGTCGCCCCATGCCCTGACGCCGAACATCGACAGCCTGTTTGCCCGCGGCACGAGGCTCACCCGGCACTGGGCCGGCAGCGCCGTCTGTGCCCCGAGCCGGTGCGTGCTCATGACCGGGCTCCATCCTGGCCATGCCCCGATCCGCAGCAACAGCGAGGTGCAGCCGGAGGGACAGCGGCCGATGCCGGCGGGGACTCTCACCCTGCCGGGGATTCTCCACGCTGCCGGCTATGCGACTGGCGGCTTCGGGAAGTGGGGGCTCGGGCCGACCGGGAGCGCGTCCGATCCCCGTGCCGCAGGGTTCGATCGCTTCTTCGGCTACAACTGCCAGCGTCATGCCCACTCGTTTTATCCCGCGTATCTGTGGGACGATTCCGAGAAGGTGCCGCTCGACAATCCGCCCGTGCCGGTGACGGCGACGCTCCCCGCCGATCCCGCCCCCACCGCCGCCGACTTCGCCCGCTTCCGAGGGAAGACCTACTCTGCCGACCGGATCGGCGACGAGGCGGTGCATTTCCTCCGGTCGCATGCGGATCGGCCGTTCTTCCTCTACCTGCCGACGACGCTTCCCCATGTCGCCCTCCAGGTGCCGGCCGACGAGCCGTCGCTCGAGCACCATCGCCGCTTCTTCGGCGCCGAAACGCCGTATCTCGGGGGAAAGGGCTACGTCCCCTGTGCCGAGCCAGCGGCCACGCTCGCCGCGATGGTGACGCGGATGGACCGGGAGGTGGGGCGGATCGTCGCGACCCTCGACGACCTCGGGCTCACCGACGACACGATCTTCGTCTTCACCAGCGACAATGGCGCCACCTTCCCCGGCGCCGGCGGCGTCGTCACCGATTCGATGAAGAGCAACGGGGCGCTCCGCGACTGGAAAGGCTCGCCCAACGAAGGGGGCCTGCGCGTGCCGGCGGTCGTCGTCTGGCCGGGGAAGATCGCGGCCGGAGTCTCGATCGACACCCCGACCGGCTGCGAAGACTGGCTGCCGACGCTTCTCGATCTTGCCGTGCCCGATGCCCCACGCCCCGCGGCGCTCGATGGCGAGAGCCTCGCCGCCGCACTCCTCGGCCGGCAGTCTCCTCCCGCCTCCCGGACGCTCTACCGCGAGCTCACGGAGCGACTCTGGCAGACCGCGCTCGAGGTCTCCCCCGACGGGTGTTGGAAAGTCGTGCGCCGCGGCCTCGGCCGGGAGATGCCCGACCGGGCGGCGCCGGTGGAGCTCTACGAACTCCATACCGACCCGGCGGAGGCCCACGATCTCGCCTCGGCGCGTCCCGATGTCGCTCGGAGGATGGAGCGGCTCCTCGACCGCGAGCATCGCCCCGATCCGGCCTGGCCTCTTCCCTTCGCCGATGCCGCCACAGCACGGGCCAGAGACGCCGATCGAATCGACGCGACCGACGGCATTCCGTCGTCAAAGCCCTGAGCCCGGCGGCGGGGTATACTCGCGCCGCCGACGGCAATCCGCCGAGGGCATCCATGGGGGTGGGACGTGGCAGCGAATTCCGAACCGGAGAGCCCAGGGCCCGGGCGGGCGACGAGGATCGGCTTCGGCCTGTTTTGGATCTACGTGATCCTCTACTTCGGCTTCATCGCCCTGGTCCTCTTCCGCCCCGACGTCCTCTCCAGCCGCCCCTTCGGCGGGGTGAATCTCGCCATCGCCTCCGGGCTCGGGCTGATCGCCGCGGCGCTCCTCCTTTCGGTGGTCTATATGGTGGCAGCCAGAGTCGTCGAATCCCCGGGGGGCGAGAAGCGCTGATCCCCGCCCCGACCGATCCATCCTGCCGCCTGCCGCCCGTTCCCGAGACCACCGATGCTCTACGAATCATCCCCTGTCGCGATCGCGATCTTCGCCAGCTTCGTCCTTGCCGTCGTCGCCCTCTCGTTCTGGCTGGGGCGGAAGGGGCAGTCGGCCAAGGGCTACTACGCCGCCCACGGCGAGATCCACTGGTTCATCAACGGGATCGCCTTCGCCGGCGATTACCTCTCGGCGGCGAGCTTCCTCGGCATCTGCGGGATGATCGCCTTCCACGGCTTCGACGGCTTCCTCTATTCGATCGGATTCCTCGCCGGCTGGATCGTGGCGCTCTTCGTGATCGCCGAACCGATCAAGTCGCTGGGGAAGTTCACCTTCGCCGACGCCCTCGACGCGAAGTTCAAAAGCCGCGGCATCAAGCTGTCGGTGGCGATCTCGACGCTCGTCGTGAGCATCTTCTACCTCATCCCGCAGATGGTGGGCGCCGGCGACTTGATCGTGCCGCTGCTCGGTCTGCCGCATGCCGTCGGGGTAATCCTCGTCGGCGTGGCGGTGACGCTCATCGTCGTCACCGCGGGGATGGTGTCGACGACGTGGGTGCAGTTCATCAAGGGCTCGCTCCTCGTCTTCTTCTGCGGCGTGCTGACGTCGATGATCCTCTCGCGTGGCCTGACGGTGAACACCGGGAGCCTGGAGCCGCAGACGCGCTCTGTCACTCCCGACGGCCGTGTCCTCGTCGACGGTCAGCCGCAGACCCGCGACCACGATCTCCGTCCGGTGGGCACCCTCGCGGCGCTCCCGGCGCGCTACGGCGACGCGACGACGACCGGGCCCCTCGGGCCACTCGAGTACCTCTCCGTCCTCGAGGATTCCCGGATCGTGACCTGGAGCGGGAAGAAGTCGACCGACGCCTCCGGCACGCACACCGTCTTCACGCCGACGGAGAAGGCCGGCGCCGATCTCCTCAAGCCGGGGGGCTACTTCAAGGGGCTCACGACGGGCAAGCTCGCCGACAAGCTCGACTTCGCGAGTCTCATGCTCGCGCTGTTCTGCGGCACCGCTTCGCTCCCCCACATCCTCATCCGCTACTACACCGTCAAGGATGCCGCCGCCGCCCGGAAGAGTACCGTGGTGGGGATCGCGGCGATCGGCGCCTTCTACGTCCTCACGCTGTTCCTCGGCCTGGGGGCGATGACGAGCGGCGCCCTCGATCCGACGAGCACGAACATGGCGGCGCCGCTCCTGGCGAAGAGCTTCAGCGAGACGCTCTTCGCCGTGATCTCGGCGATCGCCTTCACGACGGTGCTCGGCACGGTGAGCGGGCTGATCATGGCCGGTAGCGGGGCGGTGGCGCATGACCTCGTCGAGAACGTCCTCCGCATCCCGATGGACGATGCCGGAAAAGTCCGTTGCGGGAAGATCGCCGCGGTCGGCCTGGGGATCGTGGCGATGGCCCTCGGGATCCTGTTCCGCAACTTCAACGTCAGCTTCCTCGTCGGCTGGGCGTTCAACATCGCCGCCTCGGCGAATCTCCCGGCGCTCGTCATGCTCCTCTTCTGGCCGCGGACGACGAAGGAGGGGATCATCTCCGCGGTGACGGTGGGGATGCTCGCGAGCCTGACTTGGATCCTCCTTTCCGCCGACACTTTCGAGAAGGTCTACGGCCTGTCGCGCGACGCTTCGCCCGTTCCCTTCAGCCAGCCCGGGCTCGTGACGATCCCGCTGGGATTCCTCGTCCTCATCGTCGTGTCGCTGCTGACGAAGGCGGAGCCGAAGGGGAAGCCGGCATGAGCGGGAGCCCGGTGATCCGCTGCCGCGAGGATCATCTCGGAGCGATCCGCGCGATCTACAACGACGCGATTCTCCACACGACGGCGCTCTACGAATACCAACCGCGAAGCGTCGAGACGGTTCATGCCTGGTGGCAGGCCAAGCAGCAGGCGGGCTATCCGGTCCTCGGCGTCGAGCGGGCCGACGGCACGCTCGCCGGCTTCGCCAGCTGGGGGCCATTCCGGCCGTTCCCGGCCTTCAAGTATTCGGTCGAGCACTCGGTCTACGTCGCGGCCGACAGCCGGGGGGAAGGGATCGGAAGGCGCCTCCTCGAGGCGATCGTCGCGGAGGCGATCCGCCACGACATTCACCTCCTCGTGGGGGCCATCGATGCCACGAACACGGCGAGCCTCGCACTCCATCGGGCGCTTGGGTTCGAGCATGCCGGCACGATCCGCGGCGCCGGCTTCAAGTTCGGCCGCTGGCTCGACCTCGAGTTCTGGCAGCGGTCGCTGCCGACACCAGCCCGGCCGGTCGATGGCTGAGCGCGTGTGGTACGATGTCGGAATCCAGGCCCTCCGGCATCTCCCCGATGACGCCCCGCGTTTCCATCCTCATCCCCTGCTACAACGCATCGGCCACGGTGGTGCGGGCGGTCGAGTCGGCGCTCGCCCAGACGTTTCGCGACCTGGAGGTGATCATCGCCGATGACGCCTCGACCGACGCGAGCCTCGCGGTGCTCGAGCGCTACCGCGGCGATGCCCGGGTCTCGGTCCACGCCGAGCCCCACCGCGGTGGAAACGGGACCCGCAATCGCCTCCTCGAATTGGCCCGGGGGGAGTATTTGCAGTTCCTCGATGCCGACGACACGCTCAGCCCGGGGAAGGTCGAGGCCTGCCTCGCCGCCTACGGGGAGGATGTCGACGTCGTCTTCACCGACCGGGACTTCCACGGCGGCGACGCCGGGCAGGTGGGGCGGTATCCGGAGCCGGATGGGGATGTCGTCGAGTATTTCATCCGCAATTCGGTCGTGACGATGCTCCCGCTCAGCCGTCTGGAAGACGTGAGGGCCGTGGGGGGCTTCGATCCCTCGCTCCCCTGTTGCCAGGAGTACGAGCTCCATCTCCGTCTGGCGCTCCGCCGCTGGCGGAAGGTGCGACACCTGCCGATCCCCCTCTGCACGTACTACGTCACGCCGGGGAGCATCTCTTCCCATCAGGGGCGCCTGTTCGCCACCCGGGCGGGTGTCCTCCGCCGGTTTGCCGAACAGGAACTCGGCGCCGAAGGCCTGACCCCTGGCCGTCGCGATGCGATCGCGACGGAAATGATGGTGTGTGCCAGAATCCTTCTCCGGTGTGGCCAGGATGATGACGCTGTCGCCGCGTATGCCTTTGCACGGAGGCTCTCTCCCGCGACGAAGTATCCGGCGAAGTGGCCGCTGCGCGTGGCGGCGCGGATCGTCGGACCGGCGCGGGCTGAGCGGGCCCGGGCCTGGTTGACGAGCCGATTGGGAAGTCGTTGATCGATCTGCCGGGCCGACCTTCGAGGTGGTGGTGAGCGACGACATCCTGTGGATCAAATCCCGCATGCCGGGTGTGGTGGAGGATGGGAGCAGCCTCGTTTCCACCGGGCTCGTCTCCTCTCTCCGCGACCACCACGCCATCGACCTGCTCTGCCTGCGGATGACGTCGCGGGAGGAGGCACAGGCCGCCGTACCTTCCTGCCCGTTTCGGAACGTCTTCGTCGCCGATCCCGACAACGCCGGAGGGCTCGCGCGGCGGATCGGGTGCCGGCTCTCCTACACGCTTCGAAGCGAGCTCACCTCGACCCCGCGGTCGGTGTTCTATGAATCGGGCCGGCGGGCCCGGGCAATGCTCGAAGGCATCCTCGCCGAGCGGCGCTACCGGCGGATCATCGCCGAGTATTACACCGTCGCCCCGCTCCTCGAGGGGCTCGAGTCACAGACGACCCTCATCCTCCACGATGCCGATCATCTCACGATCGATCTCGAGGCCCGTCAGGAGCCTTCGCTCCCCAGACGCGCCTGGCTCCACCACCGCGCCGCCCAGATGCGGGCCTTCGTGAAACGCGTCGGACCGCGGTTCGACGCCGTGCTCACGCTGACGGAATTCGACCGGCAGGCCTACGAGGCCCTCGGGATCGAGCGGATCGAAAGCCTCGACGTTCCGCTTCCCGATCTCCCGCCGACGCATCCGGAGCTCGAGGGGGAGTCGATCGCCTTCCTCGGATCGGTCGATTACGGCCCGAATCGCGATGCGCTGGCCTGGTTTCTCGCCGACGTCTTTCCCGCGGTGCTGAAGCGCTTCCCCGCTGCCCGCGTGCGGGTGTTCGGGGGGGGGAATCGGAGTGGCCTTGGCAGCCCGAATCTCGACTGGATGGGGCGCATTCCCCAGGCGGAGTTCGCGCGGGCCCTCGGGAGCGCGACGCTCGGGATCGCGCCGATCCGCCTCGGCAGCGGCGTGAAGGTGAAGGTGCTCGACATGATGTGGCACGGCCTGCCGGTCGTCTCCACGGCGCTCGCGAGCCGGGGCACGCCGGCGGAACATGGCGGGGCCCTGATCGCCGACACCCCCGCCGCGTTCGCCGAGGCCGTCTGCGAGCTCCTCGGCTCGCGGGCGAAGCGACTCGAGTTGCAAGGGAAGTCCCAAAAGCTTCTCTACGAGCGTCACGCCAGTCCGGCGGCCCGGGCCGGCGTCGCCCGGAAGCTCCTCGGGCGAGGCTGAGGACCCGGCCGCCCGGCTCACACCCGCGGCAGTTCGTAACCCTTGCGGTAGTCCTTCGTGAACAGCCGGTTGGCGGCGTCGTCGGACGCCTTCTCCGTCTTCGGGTCGATCGTGAGCTCGCGGCCGAGATGGAGCGGCGTGACGGCGAGGTCGACGGCGTTGTCGTGGAGGTGATCCTCGAAGCTGTCGAGGGTGAGGATGACGCGGTGGTCGTGGGCGGCGATCGTCGGCCGCGCCCCGAAGGGGACCTTCTCGCCGAGGTGCCACGACACGTTGCCGAGATGGGCCAGGGCGCTGGAGAGGTGGCCGTCCTCGACGTCGAGGTAGAGATCCTCGTGCTTCCGGCTGCGGATCGCCTTGACGAGGTTGGCGAAATGGTCGCGGCTCGAGCCCCCCGACCAGGTGCCGAGCGGCTGCCCGGCGTAGTCGAAGGCGGCGCCCGACTGGTAATTCGTCGACACGACGTAGCCTTCCGTGCCCCACCAGATGTTGCCGACGCCGAGCGGGCCGGCCGCCGTGCCGTGCGTCACCGGGGTCTTCATCTCCAGCCCGCGGACGTCCGAGATGAGGAGCGCGTCGTCCCATTGGAAGAGCGTCACCTGGCTGTTGGCGACATCGCCGTTGTCGACGTACCCGAGCCGACCACCGAGGCTGACGACGCGCTTGGGGAACTCCTGCTTGCCGAGGCCCCAGCGAGCCTTGTCGAGCTCGTGGGGATTCTGATTGCCGAGATCGCCGTTGCCGGTGAGGCGGTTCCAGTGCCAGTCGTAGTGGAGGCGCTGGCGGTGGGGGACGATGTCGGGAGCGGGCCCGGCCCAGAGATCGAAGTCGAGCCCGGGAGGGAGCGGCGCCGGCGTGTCGACCAGGCCGATACTCGGCCGACGCTTGTAGCACAGGGCGTGGGCCACCTTCACCGGGCCGATCTTTCCGCTCTTCACGAAGTCGATCGTGTCGCGCATCCCGGTCATGCCGCGGCTCTGCGCGCCCATCTGGCACATCCGCCCGAGCTTTCGCGCCCACTGCGTCATCACCCGTCCTTCCTCGACGGTGTGACTGCACGGCTTCTCGACGTAGACGTCCTTGCCGGCCTGCATCGCCCAGATGCTCATGAGGGCGTGCCAGTGGTTGGGCGTGGCGATCGAGACGACGTCGATGTCCTTGCGGTCGAGGACGCGACGGATGTCCTGGACGTACTCCGGCTTGCGGGGCGCGTCCTTGAACTTCTCCTCGTAGCGGCCGGCGACCCCGGGATCGCAGTCGCAGATCACCGCGAGTTCGGCATCCGACATGCCGGCCCATTGCCCGATGTGCTCGCCGCCCCGGCCATTGGCGCCGATGACGGCGACGCGGAGCCGGTCATTCGGCCCGGCCTGTGGGGAAGCCGGTTCGGCGGCGGCGCAGGCAGCCTGCGGCGCGGCGGCAAGCGCCGCAGCGGCCATCGCGAAGGCTGTTTCAACGAAATCGCGGCGTGAGACCTGCATGGATCGTCCCTCTTTGGTGCGCGGGCAGCGCGAGGGGGGCCTTCGAGGCCCTCGATGCAGATCATCCCCCCCGCGGAAAACAGAAAA
>CANGGT010000035.1 GCA_947453375.1 Planctomycetaceae bacterium
CCTGAGCCGGAAGCGATGTATGACAGCGACATGGCTGTTTACCTGGCCCCCGGGAGGCCTGAGGTGGAAAAGAACATCGCCACGATGAAGGCCTGGGGGGCCGAGGGGAAGTAAGTTTCCCTCGATGGCCCCCCTTGCAAAGCACCCCCCTCGTGTGGGTTACTGGTAGCTCCTGAGGGTGGTGCGGCCAGGGGTGTGCCGCCGCCCGGTCTCCAGGAGGCCTGTCCATGAGCACCGCATCGACCAGGGGAAAACTGTTCGCTGCACTTGCGCGCCGTTTGGAGTATGTCACCGACGGCCAGCTCTCTCTGGCCTGCCAGGCGCAGCGCCGTGACCCGTCGAGGGAGTTGGCCGACATCCTCGTCGCCCAAGGGGCGATCGACGCCAGGAATCGGGCACTCGTCGAGGATGCCGTGGAGAGCCAACTCGCGCCGCATGCGGGGGACGTCGAAGCGTGCTTCGCGGCCATTCACGACAAGGGCTGGGTTCCCGCGGTGCTGTTCGCCGAAGGGTCCGATGCTCCCACGGCGGCCGGCGAGCCGACGGGGCCGGAGCCGCCGGTCGAGCCGCTGGTCGAACCTGTCGACGATGCTGGGGATACGGTCGCGCTCGGTCGTTACAGCTCCGGCGGAAGCCGCTACGAGCTCCTCGAACGGAAGTTCTCGGGGGGAGTGGGGGAGGTGTGGATCGCCCATGATCGCGAGCTCAGTCGGGACGTGCTTCTCAAGCAGGTGCTTCCCGGGCTCGCCGAGCATCCGCAGAGCCGGGGGAGGTTTCTCCGCGAGACGCGCACCGGCGCGATCCTCGAGCATCCGGGCATCGTGCCGGTCTACGACATCGGCCAGCATCCCGGCGGCCAACTCTTCCAGGTGATGCAGTATTTCAGGCCTGGGTCGCTCCACAAGAAGATCGCCGCCTACCATCTCGCCCACCCCGGAGCGATCGATGAGCTGGCCTTCCGGACGCTCCTGGGGCACTTCGCCACCGCCTGCCGGGCGATCGATTTTGTCCACACCCGCGGCATCCTCCACCTCGACATCAAGCCGCAGAACATCGTCACCGGCGAATATGGCGAGACCCAGATCATCGACTGGGGGCTCTCGCAGATCACCGACGCCGACATGCTCGAGAAGATCCACGAGGAGAGCGGCACGTTCGCGAGCGGATCGGCGCACGGACACTCGGGCACTCGCGATTCCGGCGGGAACTCGGCTTCGCTCGATGCGATGCCGAGGGGCCTGCGCGGAACCCCCGCCTATGCCGCCCCGGAACAGTGGACGGGCGATCCGGACGTGCTCAGTCCGAGGACCGACGTCTACGGCCTCGGGGCCACCCTCTTCGAGATCCTCGCCGGGAAGGCACCTTTCAACCGGGAGATGCCGACGATCGGCGAGGATGTCGAGATCGGCAACCTCCACCGGGAGATGAAGCCGTGGGCGCCGCCGGCGCTGCGGGCAATCTGCCGGAAGGCGATGAACGTGAAGCCGGGCGACCGCTACGCCACGGCGGCGGCCCTTGCCGACGACATCGATCGCTTCCTCGCCGATGAGCCGGTGGCGGCCTGGCCCGATCCCTGGCGGGTGCGGCTGTGGCGATTCGTGAAGCGCCACCGGACGGCGGTGGCGGCGGCCGGCATGCTGCTGGCGACGACAACCGTGGCCCTGGCGATCGGGAACGTGCTCGTCGCCCGGGAGCGCGACGCGAAGGAGCGGGCCCGTAAGGAGGCGGTCGCCCAGCGCGATCTCGCCGAGCGCAACGCCGCGATGACGCGCGGGGTGATCGCCGACTTCATCGAGACGGTGGCCGACGACCAGTGGGGGCAGATTCCCGGGACGGGGCAGCTCCGGCTCGACGCCGTGAAGAGCGTCGTCGACAAAGTTCCTGCCTTACTCGCGCAGCAGCCCGACAATCCCGACTTGAAGTACGACGCGGCGCTCATCTACCGGCGGTGCGCGAATCTCTACCGCGTCCTCGGCCTCGACGCTGCCACAGCGGCGGAGGGAGAGAAGCTCGAGAGCGAAGCGCTCGACAAGCTCCGGGCCCTCCTCGCCGAGTGAAGCAGGGAAACGCCGTCAGCCCAGCTGCAACCCCTGCAGCATCCAGCCAGCAGGCAACGCCCACACACGAGCGCCGCCGACAGCACCGGCGCCGCGCGTCAGCGCAGCTCCTCCTCGGTCGGGGGCGGCCGGCGGCCACGGAGCCGGAAACGGGCCAGCGCGATCAGGCCGGGGACGATGAGCAGCCAGCCTCCGCCGTTGAGGCAATCCTGGACCGGCAGGGGGAGGTGGCTGGTGACGGGATCGAGGAGATCGTAGGCCGGCTGAAGGCGGTCGTTGACCCCCTTCCAGCGCAACAAAAGCCGGCGGAGGACGGGGCCTTCCTCGGCGCCCAGCTTCTCGATCTTCTGCTGGAGGCCGGGGAGGCCCTCGGGGGCGGCCGCGGCGGAAGCGGCCCGTCGATTGGCCGCGGCAACCCTCCTGGGCACCTTCGCGTCGACTCCCTTGTCGACGCCGACGAAGAAACTGAACACGAGCGAGAGCAGCGCCATCGCGAAGATATTGAGAAACAGTTGGCTCAAGAAGACGAGCATCCCGACCCGGAAATGGATCTTCCAGAGCAGCACCTGGACGGTCCCACCGGCGCAGAGGGCGAAGAGGACGGGGAGATAGCGGATCATCGGCACGTAGCCGAGGAAATGCCACTTCAGCCCCATCGGTTCGCGGAGCCAGGTGAGATAGGTGTAGTTGGGGGGGAAGACGATGCCGAGGCGCGGATCCTGCATGAGCCGGGCGAAGCCGTAGCCGGAGAGGTCGTACACGAAGAAGACAGTGAGCCAGATCGCGAACACGGTCTTCACGGCAGCGAGGATCGTCCCCGGCCCCTCCTCCGTCCAGAAGGCGGTGGTGCGCATGAGGATGAAGACGGCGATCGGAAGCATGAGCAGCCAGAAGAGGATCGGCAGGAAGCTCGTGTGTTCGATCGACTGGATCATGCCGCACCTCGTGCCGGGGGAGACTGGAAGCTTCGTGGCGGTCGGGGGGGCGTCAGGTGACGAGCCCGCCGCTCGTGTCGAGCGTGGTCATGCCGCGCAGGGCCAGGGCGACCGCGTCGGGATTCGTGGAAGAACTCGATCGGATCCTCGATCGTGTTGATGCGGAAGCGGGCGAGGTCGGGGATCGCGTGGGCGAAATCGCAGCTCCGCTCGCGCTCGAGCCGATCGAGGTGGGCCTCGGTGGCGCGGGGGAAGGGAGGAGCCCCGGTGACCATGAAATGGAGGAGGGCGCCGAGGGCGTAGAGATCGGCCCGGCCGTCGATCGGCGCGCCGGCGCCGGCCTGCTCCGGGGCCACGTATTCCGGCGTGCCGGCGATCCCACCGTCGGCCGCCGGGGCTCGATCGGCGCCTGCCGCGGGGCCGCCGACGGGAAGCGACCCGACTCGCGGACGATCACCGGCTCCTTGCCACCCTGTCGACCATCGAGGTGATCGACAGGGCGGGTGGCGCCTGGGAGCGGGTTCAGCGGGACTTTTTCGCGGGCGTCATCGGCAGGAGCTTGTCGATGCCCTTCCGCGGCGCCTTCGCCTTCGCGGCCGGCTTCGATGCTGCCTTCTTCACGGCCTTCTTGGTGACCTTCTTGGTGACCTTCTTCGTCGCCTTCTTCGTCGCCTTCTTCGTCGCGGTGGGCTTCTTCTTCGCGGCCTTCTTCTTCGCCATGTTCAACAACTCCTGCGGAACGTTCGACGGGTGCCCGATCGCCGACGGCGATCAACGGTGAGCGATTCGTACCACACACACGGGGGAATCGACAACGGTTGCCGGTGGTGCGGAGCTCGAGGATCGCCTGCGGATTCCCACCGCGAGCCGAGGCGTGGGTTACGCTGAGGGACGCGCGTCCTGTCTGGCCCGATCCATGGCCCATCGATCGATCTCATGTCCCACCTCCAGGCTTGTCTCCGCATTGCAGCCATCAGCCTCGCCTTCCTCCTCGGCGCAGGCCGCGCGTCGGCTGCCGACCTTCACCCGATCGTCGTGGCCGATTTCACCACCCCCGCGCACAGCTGGCATGCCAACGCCTCGATCGACGGGATCGACGTGGGGGCGGATGGGCTGTCGATGACATGCCGCGGTGAAGATCCCTATCTCGTCGGGCCGGTTGTCGACATTCCCCTCCCTTCCGGTGCGCGAAAGCTGCTCCTGGAGCTCGATGGCACCGTGGCAGGTGATGTCCGTTGTTACGCCGCGGCCGAAGGGAGGGATTTCGATGAAGCGTGGGCGGTGAACCTCGTCGCCGATGGCAGCGGCAAGTTTCGCGGGGTGATCCCCGCGCTCGGCGAGCGGATCCGCTTCCGGCTCGATCCACCCGACGGCGTTGCCCCCGTTCTCCTCCACCGGCTCGTTGCAATTCCCCTGATTCCCCTCGCGCCGGCTCCCCCGACTGGTAAGCCGGCGCCGATCGTCATCCCGGACGATGCCCTCGTGGTGAAGCAGGGAGCAGTGCGAGTGTCCCACGATCCCCGTCGCTGGAACGCCCTGTCGATCTCGATCGGCGGCCGACGGATGGCCGACACCGATCCCGGGGAGCTGTTCTCCCGGCGGGGGGAGGATCGTGGGATTCCGGTTGCTCCCAGTGCCGGGAGCGTCGAGTCGCGGGTGACCCCCGAGGGGATCGAGATCGTGGCCACGGTGCGCGAGGCGGGTGCCGGGAATGCCACTTGGCGATTCACCCGGACCATTTCCGCGGCCGAACGCGGCGTGACCGTCGAGACGGGCGTCGAAGTTGACCGGCCGCGCGAGCTGATCCATCTGCCATGGCTCACGCTCATTGCCGGACGGGGGACGTTCGGGGCGGGGAAGTCACAGGCGCTCCTGCCGGGAGTCGAATACCTCGATGACGAGCCCTCCTCGAACGAGAAGGAGATCCGGGGGCCAGCCGCCAAGCGGCAGCTCGTCGATCCCGCCAAGGTCTGCTTTCCATCGATGGTCCTCGTTGCCGATAGCCTTTGGCTGGCGGTTGACTGGGAAGCCGGGGCGGTGCCGGTCTCCCCTCTCTTCGATTCTCCCGATCGGATGTTCGATTCCGGTGGTCACGTTCTCGGCCTCTGGTCGCCGGCGGCAGGGGCCTTCGACCCGTTGCCGGCGCGGTTCGAAGGGGAGCGCGACGTCTACCGTGGCGTAGCACTCGAGCCGGGCAAGCCGGTGCGCCAGACCGTGACGATCCGCGGCGGCGGCGGCGACACGGTCCTTCCCGCCGTCGCCGAGCGGGTGTGGCTCGATGGCCTGCCGGCGCTTCCTGAACTCGTTTCTGCAGAAGGCGGCGACGGCCTCGACGCCGCCTGCCGGCTCCTCGCCCACGGCTGGCTCGACTCGGCCGCGCGCGACGACACGCGCTGGCGGCATGCCGTCTGGCAGGGACGCTTCGCGGCGCAGCCCGCCGCCGACGCGCCGGCCTGCATGCTCTGGCTGGCTGCGCATGTCGGCGATGAAGTGCTCGCCGAGCGGCTCAGGAGCGCGGCCAGTGAGGCGTTCGCGACGCTTCCCGTGGGGGCGACCGGGGGCATCGGTCACCTCTCGCGGCCGGCGCTGCCGCTCCTGCTCAGTGCCGCGGTGGCCGATGACGCCGCCGTCGGCGAGGCGCTCAAAGCCGCGGCGGCGCAGGCCCGGTCGATCGCCGCCGAGTTGACCGCGGCGGGGGGAAAGGATCGCTACGTCGCCGGCCCGACCGACTACGCGACAACCCTCGGAGCCGATCACTGCAACGGCTTCACGGCGCTTCGCGCCGAGGCGATGCTCGAGGGGGCCGTTCTCGGCGGCGACGAAGCGACGATCGGTGCGGCCCTGGCCGCGCTCGATACCGTGACAGTGGCCCATCCGGCAGGCGAGGTGCCCCGTGGGGCGCAGCCCTGGGAGATGCCGCTCCACACCCCCGACATCCTCGCCTCGGCCCGGCTGACGCGCCTCCACGTCCTCGGTCACCTCCTCGATGGCGACCCGGCCCGGCTCGAGCAGGCGCGCCTGTGGGCTTGGTCCGGCGTGCCCTTTGTCTACCTCCGTGATCCAACGCCAGGGCCGGTGGGACGCTACGCCACGATCGGTGTCCTCGGGGCCACCGATTGGGTGGCGCCGCTGTGGATCGGGCAACCGGTGCAGTGGTGCGGTCTGGTCTACGCCGGGGCCCTCCACGACCTTGCCCGTGTCTCCCCTGAAGCGTCGGACACATGGAGGACGCTCGCCCGTGGGATCACGCGTGCCGGCCTTCAAATGACGTTTCCGATCGACGACGCTGCCGATCGCGGCGGCCTCCTCCCCGACTACTGGCTGTTCGGATCGAGCCGGGGCGACGGGCCGGCGATCAACCCGGCCACAGTCCAGGCGACCCTCGCCGAAGCGTACGAGGCCACGCCCCTGGTGACGGCGACACGAATCACCCGGAGCGCGCCGGATTCAGCCGGTCATGTCCTCCATCTTCCCGGCGCGGTACGCCGCGCGACTTCCACCGCCACCACGACCACCGTCGAGGTGACGCTCTGGCCTGAGGAGCCCTGCCGGCTGATCCTCACGCGCGTGGCGCGGCTGCCGCAGGCAGTCGTCTGGAATGGAGTGCCGATCGAGGCTCGCCTCCTGGCGACAGGCTGCCTCAGCGTCACCGTTCCCGGTCAGGACGAGCCCCACCGCGCCGGCACGCTCGTTATCGAGTGGTGAGCGCCGCCGCAGCCCTCTGGACACGCTCCATGCTCCCCCGGGATCGCGGCCCGCGATGGTGTTGCAACACGCGCGCAGGCGGAGCGACAATCGGGGTTTGGGTCAGCGTGGGGTGGTCTCCTGAGAGGAGCGTCGAGGCATGGCCATGATCGGGACGGCAACGGTTCGCAAGGCAAAATGGCTTGCGTCGATGGTGTTCGTTGTCGGCATCGGGATGCTGACGGGGTCGGCCGCGGCCGCCGAATCCCCGGCGCCCCTGCCGATCCGCTTCGATCGCGATATTCTTCCCGTCCTCGCCGACACCTGCTTCGCGTGCCACGGGCCCGATGCGGCCAATCGCCAGGCCGATCTCCGCCTCGACACCCTCGAAGGCGCTACCGCTCCGCGCGACGGCAGCCCGGCGATCGTGCCGGGTAACCCACAGGCGAGCGTGCTTCTCGAGCGGCTCCATTCCACCGATCCCGACGTCGTTATGCCCCCTCCGGGCACGAACAAGGTCGTCTCGCCCGAGCAGCGCGAAAAGATCACCGCCTGGATCGCCGCCGGCGCCCCCTACGAAGGGCACTGGGCCTACCGGCCGCTCGTCCGTCCGGTACCGCCGGCGGCCGGCTCGGCCGTCGACGCCTTCGTCGAGAAGGAGCTGGCCCGCGAGGGGCTCGAGGCCGTCGGCGAAGCCGATCGGGCGGCGCTTGCCCGCCGCGTGTCGCTCGATCTCACCGGCCTGCCCCCTGAGCCCGCCGAGATCGATGCCTTCCTCGCCGATCCTGCTCCCGAGGCTTACGAGCGCTACGTCGATCGGCTCCTTGCCAGCCCCGCCCATGCCGAACGGATGGCCGCGTGGTGGCTCGATCTGGTCCGCTACGCCGATTCGGTCGGCTACCACGGCGATCAGGAGGTGACGGTGTGGCCCTACCGCGACTGGGTCATCCGTGCCTTCGCGGAAAACATGCCGTTCGACCGCTTCACGCGCGAGCAGCTTGCCGGCGATCTCCTTCCCGGGAACACGCTCGATCAGCGCGTTGCCGCGGCCTACAACCGGCTGGGAATGATGAGTGCCGAAGGGGGCGCGCAGGCCGAGGAATACCTCCTCAAATATGCCGCCGACCGGGTGCGCGACGTCTCGGGGGCCTGGCTCGGCTCGACGCTCGGCTGCGCCGAATGCCACGACCACAAGTACGACCCGTTCACGATGCGCGACTTCTACTCGATGGCGGCGTACTTTGCCGACATCGAAGAGCGAGGCGTTTACGACATCGGCCAGGGACGCGACAAGTCGTGGGGGCGGATGGAGCTGTTTACGACGCCGGAGCAGGGAGCGGAGCTCTCGGCCCTCGACGAGCGCGTCGCCGCGGCACAGCATGACCTCGAGACCGACACACCCTCCCTCGCGGCGGCGCGGGAGGGCTGGATCGAACGGGTGAATCGCGATCCGTGGAAGACGCTCGCGCCGGTCACGAGCGCCGCCAGTGGCGGCGCCACGCTCGCCCTTCAGGACGATCGCTCGCTGCTGGTCTCCGGGCCGCGCCCCGACACCGGCGACACGACGCTCGTCTTCGAGGTGCCCCCGGGGCCCTTGGCGGGGCTTCGTCTCGAAGCGCTGACGCATGACAGCCTTCCACAAAAGGGTCCGGGGCGGGCCGACAACGGCAACCTCGTCGTTTCTGAAGTGAAGCTCGCTCTGCGGAGCGTCGCCGCCGGGAAGGAGGCGGCAGGCCACGCCGACGACCGCCCCGTGCCGCTCACCCGTGCGGTGGCGAGCTTCGAGCAGTCGGTGGCTGGCGCCATCACGCCGTCGGGGAAGTGGCTGGCGGCCTATACCATCGACGGACTCCAGAGCGGTGACAACGTCGGCTGGGCGATCCACGAGCAGGTGGGACGCGACCAGTGGCTCATCGTCCGTCCCGACACGCCGGTTGAGATCCCCGCCGACACGCTCCTGGTTGTCACGATCGAGCAGCACCATCCGGTCGGCTATCAAATGGGGCGATTCCGCCTCGCGGTGGCGGCCGAGGCGACCGATGATCCAGGCCCCGGCCTCCTCCCGGAGCCCGTCCGCATCGCCAGTGGCAAGCTGGCGGCCGAGCGGACGGCCGAAGAGACGGCGCTGTTGGTCGAGCGTTTCCGGGGGAGCGCTGCGGAGCTTGCCGTCCAGCGCGAGACGCTCGCCGCGGCCCAGCGGGCCCGCAAGGACTTCGTCGACCGCCTCCCCTACATTCCGGTGACGGTGGCCGTCGAGCCGCGGCCGGTGCGGATCCTCCCCCGCGGCAATTGGATGGATCGCTCCGGTGAGGTGGTGACACCGGCGGCGCCGTCGTTCCTGCCGGCAGCCGCCGCAGCCTCCGATCCCGGAGCACCGGCCCCGCGCCGCACGAGGCTCGATCTCGCCGCATGGATGACCGCGCCCTCCAATCCCCTCGTCTCGCGCGTCCTTGCCAATCGGCTGTGGGCGATCTGCTTCGGACAGGGGCTTTCGCGCAGGCTCGACGATCATGGTGCCCAAGGGGAGCCGCCCAGCCACCCGGACCTGCTCGACTGGCTCGCTTGCGACCTCCGCGACGGCACGCTCGAGCCGTCGGGCACCCCCTGGAACCTCCGTGCGGTCCTCCGCGAGATCGTCACGAGTCGGGCTTATCGACGCAGCAGCGCCGCGCCGCGGGCCACGATCGAGCGCGATCCGGAGAACCGGCTCCTCGCCCGGCAGAACAGGCTCCGCGTCGAGGCGGAGATGGTCCGCGACACGGCGCTGTCGGCGGCGGGGCTGCTCGTGCGAAAGGTGGGGGGACCGAGCGTGAAGCCCTACCAGCCGGAGGGCTACTGGGATTATCTCAACTTCCCGCAGCGCACCTGGCAGGCCGACAAGGGGGAGAGCCTCTACCGCCGCGGCCTCTACACCCACTGGCAGCGGCAATATCTCCATCCGGCGCTGATGGTCTTCGATGCGCCGAGCCGGGAGGAGTGCACGGCCCGTCGCCCCCGATCGAATACGCCGCTCCAGGCACTCGTGCTCTTGAACGACCCGGAATACGTCGAGGCGGCGCGGGCGCTGGCGGCGAAGTCGATGGCCGAGGCAGGGCCTGAGCCGCAGGCCCGGGCGCGTTTCCTCCTCCGCCGCGCGGTTGGCCGGGTGCCGTCGGAGCAGGAGGTGGCGGTCGTCGCGGAGTTGGCCGCTGCCGAGCGGGCCCGGTTTGCGGCCGATCCCGGTGCGGCCGACAAGCTCCTCTCGATCGGCGAGTTGCCACCGCCTCGAGGGATCGATCGCATCGACTTGGCCGCATGGACGACCGCGGCCCGGGCCGTGCTCAACATGCAGGAAACCTACACGAGGAACTGACACCATGAGCCGTCTCCATTCGCGATCCTTCGATCCGCGCGCGGGCCACAGCCCGGCCAGGCGTGCCTTCCTCACCCGCGCCGCCGGCGGGCTCGGGCCCCTCGCGCTCGGCTCCCTGCTCGGGAGCGGGGGCTCGAGTCAGGCGCTTGCCGCGGAGGATCCCGCCATCGCGGCGGCGGCCCGCTGGCCGGGGGTGATCCGGCCCTACCACGTGCCGCCGAAGGCGAAGCGAGTCATCTGGCTCTACATGGCCGGCGGCATGACCCACCTCGACACCTTCGACCACAAGCCGAAGCTCGCCGCGATGAACGGCGAGCCGATGCCGGAGAGCTTCACGAAGGGGCAGCAGATCGCCCAGCTCCAGGGACAGGCGCTCAAGTGTCTCGGGCCCCAGCATCCCTTCGCGCGAGTCGGGAAGAGCGGCCAGGAGATCAGCACGATCTTCCCGGAGATCTCCTCACGGATCGCCGACCGGATCGCGATCGTGAAGAGCCTCCACACCGAGGCGATCAATCACGATCCGGCCCACACCTTCATGAACACCGGCACGATGATCACCGGCCGTCCGGCGGCGGGGAGCTGGCTGTGGTATGGCCTCGGCTGCGAGGCCCACGATCTCCCCGGCTTCATCGTCATGGTGAGCACCGGAAACTACGGGCAGCGCCAGCCGATCGCCGCGCGGCAGTGGCACTCGGGGCTCCTCCCCAGCCGTTTCCAGGGGGTCGAGTTCCGCTCCAAGGGGGACGCCGTCCTCTACGTCAAGCCGCCGGTGGGGCTCGACGGCCAGCGGGCGGTGGTCGACGCGGTCACGAAGCTCGACGGCCTCCGCAACGAGGTCGTCGACGATCCGGAGATCGCCGCCAGGCTCGCGCAATATGAGCTCGCCTTCCGGATGCAGTCGAGCGTGCCGGGGCTGCTCGATCTTTCGGACGAGACGGCCGAGACGTTCGAGCTCTACGGCACGAAGGGGGGAGACGGATCGTTCGCCTCGAATTGCCTCTTGGCCCGGCGCCTCGCCGAGCGGGGCGTGCGCTTCATCCAGCTCTATCACCGCGACTGGGATCACCACGGCGCCGTCCAAGAGCACGTGAAGGGGACGGCCGCGGAGGTCGATCGGGGGGCCGCGGCGCTCGTCGAGGATCTGGCGCGACGGGGGATGCTCGACGAGACGCTCGTCGTCTTCGGGACGGAGTTCGGGCGAACGCCGATGGCCCAGGGGAACGGCCGCGACCACCACATGAAGGCGTTTTCGATGTGGCTGGCTGGTGGCGGCATCAAGGGAGGCATCAGCCACGGCTCGACCGACGACCTCGGCTACGGGGTCGTCGAGAATCCCGTCACCGTCCACGACCTCCACGCCACGCTCCTCCACCAGATGGGGATCGACCACACCCGACTCACGATCCGCTCCCAGGGACGAGACTTCCGCCTCACCGACGTCCACGGCCACGTCGTCGGCGATCTCATCGCCTGACACTCGAGGCTGGTCCGCTGGTTTGGCTTCAAGGGGGCTGACTCAACGGGGACTGGCGGCGGCGACGGAATCGAGAAACCGGAAGACGTCGTCGAGGGCCGCCTGGACGATCACCATGTGCTCGACGTCGGGGTATTCCCGGAAGTCGACCGTGGTCCCTGCGGCTTCGAGGCGCTTGGCGAGGGCCGCCGCGCCGGGGCGGCCGAAGTCGGCGGCCCCCGCCGCGACAAACCAGGAAACCTGCTTCGCTCTCTCCCCCGCTGGCGCCGCCGCGCCACCGCCGAGGGCGACCGCGGCGGCCACCGCCTCGGGATGGAGCCCCACCTGCTTCGCCACCTGCCCGGCCCCCATCGAGTGGCCGACGAGGAACACGCGAGACCGATCGATGTCGAACGAATCTCCGAGGATGTCGAGCATCCCCTCGACGTCGAGCGCCAGGCCAAACAGCCCCTGACGCGGGGCGACGACGAGCCAGCCGCGCTCGAGGCCAAGAGTCGCCGCGCGGCCGGCACCGCAGGTGTCGAAGAACATGTTCTCGCTGCCGCCGGCGCCATGGTGGAGAAAGAGCACCGGGAGCGGGCCTGAGCCCTCGGCCGGCGCGCGGAGACGCACCGGCACTTCGCCGCGGCCGTCGGAGAGCGTTAGCCAGAGATCGGCACCGCGGGCTGCCGCGGCGATCGTTCCGGCCGGCATCGCTCCATCGGCCCGGATCGCTTCGGCGAAGCGAACGAGCCGGGCGGCGGGGAAGTCGGTCTCCTGCCCGCGCCCGCTGGCCAGGGCGTCGAAGAGAGGAAGGAGCGCAGCGAAGGTGGCACGGGCGGTCGGCGGCGTCCCCTCCGGCCAGTCGTTCCCTGACGACTTGAGTGCCGCGAGCCGGTCGCGGAGTCGCTCGACGCGCGACAGCACGATCCGGGCGATCTCGATCGGCGGCGCCTCACTGAGCCACTCGACGACGAGTGTCAGATCTCCTTCCGGGAGTGGGCCGGTCTGCCACTGGATCGTGCCGGTGGCCTCGGCCCAGTCGCTCGGGCGCTCCATAAGCGTCTCCCCGGCGCCATCGAGGATCGAGAGCCGCAGTCGGGCCGGCGCTCCCTCGGCAACCTCCTCCTTGGTCACATAGAAAGGCTCGAACGCCACCGCGAGCGTCTCCGCCGTCGTGTCGGCCAGCAGCGGCGTCGCGGTCACGGCGGTGGCGATCGCCGCGCGCTCGGCGGTCTTGGGGGCTTCCCGGGAGCGGACCGTGAACCAGGCCTCGTCGAGGTGGCCCGCGGCGGCCTGAAGCTCGAGCGTGAAGAAACTCCGCACCGCCGCCGTCATCGGTGCGACGGCGGCCGCCCGCCGTTCCCCATCGGCCTCCTGCCAGGCGATCTCGAAGCGGCGGAGCCGCTTACCGAGTTCGGCGCGTGGCGTCTCGGCACGAGCGGAGAGGGCGAGGCTCGCGAGCAGCATGAACGCGCAGCACCACCAAGACACTGAGGCCGCACGCGTGGGCATGAGAAGACTCCCCTGGTACGGAGACGCGGGGCCGAAGACATGCTCCGACCGCCCCGCTACGATGATCCCGACCGGAACGATAATCGACAACGGGGGCAGGATGACCGCGATCCATCGAATGCGACGACAGGCACTTTTCACGATCGCCGTGCTGCTCGCGGCGACGGGAGCCCGAGCCGACGACTTCGCGCCGCGGCAGGATACGCTGCCGGTCGAAGCGCCGGCCGGGGCCGTCGTCCTGCTCGGGGCGGGGGTCGAGCCGAGGTTCGTGGGGATGGATGGCGGACCGATCGACTGGAAGCACGACGGCGACGAACTCGTCGTCACGACCACCGAGGGACATGCCAATCATGTCCACTCGATCGACACGTTCGAAGACGCCGATCTCCATGCCGAGTTCGTCGTCGATCCTCTCGCGCACGGCAACAGCGGCCTCTATTTCCATGGCTGGTTCGAGATGCAGATCTACGACTCGGCCGGTGTCGATCCGGTCACCGAGCAGGACGAGGGGAGCCTGTATCGCTTCGCCAAACCGCGGGTCAACGCGGCCCGGCCGGCCGGTGAGTGGCAGGTGTACGACATCCGCTACACCGCGCCCCGGCGCGACACCGACGGAAAGGTGACTCGGCCCGGGTCGATCGTCGCCTGGCTCAATGGGAAGAAGGTCCAGGACGGCGTCGAGTTCGACGCCCCGCGATCCCCCTATATCCCGTACAAACATGGCGTCACCGACCACCTCCGCGCGGTCGAGAAGACGCTCCTCGAGACCGGCCGCGGGCCGATTTTCCTCCAGGATCACGGCAGCCCGACGCGCTTCCGCAACATCTGGTTCGTGAGACGCTGACCACCATGCCCCATGTCACGATTGTCTGGTTTCGTAACGACCTCCGCCTCGACGACCAGCCGGCGCTGCGGGCCGCGGTTGCCCGCGGGGCGATCGTGCCCCTCTTCATTCATGCCCCGGAGGAAGAGGCCCCGTGGGAACCGGGGGCCGCGAGCCGGTGGTGGCTCCATGGGGCGCTCGAGCGGTTTGGCGCGGCGCTTGCGGAGAAGGGGGCGCCGCTCCTGATCCGGCGGGGGCCGTCGCTCGAGACGCTCCGCGCCGTGGCCCGCGAGTACGGCGCCACGCACGTCGCCTGGAATCGCCGCTACGAGCCGGCCGTGATCGGCCGCGACACGCTCATCAAGGAGGCGCTCAAGCGCGAGGGGCTCGTCGCCGAGAGCTTCAACGGCGGCCAGCTCTTCGAGCCGGTCCATGTGGCGACGAAGGAGGGGAAGCCCTATCAGGTGTTCACGCCGTTCTGGCGAGCGCTGCTTGCGCGCGACGAGCCGGCCGAACCGGAGGCCGCGCCTGAGCGGATCGTGGCGGCCAAGCCGGTGGGCAAGACGACCAAGAGCGTGGCGATCGCCGAACTGGGGCTCCTGCCGGCGATCGACTGGGCGGCGGGGATGCGCGAGCGATGGACGCCCGGCGAAGCCGCGGCCGCTGGCCGGCTCGATCGCTTCCTCGAGCATCTCGAACGTTACGACACCGATCGCGATCGCCCCGACCACGACGGCACGAGTGCCTTGAGCCCTCACCTCCACTTCGGCGAGATCTCGCCGCGGCGCGTGTGGCATGCCGTCCGCAAGGCTGTCGGCGGGCGGCCGGCGGCGCAGATCGAGCGCGGCGGCGCCGAGACGTATCTGCGGGAGCTCGGCTGGCGCGAGTTTGCCACCCATCTCCTCTATCACTTCCCGCATACCGCAGAGAGGCCGTTGCGGAGCGACTACGAGCGATTCCCCTGGGTGGACGATCCGGCTGGCCTGCGGGCGTGGCAGCGGGGACAGACCGGCTATCCGATCGTCGATGCCGGGATGCGGCAGCTGTGGCAGACCGGTTGGATGCACAACCGGGTGCGGATGATCGTGGCGAGCTTCCTCGTCAAGGATCTGCGCGTCAGTTGGCTTGTTGGGGCGCGGTGGTTTTGGGACACGCTCGTCGATGCGAATCTCGCCGCCAACACGCTCGGCTGGCAGTGGGCCGGCGGGTGCGGCGCTGATGCCGCCCCGTACTTCCGGATCTTCAATCCACAGAGCCAGGGGGAGCGATTCGATCCGGAGGGGGCCTACGTGCGGACGTTTGTCCCCCAGCTCAAAGGTCTGCCGGCAGCTGACATCCACGTCCCCGGGGATGCCGACAAGACGACGCTTGCCCGGGCCGGGATCACCCTCGGCAAAACCTATCCGGAAAAAATCGTCGACCACGCCCAGGCCCGCGTTCTTGCCTTGGCCGCCCTGAAGACCGTCACGGCCGCCAAGGAAAAGCCCGCCAAGCCGCGTGGCCGCTGAGGCGTCGCGCCGTCGGCCGGCGCAGCGCCCGAGGGCCGCCGGCCGGCGGCCACCGAGATCTCACTTCTCGATGTCGGCGATCGCCGTCCGCACCTTGTCCATCGTCGTCTTCTGCTGCGCCGGATCGGCGACCTTGTTGGCTGCCTTGTCAGCCTCCTGGAGGAGTGCGAGGGCCTGCTTCTTGTCGCCGCAGGCCGCGGTCGCGTTGGCCACGGCCAGGAGGGCGTAGGCCCGCCCCTCGGCCCGTTCGATCGACTTGGCGGCGGCCGCCGCCTCGGTCAGGAGCGCCGTGGCTTCGTCCTTCTTCCCCGTCTCGGAACGGACATTCGCGGCGGCGGCGAGGGCTTCCGCCTTCGCCCGCGGCTCCTCGAGGGCCTTGGCGCTCTCCTCGAGCTTGTCGACGAGCGCCGCGGCGGTCTCTGCCTGTCCGGCGCGGGTGCAGCCCAGGGCCACGGCGGCGAGCGCCTCGGCGCGGAACCGCTCCTCGGCGGTGTCGGCCATGGCGCTGGCCTGGGTGAGGAGATCCTTGGCCAGCACGGCGTCGCCGATCCCCTTGAGCTTT
This sequence comes from Planctomycetaceae bacterium, assembly GCA_947453375.1. GTDB lineage: Bacteria > Planctomycetota > Planctomycetia > Pirellulales > UBA1268 > QWOP01. The sequence continues at coordinate 15,890 of CANGGT010000035.1, forward strand.
TCGCCGGCGATGGCGCCGGCGTCGGCGAGAATCTTCGTGCGGCGGACGACGTCGGCCACGCCGGCAGAGCGTTCGGAGGCGAGGAGGATCGCGTCCTTCGCGGCCTTCTTGTCACCGATCTCGGCGAGGAAGGCGGCCGCGTCGATCAGCCGGGGAGCGTAGGCGCTCGCGTCCCCTTCCCCTTTCAGCCGGTCGAAGGCGGTGCGGGCCGAGTCGCGTGCGCCGGTGGTGTCGCCGGAGGCGAGTTGGGCCCTTGCCGCGCGGAGGTAGCCGGCCGCCTGCTTGTCGGGGGTCGATTCCTTTTCCGCCTTCTCCAAGCGTTGCTGGACGGTCATCCCCCCTCCCTTCTTCGCGCTCTTCGTGCCGCAGCCGGCAAGGAAGAGGGGGAGAATGGCGGCAACGAACAGGAGCCGGGAAAATGTGGCAGGCATGGGGTGCTCCGTGGGCAATTCAAACGCGAATCAAAACTTGAGCCGGGCTCGGGTGAGGCGGGCGTGGGTCTCTGCCATGAGGTCGTCCTCCGCCTCCTCGTCGGCGGCTTCGTAGGTGACGCTGAAGCGGAGGTAGGCCCCGCAGTCGTCCCACGGCACGGTCGACATCGAGAGATCGTGGATGAGGAACTGGCTCGCTTCCTGGGCATTGGCAAACGTCCGATCGCCCGCCCCCTTCGGCGACTTCGTGTAGAGGAAGTAGGTGCCGCCGGGAACCTGGCAATCGAAGCCCACGCTGCGGAGCACGCTGACGAGCTTCTCGAGGCGGCGCCGGTATTTCTCGCGCACTTGGCGCGGGATGGACGGGTCGGCGAGCGCCGCGGCGGCGGCCTTCTGGATCGCCATGAACTGTCCCGAATCACAGTTGTCCTTGACGTCGGCGAAGGCGCGGACGATCCGCTCGTGGCCGCACACCCACCCGAGCCGCCAGCCGATCATGTGGAAGCCCTTCGACATCGAATGGACCTCCACACCCACGTCCTTCGCCCCATCGACCGACAGGAACGACAGCGGCTCTTGGTCGTAGGAGAGCATGATGTGGGCCGCGTCCTGCACGACGATCACCCGGTGCTTGTGGGCCCAGTCGACCACGCGGGCATAGAAATCGCGTGTCGCCGCCTTTCCGGTGGGGCTGTTGGGGTAGCAGAGGACGAGGAGTTTCGTTCGGGCGAGGACGTCGGCCGGGATACCGTCGAGATCGGGATAGAAGTCGTTCTCGGCGACCAGCGGCAGCCGGTGGACGGTGCCGCCGAACCAGCGCGTGGCGGTGCCGGCGACCGGATAGCCGGGAACGGTCATGAGCGTGACGTCACCCGGGTCGATGAAGGCCGCGGGGATCATCGACAGGGCGGTCTTCGAGCCGATGCAATGGTTGACTTCGTTGACGGGGTCGAGCGTGACGCCGAACTCCCGCTGCATGAACGCGGCGGCAGCCTCCTTGTAGGCGGCGATGCCATTGTCGGCATAGCCGCGGTTTTCGGGGCGGTCGATCTCTTTGTGCATCACCGCTCGGACGACCTCCGGGGCCATCTCGTCGTTCTCGCCGATCCCGAAGTCGAGCATCCGCCGTTCCGGATGGTCGGCGAGGGCCTTCCGCTTGGCCCGCTTGATGAGCTCGAACTTGTAGATCTCGTTCCCTTTGCCGTACTGGGCTCCGCCGATACGGGCGGCGAAGCGGTCCTGGAACCAGGGATCCTGCGGAACGGTGGGGGCGGTGGTGCTGGCCATGGCGTCGTTGTGTGGATCGGGGGTCGGAAACCGGAAAGGAGGATGAGTATAGGGGATGACCGCAGTCGTGAGCGGTGGCTCCCGCCACCTTGGTGCGTCGTGCTCTCCGACCTGGCGCCACGGAGGGATCCCCCTGTAAGAAGGGGTCTTTCCGGGCCTGTTTCTGCGCTCGGAGACGGGGGAAAACCCGGGTTTTTGGGCCGCACAGGGGGTTATTTGATTCCGTCCCGTCGCGTGGGTTGATTGGAGGGGTCCCTTTTCCCTCACCCCCACCGGCGATCATGCACCCCAGCACTCAGGGCCCACGGGTTTTCGGACCTTTCGACGGCGATTTCGATCCCTTCGAGGACGACATCGACGCCACCGTCCTCATTCCCCTCGAACGCCGTCCGCGTCGTTGCACCCCGTCCGACGAGAGGTGCTGACAACGTCTTCAACCGGCGTGGGCCAGGCTGTCGGGGGGGTTAGCGGCTTACCGCCCCGGCCAGGCAGAGCAGGAGCGCCGCGAGGAAGGCCGTCAGGATCGTCCAGAACGACACCCAGTCGAACCGGCGCGAGAGCCGCTGGTTACCGAGCGATTCGTAGATCCAAAGCGAAATCGTCGACTGGGTGAGGGAGATGAGGATCGTCCCGATTCCAAGGAGGTTGATCGCGTCGGCCAGGGAGAACTCGCTCCCCTCCGGAACGTAGGTACCCACGAGGTAGGAATTGGCCACCGAGGCGAACAGCGCCCCGACGCCAAGTCCGAAGCGGGGATCGACGTGGATCGGCTTGATGAAACAGGCCAGCAGCGCCACCGCCACCGAGACCAGGAGCGCCTGGAACATCTTCAGCATCAGCCCCCAGCCGTTGCGGTCGATGACGATCGCGAACCGGGGTTGCGACCAAGTGTCGCGCTGCCCGGGGGCGGCCCCCGGGATTCCCCGGCTCGTCTGATAGCTGTGGGGGGTCTCGACGGCGTGGGAACGGAGGATCCGGTAGCCGGTCATCGCCACCCGGGCACTGACGGCGCTGGCCTCCTGATCAGGGACGAAGAGGAGATCTTGCCGGGGGTGGGCCGAGTTCTCGAACGACGCCAGAAGGAGGTGCCGATCGAGGGGGAAGTTCACGATCCGGAAGACCCTCGTGTAGGTCAGCGACAGACGCTGGAGGATGAAGTGCTCGCCGCCGTCGTGGATCTCGCGGAGGAGTTTGCGGTCGGTGATCGTGCCGTTGACGGCGATGAGGTGGTCGAAGGGGTCGAAGTCGGCTCCCCCGGCCGCGTCGGGGTCGTCTTTCCAGCGACACCAAACATCGAGGACTCCCTTCCACTCGCTATCGTGGAGCGAGACATCCTCCATCGTCTCCAGATAGAAGCCGATCGAAACGAGGCGGGCACGATCGGTGGGGACATCCTCGGCCGGAGCCATGCCCGGATCGGGTGTGGTCGGATCGAGCGTCGCCTCCCAGGCACGAGCCTCGAAGATTCGCGACGCCCGCTGTTCCCAGGCGATGAGCAGCGTCGGCACCAGAAAGAGGATGGCCAGGAGGCCGACCCAGGCGGCGAGCCAGCGCTTTCGCTCCTCAAAGCGGGCGGCGGGATCGTCGGAGTGGCGTGACTGGGGCTTCATCGTGGAGATCCTGGGGACGCGGTGGCGGGGAGGCTGGCCCGGGCTCGCGCCAGTTCCATCCGGGCTTCGTCGGAGGCGGGCATGTAGGCCACCGCCGACTCGAGCGCCGCCACGGCCGTGGCGGCATCAGTTTCGACCAAGACTCGTCCCAATTCGAGCCAGGCAGGGCCGTAGCCAGGCTCACGCTCGAGCACATCCCGGTAAACCTCCGCCGCGTCGGCCACACGCCCCTGGAGGGCGATGGCCCGGCCGAGTTGAAAACGGATCTCCACGGCCCGCGGGTCGAACTCGACCGCCCGGCGGAAAGCTTTCTCGGCAGCGGCCGCGTCCCCCTTCTGGAGTTGGAGTCGCCCCTCGACGAACAGATAGATCTCCGGATTCTCCTGCTCGATGCGACGGGTGAGCGCGTCGGCTTCCGCGACCGCCCCGGCCTCCTCCATCTGCGAGACGAGCTTAATCCGACTCCGCTTCCCCACCCGCCGCAGTGGCAGTTCTGCGGCGAGCGGATCCTCGGACCAGGGAACGTCGGCGGAGAGGGCGGCGGCGGCGGTGAGGAGGCGGTCGGCCTCGTCGCGGTTTCCCTGCCGGGCGGCGACTTGCGCGGCAAACTGCCGGGCGGCACGGCGGGTCGAGGGATGGTCGAGCGCCGTCCCCAGCGCCGTCAGCGCCCCGTCGGCGTCGCCGGAAGCGAGGAGGAGCCGGGCCAAGCCGAGCCGTGCCCGGGCATGATCGGGGGAGACCGCCAAGAGCGATTCGTAGTCGGCCCGGGCCTCGTCCCCGCGGCCGAGCGTCACGAGCCACTCCGCGCGCAGCAAGCGGGGCCAGACAGCTTTTGGATCGCGCCGGATCGCCGCCTCCATGAGCGTCACGGCGTCTGCGGGAGCGAGGTGGGAGCTGGCGGCCGCGGCGAAGAAGGGCCACCGCCAGGTGCGCTCGTCGAGCGCCGTCGCCCGACGGAAACACTCGACCGCCTCTCTGCCATAGGACTGCGCGTAGAGGACGAGGCCCAAATCCCCCCAGGCCTCCGCCGATTCCGGGGTCATCCGTACCCGCGCCTCGGCGTCTTCGATCGCCAGCACGACCAGCGGATCGGCACTGGCAAGGTCGGGGCGAGGAATCGGGGGGGCACTGACCCAGATCCAGGTTGCGGTGGCGGCAGCGACAAGAAGGCCGCAGCCGAGGAGTTGGAGCCACCAGGGGAGCGCCTGAATCCACGCGGTCCACGTTCGCGCTGACCCGGTAGGAGCCTGGGACGCTGGGTGAGGGGGGAGCGGTTGACTGACGCTGCCGGCGGGGACGCCAGCAGCCCGGGGGCGTGGGGGACGGTCCGGATGTCGGCGGCTCATGGGGAAGTGCCCTCGCCGCGGCGCACGACGATGGCCCGGTCGACGTTGCCGCCGGGGAAGCGTTCGCGCGTGCCATCCGGCCAGAGAACCTCAACCGCGTCGATCGCCTCCGCCTCGCCGATCCCGAAGTGCGCCCGGGGATCATGGCTGCTCAAATAGCTCGAGCCCGGCTGGAGGTGGCGCTGCCACGTTGTCCCGCCGCCGGCGACCGTCACCACGGCGCCGATGGCATCGCGCGACAGCGCCGGATCGAGAGCGCGGACGGTGAGCCAGTGGCCGCGGCGCGGGGCGACGTTCTCGAGGAGCAGCACCCGGCCGGCGGTGGTACCGGCGACGAGATCGACATCGCCGTCGTTGTCGATGTCGCCGGCGCAGAGGGGACGGGCGACGTTGGCCTTCCCGCAGAAGGCGCTGTTGGCGGCGGCGATCGAACGGAATCGCCCGGTGCCGTCGTTTTCGGCAAGCGCGTTGGGCTGGGCGTAGCGGCGCCAGAACGGTGGCACCGATCCGGCAGGAGCGGGGGGGCCTGAGAAGACGCGGCCGTTGACCCAGGCGAGATCGAGGTCGCCATCGAGATCGAAATCGGCCAGCACCGTCCCGAAGCCGGTCGATCGCTCGGCGCCGACGAGACCCGCCGCGGCGCTCTGATCGAGGAAGGCCCCGCGCGGCCCTTGCTTCCAGAGGGTGTGGGTCTCCATTTCGAGATGGGTGACGAACAGGTCGGAGAGGCCGTCGCCGTCGACATCCCCCCAGGCCACCCCCATGTTCGCGGCGGTCGCTCCGATGACCGTCAGCGCGACGCCGCGGAGGACGGCCTCGTCGACAAACGTGCCGTCGTGGCGGTTGATCCACAGCCGGTTCGGCTGCTGGTCGTTGGCGACGAAGATGTCGTCCCAGCCATCGCCGTCGAAATCGGCACAGAGCACACCGAGGCCCGCGCCGGGGAGCGTGGCCAGGCCGCTTGTGGCGCTGACATCCTCGAAGCGGGGCATGGGGCCGTGCCCGGTGTTGCGAAAAAGGGTGGCCGGGGCGGAGGGGAACTCGGCCGGCGCGCAGAAATCGCGTGTGCCGTCCTGCGCGTAGCAAGCGGAGCCGGCGTCGTAGACGACGTAATTGGCGACGACGAGATCGAGCCAGCCGTCGCGGTCGTAATCGACGAAGCTCGACGAGCTTCCCCAGCCCCGTCCGGCGAGGCCGCTCTCCGCACTTGAATCGTGAAACCGGCCGCCGCCGTCGTTGACGAACAGCCGCAGGCCGCCATATTCGCTCACGAACAGATCGGGGAGGCCGTCGTTGGTGACATCCCCGACGGCCACGCCCGAACCGAAGCCGGCCACATCGACTCCAGACCCGGCCGAGACGTCGCGGAACCTGCCGTCCGCTTCCTGGTGCCAGAGTCGGTTGACCGCGGTCGAAGCCGGCCCGCCGCCGTTGAGGAGATAGAGATCGAGCCGGCCGTCCTGGTCGAAGTCGATCAGCGCCGCGCCGTTCCCCATGCTCTGCGGCATGAAGAAGGATCCCTCCGGCCCGGGATCGTTGACGCTGTCGATCCCCGCCTCGAGGGCACGCTCGACAAACCACGGCGCGGTGCTTTCCTTGCCGGTTTCGCCCTCAGACTTCGACGCCACGTCTCCCCGGCCGGCGCAGCCGGAGCTGGCCAGTGTCACGAGGAGCGCGACGAGGAGCGAGTGCGTGACGCGTTGCATGGCTTCGGATCGGCGGCGCCAAGGCGGAGGCACAGGGCCCCCCTGCCCTGCACGGAGGCGACCATCCTACTCCACACCCGGGCTGGCTGCCGTGGCATCACCCGCTCTCCGGATCGCGCCGGGCAAGGGCTCGCGCCGGCCACGCGGCGCGAGCTCGCGAACGCTCAGTCGGCGGAGCCCCAGTGGGCGACCGCGTCGGGCTTCGTGGCGACGAGGATCGCGCGGATCGCCCGCCGGTCGTCGGCCGAGAGGTGCGCGTAGCGCGGGCCGGGATCGGCCGCGGTCAGCACCTCGCCGATCCGGGTCCAGAAGCGGGCGCGGAGTTCGGCGGGGAGGGCGTCGAAGCTTGCGGAGTAGACCAGGAAGCTGCAGGGATGGCGGAACAGGCGGCGCTCGAGATCGAAGTGCCGCAGCGAGCGTCCCTCCGCATCGGTCGGGCCGCGGGCGGCGAAGTCGGTCGCGAAGGTCGTCGTCCCCTCGATCGGCCCGGCGAGCGGCGCCTCGTCGCAGAACAGGAAGGATTCCACGAGCGCCTTGGCGGCGCCGTCGAGGACGGTGTTCGTGCTCGGCCAGCGGTAGTCGGGGGCTTGATCGAGATCGCGGTTGAGCGCCGCCTCACGGTGGAGAGCGGCGCGGACATCGAACGACGCACGGGTCAGCGCGTTGTGGGCGGACGCCTGGTGGGCGAAGACGGAGAGCGCCACCAGATCGCTCTGGCCGGTGAGATAGCCCTTCGTCCCGAAGCGCTCCCCGAGATCGGTGACGTTGAGTCCGGAGGGATCGGCGTCGGCGGCGGTCGCCGGTCGGTCCGCGTAGGTGATGTTGCCGAGGTGTCGCTGTGCGCCGTGACGGCCGGTGACGTACCAGCCCCCCCAGCGGTCGGCGAGGGGGGTGGAATCGTCGACCCGGTGCGATCCGGCGGAGAAGATCGGCTGGCCGCTGGGCGACGGATAGACCGAGCGGAGGATGTGGCCGGGGACGCCGCGGGTCTGCGAGCCGCCGTGGCAGAGGAGGCAGTCTTCGGTGCGGCGTTCGAAGCGGGGGCGCGCCCCTGGCACCTGCTCCATGGAATAGAAGACCGTCCCCAGGGTGGGATCGGCCACCGACACCTCCACCACGTCCCCCGCCCGCACGTAGCCGACGTAGACATCGTCGTTGAAGTAGAGGGCGCGGGGATTGCGCGGGCTGATCCGCGTCTGCTGGAGACTCGTCTTGGAGAAGACGAGCGTTTGGCTCGACGTCGGCACCTCGAGCGCGGCGAGGATACTCCCCAGCCAGCCGACCGCGCCGTCCCAGGCGAGTGTCGACTCACCGGCGTCGAGGCGGGCCTGAAGACGGGAGACGGGGTTGTCCGGTGTCGAGGCGGAATAGAGGATCGGCGCCAGTTCGAAGTCGTCCTCTGCTGCGGCGAAGCTCGTCGAGAGCGTCAACGCGACGGACAGCGCCAGGGCCCCAAGCGCCCTCACCGCGACTTGGCCGGCTTGCCTCCGGGGAAGCCGCACAGCGGCACGCTCGACGAAGGCTCGGAGAGCACCTCGGCGAGCGTCGTCGTCGAGAAGGCGTCTTCCATCGCGGCCAGCGCGTTGTCGAGGCGGCGGTGGAGCGGGCAGAGGTTCGTGCCGTGGCTCGCCAGGCCGAGCGGGCAGGTGGTGATCCGCTGGATCGGATCGACCGCCTGAACGATCTCCAGGATCCGCAACTCGCGGGGCGAGCGGACGAGCGTGAAGCCTCCCCCCACGCCGCGCCGGCTGGTGACGATGCCACCCCGGACGAGGGCCTGCATCACCTTCGCGAGATACGCCACAGGCACGAGCGTCGCCTCGGCGATCTGGTCGACGGTGCGCGGCTCGTCCGGCGAGGTGGCCAGATAGGTCGCGGCCCTGAGGGCATATTCCACGGTCTGTGACAGCAAGGTCGCACCGGAATGCAAGAGGAGACGCGGGCATGCTGGAGGCTCCCCATCGCTCTGCCACGGGATCCGCCCCGCCATCCACGGCAAAGCGGATGATAACGTCCATTATTGTCCGCGCGGCCGCTGGATGCAATTGAGAGATCGTCAAGCCGTCCGTCCTTCGCCGCGTGCGCGGTCAGTGGCTCAGCGACAGCCGGATCGAGCCTGAGAGGCGGCCGGCCTCAGAAAAGCTCCTCGCCGCGGGTGTATTTCCGCACCGCGTCGCGGTCGAGCGTGAGGCCGAGGCCGGGGAGAGAGGGGATCGCGAGCATGCCGTCGGCGTCGAGCTTCCAGCCCCCCTGGGTGATCTCGTCGATGAACGGGGAGCCTGTCAGGTATTCGACGAGGTCGGTGTCGGGGAAGGCACTGGCGAGTTGGAGATCGGCCGCCAGGCCGACCGCCGTGTTCCAACCGTGGGGAATGAACTTCACGCCGTGATCCCAGGCCATCCGGGCGATGTGCGCCTCCTCGCTGATCCCGCCGACTTTCGTGACGTCGGGCTGGACGATGTCGAAGGCCCGCGCGGCGAGGAACGGCAGGAACGATTGCCTGCGCGTGAGGACTTCGCCGCCGGCGATCGGCACCGGCGAGTGTTCCCGGAGGAGGACGAAATCGTCGAGCGCATCGGGCCGCAGCGCCTCCTCGAACCAGTCGACCGAAAAGTCGGCGAGCATCCGTGCGGCGTTGATCGCCCACTTGTAGCCGTTGGCCCAGTGGGCATCGCTCCCGCCGGCATCGACCATGAGCTTGCAGTCCGGGCCGACTGCCTCGCGCGCCGCCCGGACTATTGTTTCGTCCATCTTCCGGCTGACGCGCCCAAACGGCCCCCAGCCGATCTTGAAGGCCCGGAAGCCCTCCGCCTTCACCGCGAGGAGCCGATCGCGCATCCGCGCCGGCTCCTCCATGAGCAGCGAGGCGTAGGGGGCGACGCGTTCCCGGTAGCGGCCCCCCAGGAGCCTCCCCACCGGCTGCCCTGTCGCCTGGCCGAAGAGATCCCAGAGGGCGATGTCGATCCCGCTGATCGCATGCGTGAGCGAGCCGCCGCGGCCGGTCCAGAAGGTGTTTTGATGGAGTTTTTCGGTGACGCGCTGCGGCTCGAGGGCACTCTCGCCGCGCCACAGCGGCTCGAGCAGCGCGATTGCCGCCCGGACGACGGCGTCGTTGGTGAACACGCTCCCCAAGCCGGTGAGGCCAGAGTCGGTGTGGACGACGACGAGCGTGTGGACGCAGTCCTCGGGCTTGAGCTCCACGCTCCAGCCCCCCTCGGGGGTCGCGCCACGGAGGCCAGCGCAGCGAATGTCGCGAATCTTCATGGTGGTCGATTCCTGATCGGGTGGAACGGTCCGGATGCGTTGCCGTCCGGTTCTGGCTCCAAGGTACGGGGGAAGCCACCGATCGGCCAGCCCCAGGGATGCAGCGCAGAAACTCAGGGCGGAGTGTCCATTCGCGTTTCACACGCAAGCCATGAAGCTTTTGGTGAATCAATCGCCGCGTCTGCGCGGTGCGTATTCTTTCCGGCACGAACGCAATCCGCCCTAAGGAAAGGATCCACCATGCACTAGCCAGGTATCCCATGAACGTCATTCTGCGATGCATCCGTCGGGTCTCCGCGTTCCGTGTGCTCTGGCCGACGAGGAGGATGTCAGCCATCGCCCGCAAGCGCGGCGCTCGTCGCGCGGGGCATCGTCGAATCGCCGTGCGTGGCGCTCTTGCGATGCAGGAACTCGAACCGCGGCTGGCGCTCTCGCACACACCGATCGACCTGTCAGGGTCGCTGTCGGTCGATGCGATCACGAGCGCCGTCGGCTGCGATCCGGCGCGGCAGATGGCCGCGGCCCCCGGAATCGACTCCATTCTTCGAGACGTGTTTGAATCGCCAGACCACGGTCGCGCTGGCTTCGACGAGCGTCTGGCCGCTGTCGAGGCCCGCTTGCCGGCTGGCTTGGCCGCGCTCGGCGTCAGCTTTCGCGTCCTGAGCGCCGACGTGATGGGGATTCATCAGGGGGCGTACGCCGACTCAGGTGCCGGCGGGCCGATGATTTATCTCAGGGGCGATCTGCTTGACGGACCGATCGACACGCTGCGATCGGTCGTGTTCGAAGAGATCGGCCACCACCTCGACGTGCTCCTCAACGGCACGGCCGACACGGCCGGTGACGAGGGGGAGCGGTTCTCGGCGCTCGTGCGCGGAGAATCGCCGAGTGCTGCAGAGACAGCCCGGATGCTCACCGAGGACGACCATGGCGCGCTCGTCATCGACGGGGCCACCGTCGACGTCGAGTTCAACACCGTTGGGAACGCGGCCACGGCGGTGCGGTACACCGAGAACGGGGCTCCTGTGTCCCTCGAGCCGGCGATCACGCTCGTGCGCAACGGCGCCAAAGCCGTTCCAGACACGACCACGCAGATAACGCTGACGATCCCGTCGGCCACGACGTCCGACCGGATCCGGGTGGTCGGTGCCACCACCAACAACGCCGGCAGCGTTCGGTCGCCACTGGCCGATGGGATTGCCGTACCGCTCGCCGATATCGGTGCCACCACGTTCTACGTCGCCGATGGTCTTGGAACCGACAAGTTCACGTATGCCGTCACGGCCAAGGGGGTCTACACGTTTGCCGGTTCGTTCGGCGCGGCCAATTCGGCTTCGTTTTTCCAGAACCTGATGCAGAGGATCCAGTTCGACTCCACCTCCGAGAACCCCGACGTCAGTTCCCGGGGATTCACCTGGAGCATCGCCAGCAACGCCACCGCGGGAGGGGCCCCCCTGACGCCAGTGACGGTCATGGAAGCGGTGCAGATCGACGCGATCAACGATGCCCCGACGCTCGTTGCCGGGAAGCCTTCGAACGGCCTCGTGGAGGCCGGGAACGGCCTAGCCGGCGTGCAGAACGCGATGGTCGCGCTGGTCAGGGGCGACGTCGATGGTGTTGTGACGTACGACAAGACCGCCCTGATAGCGGCCGGATGGTCAACGGCCGACAGCGGAGCGACCTACGTGAATGTGGGGATGTACGGGACCGCGACGCTCGATGCAGCGACGAACATCGTCCGCTATCTCCTCGACGATGCCCGACCTGCAACGCAAGCGCTGGCCGCGGGGGTCTCGGTCGTCGAGTCGTTTGTCGTCGGCGTCTGCGACGACGGCGTGCCGGCACCGGTCCTGACAGCCAGCGTGACCGTGGCCTTCACGATCACAGGGAGCAACGACGTGTCGACGCTCGCTGTCGGCTCCGTCTCCAATCGCCTCGTCGAGGCTGGTGTCGATGGTGCGGGCACAAGCAGCGCCACGGTCCTGCTGACGAAGGCGGATGTCGATGGCACCGTGACCTATGACGGAGCCTGGTTGGCCGCCAATGGCTGGTCTTCCGCCGATGCCGGCGTGACGTACCGGAAGGGAGGCGTCTACGGCAACGCAACGCTGACGGTCGCCACCGGGGTGATGGTGTACGTCCTCGACAATATGCTGCCAGCCACGCAAGCCCTGCGCGCCGGGCAACTCACGAGTGACACGGTTGCCGTCCGCGTGATCGACGACATCGGGGCGGTGTCGACAATGAATGTCAGCTTCACGATTGTCGGCACGAACGATGCCCCGATCCACATTGGTGCCACGTTTGGCCTCCGCCCGTTCTTCCGCGACACAGCCGCCACGGTCGTTGCCAGCGAGTTGCTGGCCGGCTACGCCGATCCCGAAAACGGCCCTCTGACGCTCGCCATCGGCGCGTGTACGTCGAACGGCGGTGCCATCAGCCATACGGTGGTCGACAACCACGACGGCACCTACACGATCACCCCGGCGGCGGGATTCGTCGGCAAGGCAACACTGTCGTGCGACGTGATCGACGACAGCGGAGCCTCCACATCGGTTGCTGTCACGATCACCATCATCGGAAACGTGCCGACGCTCAAGAACTTTATTCTCACCCCCAACGACATCATCTTCATCAATGACCAGGCCAATGTTCCGATCGTGCGCGTGGTCCGCTATGAGACGAACGGCACGCCGATCTACGGCTATGTCGATCCCGATCCGGCGATCGGGACAGTCGAACTCGGCAAGCTCGGCTCCTTCGATCTCATGAGCACCTCTTGGGCGAACGTCCTCCCGCAGGTTGTCGCCCCTGCCGGCGCGGCAGGCAATACGGCCGCAGGGATCGCTGAACCGTACGGCCTCCGCAACGTCCAGGGCTTGTTCAACAATCTTTCCGGGCCCCAAAGCGCCGCGTGGGGGGCCGCCTTCAGTGCATTCGCCCGCTTGAGCAACGCCGACTACAGCCACTACGCCACCGGTGGCGTGAATCTCGCCGCGACCTATGCCAACGTCTTTTTGAGCGTGACAGACGCCGAGCCGAGGCGGATCTCCCAACTGGTCGATTCGCAAGCCGCCCTCGATCGGATCGAGGCGGCCGCGCCCGGCACGATGACCGACCACGTCGTCTACCAGATCACCGATCTCGATACGGGACTGCCGCGCGTCGGCGGATTCGATGCCGAAGGGATCGCCGTGGCCGAAGGGCTCTACTTCCGGGACGATTTTGTCCGCAACCTCAATACGCTTTCCGGCGATCCGACGTTGAGCGGCTGGAGCGTGCTGTTCGGCCAGTTCTTCGACCATGGCCTCGATTTCATCGGCAAGGGGGGCAATACCACCAATGGCGTCGCCAGCAAGGTCTTCATCCCGCTCGACGCTTCCGATCCTCTCTACGACCCTGCGCACGGGGTCACGAGGCTCTCGATCGCGCGGGCCACGGTGTCAAACCCGGAAGCCGCCGGCGCCGATGGCACCTACCGGACCGCAGACGACATTCTCAGCCCGGGCGCCGACGGGCTCTGGAACACCTCCGACGACATCAACGGGCTCGCCAATCCGGAATACATCAACCACACATCCCCCTACATCGATCAGAGCCAGACCTACGGCTCGGATGATGACGTCACGAATCTCCTCCGCCGCTGGGTCATCGATCCGGTCAGCGGTGTGCTCATTCCCGGCATGGATCTCCTCGACGGCTCGACGCTCGTCGATGGCTGGGTGCGCATCGCGCCCGATGGGAGCACGACGATCTCCCACGACACCCTGCCGACGCTCAACGAACTCAGGGCGCATCTGGTGGCGACGGGGCGTGATGATCTCAGCTGGGCCGACATCGGCAACCTGCGCGCCCGCGATGCGCACGGCCGCGTGATCGACCTTGATCCGACAACCGACGGCCTCCAAGCCAAGCTCACCGATCACACGCTCATCGCCGACATGCTTCCCCGGCTCGATGCCGCGCACGTTCTCGTCGATCCGCTCGCCGGGGTCGCCGGTCATGTCAATCTGCTCGCGGGCCTGAAGGACATCAGTCGCCCTGCCGTGGGGAGTGTCGACACGGACCTCTACGTCAGCGACCTCATCAATGTCGTCACCGGCATGCCGACCCCCGCCGGAAATCGTGCCGAAAACGCCGCGATGGTCGCCGAGATCCTCCTCCGGGCGATCGGGGATCACTATGTGGCTGGCGACGGGCGGGCGAACGAAAACTTCGGCCTGACAAGCGTCCACCATGTGTGGCACGAGAACCACAACTGGCAGATTGAAAACGTGAAGAAGTCGATCGCCGCACAGCAGGCCGCCGATCCGACCCGCGCGTTCGCCCATCCCTGGCAGGTGGCGGTGATGGGAGCCGATGGTCGACCGATCGTCGACACCCAGGGCAACTTTACGACCGCCGAAGGCACCATCAGCTGGAATCAGGAGAAGATGTTCCAGGCGGCCCTGTTCGTCAACCAGCTCGAGTACCAGCACGTCGCCATTGATCAGTATGCCCGCGGTCATTCCCCGAACATTCCCTTGTTCGTGATGTACGACTCGATGGTCAATTCCGACGTGTCGTTGGACTACTCGCAGGTGGCGTTCCGCTTCGGCCATTCGGAGCTGCGCGAGACGATCGACGCTCTCGACCCGCAGGGAAGTCTGACCGCCGCCGTGACGC
>CANGGT010000036.1 GCA_947453375.1 Planctomycetaceae bacterium
CCCACTGTGGCTTGATGAGGTTGCCCTGTTCCCCCTGGAACGTGATCAGCTTCTCGCCTGTCGCGCTTTCCGGCAGCGGCGTGTCGTGGCGCCGCAGCAACTCCGGCTTGTAGTCGAAGGTGTCGACCTGCGAGAGCGCACCTGAGCAGAAGATCACCAGGACGCGCTTTGCCCGGGGGGGAAAGTGCGGGGCGCGGGGGGCGAGCGGCCGGGCCAGATCGATCACCGGGCGGATCGGTGGCTCCGCCCCACTGGCTTGCGTGCCCAACAGGGAGGCCAGCGCGATCCCGCCGAGGCCGGAGCCGGTGTCGCGGAGGAAGCCACGCCGGTCGAGGAGCCGCATGCCGGGAAGCGTGATCGGGGATGGCATGGGGCGTCTCGGCAAGGGAGGCGGTGGCACGAGTGATCTCGAGAAAATTGTCCCTACGATCGTGGTCCTGATGCAAGGCGGCGCTGGCTAGACTTTCGTGACCTCACTCCGCCGCTCCGTCGAGAACTCGCCCCTGGGAAAAGAACCGATGCGTCGGCCTCGCGTTTTGTGGCTGTTTATGGCGTGTGTCGCCGGGCTTTTCGCGATCGTCGCGATCCCCGGCGCGATCTCGAGCGCCCGGGCGGCCGACGCGGCGGCATCGGCGCAGGCCCTGGAATCGCTGCGGGGGGCCCTTGCCGAGCCCGGGGCGGCTGTTGAAAGCGTGGTGCAGGGAGCGTGGGGGGACGTGCCGCTCACGAAAGCCGATGCCCTCGCAGCCCGCGACCTCCTCTGGGAAGCCCATCGGGCAACGAAGCTCGCCGCGTGCCAAGCCGAGATCGAGGCCCGCGAGCTCCGCGACGGCGACCTCGTCATGCCGTTCTTCCTCAAGACCTTTGACGAGAAGCCCCCGCGGGGGCATGCCCTCTGGATCTCGCTCCATGGCGGTGGCGGGGCGCCAGCGCGCGTCAACGATCAGCAGTGGGAAAACCAAAAAAAGCTCTACACCGTCGAGGAGGGGATCTACGTCGCCCCGCGGGCCCCGACAAACACCTGGAATCTCTGGCACGAAGCCCACATCGACCGGCTCCTCTACCGGCTCATCGAGGATCTCGTGATTCTTGGCGACGTCGACCCAAATCGCGTCTATGTCCTCGGCTATTCCGCCGGCGGCGACGGTGTCTATCAGCTCGCCCCCCGGATGGCCGACCACTGGGCTGCCGCGGCGATGATGGCAGGGCATCCCAACGGCGTCTCCCTCGAGCCGGTGCGGAATGTCCCCTTCGCGCTCCAGGTCGGCGCCCTCGACGCCGCCTACGACCGGGCGAAGATCGGCGCCGACTACGGCCGGGCTCTCGAAGCTTTCCATGCGGCCGACCCGAACGGCTACGAGAGCTTCGTGAAGATCCACGAAGGAAAGGGGCATTGGATGGACCGCGCCGACGCCGCCGCCCTTCCCTGGATGGCGAAGCAGACCCGCAATCCCGTCCCCGACCGGGTCGTCTGGCAACCGACCGGCGCCTCGCGCGCGAGCTCTTCCTGGCTCGCCCTCCCCGCCGACGCCCCTCGCAGCGGCGGGATCATCGATGCCCGCATCGACGGGCAGGTTATCGATATCCTTCGCGCTGAGGAAATCGAAACGCTTCTCATCCGGCTCGACGATCGGATGGTCGACGGCGACCGCCCCGTGACGATCCGCTTCGGTGACCGCGTCCTCCATGACGGGCCGGTGACGCGCTCGATCAAATCGCTCGCCCGGACCCTCGCCGACCGCGGCGATCCGGAGCTTTTGTTTCCGTGCGAGATCGCCGTCGCGATCCCGGCGGGCCAGTAGCGAGCGGCTGTCGCCGCACAGGGGGATGGGGACGTCCCCGCATCAAAATTGCGCAAACTGTCGTGCGCAATGCGCCTGGTCGTTGCGCAATCTGTAGGGGGCTCGTGCCCGTTTCGTCCCTAGCTCGACCCATTTCGTCACATTTGCCATTGAGGGGGTATGGGGGGCGTGATCGTCGGATAGGCCTGACGCTGGATCGATTCACGTCAAGTGAGGGCAGCGGGACCAATGACAACCAACGACATGAGCGTGGTGGCGGGCGGTGTCGCGAGAGCGAAGGGCGCACGCGCGCACCGTCGTGGATGCCTCGTCGCGCTCCTCACGGCGGCGATGGTTGCGGCCGCGATCGGGACGGCCTCGGCTCAGAATGCGACGAGCGGCACGACGATCTACGGTACGGGCACGACCACGACCTGGACTGGAGGGACGATCTCCCCATCGGCGACGCTCCGCCTCAACGACGGCGCGGTCGTCTCCGGCAGCGTGATCGTCAACAACGGCACGCTCCAGTTCAACATGACGACGAGCAACACGCTCACGATCAGCAACACGATGTCGGGCACCGGATCGCTCTCGCTGACAGGCGCCGGCACGCTCAACCTGACCGGCACATCCCCCGGGGTTGCCAATGCTACCGCGCTCAATATGACCACCTTAGTTTCCGGCGGGCTCCTTAACATTGGCAGTTCTAACGGACTCAGAATCGGAAACAGCGGCACCGGTTCGCTCACCTTGAACGGCGGCAGCGTCACATCGACCTTTTTAAGTATCGGCCAGCAGAGCGGCGTAGGATCTGCCACTGTGACAAGCGGCACGTTGAGCCCAACTTTTTTTGTGGTCGCCTACACCGGTACCGGTTCGCTCTTGGTGAACGGCGGCTACGTCACCAACCAATCCGGCACGATTGCCTTTTCACCCAACTCTTCTGGCACCGCGACGGTCTCCAGTGGCACTTGGGCTAACAGCCAGAGTCTTACCGTGGGCGGCACCGGCAGGGGCTTTCTCAACGTGACCGGAGGCTACGTCTCCAGCCAGAGTGGCACTCTCGGCAGCGGCCCCGGCAGCATCGGCACCGGGACGATCTCCAGCGGTACCTGGGCCAACAGCGTCAATCTTATCGTGGGCGGCACAGGCACCGGCGTTCTCAACGTGACCGGAGGCTACGTCTCCAACGTGAATGGCACGATCGGCAACGCCACCGGCGGTAGCGGCACTGCGACGATCTCCAGTGGCACGTGGGCCAACAGCGGCGATCTCACCGTCGGCAACAGCGGCACTGGAACGCTTACCATGACCGGAGGCCTCGTCTCGGTGGCGGGCTCACTCTCGAAGGGCTCATTCGGCACGATCAATCTCAATTCCGGCGGCACGCTTCAGATCGGCACTGGGGGCACAAGCGGTGTGCTCCTCGGCGGCTCAGGCGCGCTCACGAACAATGGCACCCTGATCTTCAATCGCTCGGACGCTTCGACCTACTCAGGCGTCTTGAGTGGCTCTGGCGCTGTCGTCGCCAAGGGGGGCGGCACGCTCACGCTCTCTGGCACCAACACCTACACCGGCGGCACGACGCTCACCTCTGGCACGCTCGCGCTCGGGAACGCCAGCGCCCTCGGCAATGGCAATCTCGCCGTCAACGGTGGCACACTCGATCTCAATGGGACGAGCGTCGCCGTGGCAGCCTTGAGCGGATCTTCCGGGGCGATCATCACGAGCTCCACGATCGGGGCGGTGACCCTGACGGGCTCTTCTGCCTCCAACTCGACGTATGCTGGCTCGATCCAGAACGGCTCCGACACGCTGTCGCTGGTGAAACAAGGCGCGGGCCGGCTCACCCTCTCCGGCTCGAATAGCTACACCGGCGGGACGACGCTCACCGGCGGCACACTCGCGCTCGGGAGTGCCGATGCGATCGGCCCCTCCGGCACGATCTCCTTCGGCGGCGGCACGTTGCAATCCTCGGCGAGCAACACGACGGACTATTCCTCCCGGTTTTCCAATGCCGCCAGCCAGCAAGTCAAGATCGACACCAACGGCCAGACCGTCACGCTGGCCTCGAGTCTGTCGAGCTCCGGAGGAAGCTTTACGAAGAGCGGGCTCGGCACGCTCACCCTCTCCGGCTCGAGCAGCTACGACGGTGGGACGACGGTCACTGCAGGCTCGCTCGTGGTGGGCAACGCAAACGCCCTTGGCACTGGCAACCTCGCCGTCAACGGCGGCACGCTCAATCTCAATGGGACGAGCGTCGTCGTGGCCGCGTTGAGCGGCTCCTCCGGGGCAATCATCACGACCTCTACGACCGGGGCGGTGACCCTGACGGGCTCTTCTGCCTCCAACTCAACCTACGCCGGCTCCATCCAAAGTGGCTCCGGTACGGTCGCCTTCGTGAAGCAAGGCGTCGGCACGCTCACCCTTTCTGGCTCGAGCAACTACACCGGCGGGACGACGCTCACCGAAGGGACACTCGCGCTCGGAAGTGCCAATGCGATCGGCCCCTCTGGCACGATCAGCTTTGGCGGCGGCACGCTGCAAGCCTCGGCGAGCAACACGACCGACTACTCGGCCCGGTTTTCCAATGCTGCGGGCCAGCAGTACAAGATCGACACCAATGGCCGGAACGTCACGCTGGCCTCGAATCTGACGAGCGCCGGCGGCAGCTTCACCAAGCTCGGGACCGGCACCGTGACCATGTCGGGCACCAACAGCTACTCTGGCGGCACGACCGTCTCGGCGGGGTCGCTCGTGGGGACGACGTCGAGCCTCCAGGGGAATATCACGAACAACGCCGCGGTGACGTTCAACCAATCGACCAGCGGCACCTACTCCGACGCGATGGCGGGCTCGGGGGCGCTCACGAAGAGCGGTGCTGGCACGGTGACGCTCTCGGGAACGAACAGCTACTCCGGCGGGACGACGGTGTCGGCGGGGTCGCTCGTGGGGACAACGTCGAGCCTCCAGGGGAGCATCACGAACAACGCCACGGTGACCTTCAACCAATCGACCGACGGCACGTACTCCGGCGCGATGTCGGGCTCGGGGGCGCTCACGAAGAGCGGTGCCGGCACGGTGACGCTCTCCGGGGCCAACAACTACACCGGGGGCACGACCGTGTCGGCGGGGACGCTCGTGGGGACGACGTCGAGCCTCCAGGGGAGCATCACAAACAACGCCGCGGTGACGTTCGATCAATCGACCAGCGGCACCTACTCCGGTGCGATGGCGGGCTCGGGCTCGTTCACCAAGTTCGGGGTCGGTGCCGTGACCCTCTCTGGGGCCAACACCTATTCCGGAGCGACGACCGTCTCGGCCGGCACGCTCCTCGTCAACGGGAGCCTCACGAATTCCGCCGTCACGGTCGGCAACGGCGGCACCCTCGGCGGCAGCGGCACGATCGGGGCACTCGTCACCGTACAGTCGGGCGGCGTGCTCTCCCCCGGCAATAGTCCGGGGGCGCTTGCCGCCGCGGCGCTCGACCTCCAGGCGGGGAGCACGACGTTCATGCAAGTCGTCGGCTCCGGGGCAGCGGCCGGTGTCGCCGGCACCGACTACGACCAGGTGCGGATCACCACCGCAAGTAGCCTCAGCTATGGAGGCGAACTCGTGCTGTCGTTCATCAGCAGCCCCCTATTCGACAATGGCACGATGTTCAGCCTGTTTCAGTTCACCGGCACGGCGGGGGGAGGGTTTACGTCGGTGAGGACGGCGGCGGGGAGCAGCAGCTATTCCGGGATGACCTTCCAGCACAACGCCAACGGCAACTGGTACACCCCCGACACCAGCAGGGGCCAGTATCTCGTCTTCAATCCTGCCTCCGGCCAGTTGGCGATCGTCCCTGAGCCCTCGACGTGGGTGATGGCAGCGATCGGCGCGGGGCTCGTGGCCCTGAAAGCCCGGCGGCGGAAGCGGGCCGAAGCCTCCCTGGCAGCGTGAGTGCGAACGACAGGGCGGAAGGTTCCAGACGGAGAGCGAAGGGCGAGCAACTCGATCGAGGATGGGGGCGACGTCGCCGGCTTATCGAGGCCCATCCGGCGCTCGAAGCCGGGCTTCCTGCGGACATCAGCCAGGCGATCAGGCGCTCGCCCGCGAGCGATCGAAGGGCGTTCATTTGCAGGCCGCTCGTCTGCGGCTCGTCAGCGAACGCTGAGAAACTCGTTGGCGTTGTAGAGCGCCCGGCAGAGGGCCGGGAGGCCGTGGTCGGCGACGAGCGTTGTTGCCGCGGCGATCTCCTGATCGGTTGCCTCGCGGCCGAAGGCGAGGAGGAACGCGAGGCGGACTCTTTCAGCCGGCTCGTCGCCCGCTTCACGGGCCACGCGCGCGGCAAAGCGATCGGCTTGGTCGATGAGGAAGGCGCCGTTCAGAAGATTGAGCGCCTGGAGGGGTGTGGTGCTCGAGGTTCGCTTCGGCTGGATCTGGCCCGCGTCGGGGCAGTCGAAGGCTCCAAAGAAGGTGTCGAGCTCCGAGCGGGGCTTGCTCTGGTAGATCATCCGCCGGAAGTCATCGGCTGAAAAGTCCGTCTTCGTCTCGTAGACCTTCACGTAGTTGGCGTTGGCGACGAAGAGATCGAAGCCGGGCCCGCCGGCCTGCGGATTGAGGCTGCCGCTCGTGGCCAGGATCGCATCGCGAATCGCCTCCGCCTCGAGCCGGTGCGGCGGATAGCGCCACAGGAGTCGGTCTTGGGCATCAAGCGCGAGCGCCCGAGCGTCGGCATCTCCCCTCTGCCGCCAGGCCCGGCTCGTGACGATCAGCCGATGGATGGATTTGAGCCGCCAGCCGTTGGCGATGAGTTCACTGGCGAGCCAGTCGAGAAGCGCGGGGTGCGACGGCCGCCCCCCCCCTGCCCCGAAGTCGCTCGGCGTGTCGACAAGGCCCGTGCCGAAGTGATGGTGCCAGAGGCGGTTGACGATCACGCGGGCCGTGAGCGGATTGGCCGGGGCGACGATCCAGTCGGCAAGCGCCAGGCGTCGGGCCGCCTCGGCGGAGATCGGTGCTTCCGGCCACGGGCCTGAGCCGATTCGGGAGAGCGGGCCGGGGAGGATCTCTTCGCGTGGCTGAGTGGGGTCGCCACGAAACATCCGGAACGTGGCCCCGGGCTCGGTAAACCGGCCGGCATAGGCCATCGGACCGCGGTCGAGGGTGGCGAGCTCGCGTTTGAGCGCGCTGATCTTTCCCGCCACGCTCGCCGGGTCGGCGACGCTTCCCGGTGGCACCGCGGCCGGGACGTCGTCGGGGGCGGCGGTGCTGTCGCCGAACGGGCGGCGGTCGAGGTCGGAGGCGACTGGCGTCCAAGCGACGCCGTCGGTGGAGAGCGCGATCTCGTAGCGCGTCGCGACGCGATCCGCATATTTCGGCTCCGGGGAGCGATCGCGGCTCCACACCACCCGGTCAATCGTCTCGGTGGCCGGAAGCTCGAGCTGCACCCAGCCGGTGCCGGGGGTGTTCGAGATCCAAGAGTGTTCGTTGCCAACCTGGCCGTCGTTGACATGGGCCAAAACATGAAAAGCGTTGCCGGCGAAGTCGCCGGAGGAGGTGGGGGTGGCGCCGCGGGCGACGTTGCGGCCGTCGGCTGAAAAAACTTCGAGCTCGTCGAGGCAGGGCTCGGCGCCGCTCGTCCCGAGGATCGTGAAGCGGACGAAGCGGGCCGGGGTCGGGGCAAAGCGATCGATGTTTTGCCGATGGGTGACGGCACGGCGCAGCGACCCCACCCCCGCCTCGGCCAAGAGCCTGGCGATCTCGCTCCGTCGATCCTGCCGGGGCTGCCCGGAGGGGAGCGTCACTTCGCGCTCGCCATGCTCGACGCCGGCAAAGACGGCCTTGAGACGGTAGTAGTCGGTTTGCGGAATGGGGTCGAACTTGTGGTCGTGGCAGCGGGCGCAGCCGACGGTGAGGCCGAGAAACGCCGAGCTCGTCGTGCTCACCATGTCGTGGAGCTCGTCGGCCCGCTGATTGGCCGTCAGCACCGGATCGGGGGACTTCACCTGATCCCAGGCGCCGCCGACGAGGAAGCCGGTGGCGACGTCGGCGCCACAGCTGTCACCGGCGAGTTGGGCGCGGACGAAGGCGTCGTAGGGGAGATCGGCATTGAGACTCTCGATCACCCAGTCGCGGTAGCGCCAGGCGCTCGGGCGCATCTGGTTCATCTCGAAGCCATGGCTCTCGGCGAAGCGGACGGCGTCGAGCCAATGCCGCGCCCAACGCTCGCCGAAGCCAGGGGAGGCGAGGAGCCGGTCGACGAGATCGCCGAAGGCCGCGTCCGTGCCCCGCGCGGCCACGTCGGCGGTGAAGGCCTGCACGTCGGCGGGCGTCGGCGGCAGCCCGACGAGGTCGAAGAAAAGCCGCCGCAGGAGCGTCACCGGCGGAGCCTCGGGCTGGATGGCGAGCCCCTGGGCCGCAAGCGCCTCGGCGATGAAGGCATCGATCGGGTGGGTGATCCCTGCCACGTCGGGCACGGGCGGCCGGACGATCGGTTGGAAGGCCCAGTGCGTCCCCCCTTTGGCCCCCTCCGGGAAGAGCGACGGGGGGAGTGTGGCAGAATCGTCGGGCCACGGGGCGCCGGCCGCCACCCAGTTGGCCAGGACCGCTCGCTCCTCCGCCGGAAGAGGCTCGGCGTCGGCCGGCATCCGCGCTTCGGCATCGTCGGTCGTGACGCGGCGGAGGATTTCGCTCGCGTCCGGCTTCCCAGCCACGATCCCGGGGAGCCCGGAGTCGCCGCCGGCAAAGGCATTCGCGCGCGTGTCGATCCGAAAGCCACTCTCGGCTCCATCCGGCCCGTGGCAGGCGCCACAGCGGCGGGCGAGGAGCGGAGCGACGACGGTGGCGAAGTCGGGGGCATCGGCCGCCGGCGGCTCCGCTCGGGAGAGCCACGAGCCGGACAGCCCCGCCATCACCAGACAGAAGGAAGCGAGGCGAGCGGCAACAGTGAAACGGCGAGAGACCACGTCAACACCCCCGGGCGACCGGCCCGGATGGACCGGTCGCCCTTGAGTTTACCGTCGCGGGGCGGAGCGTGTCAGCCGAGGAGATGCTCGAGGACGAGACGCTCGAGGGCTTCGTAGTCGCGGGCGGCGACCATCGATTCGGCAGTGTTGACCGGGAAGGTGCGGACCTTCTCGACGAGCTTGAGGAACACCGCCTGGCTGGTGGCGAGATGGGCCGTGGCCGACTCCGCCTTCTGCGTCCGCTGCGCCTTGACGTCGAAGCCGACGAAGCAGCCGGTGGCGGCGTAGTCGACCGATTCGAGAACGCGGACCTGATCGAAGGCGCCGCGGAGGTTTGCGGCGCCGAAGACCTTGTCCTGGTCATACTTGAGGCCGTTTTGGTCGTTGAGGTGGACGCTCCAGAGCTTCCCGGCGGCGAGCGCGAAGCCCATTTCGTCGGAGGGATCGAGTCCGGCGAGGATGGCGTGGGCACTCTCGATGAGGACGCCGACGCGGGCCGGATCGGCGCAGCGCGAGCCGAGGGCGAGGGCATGGCCGATCGTGGGGATGAAGGCGGTGTCGACCGGCTCGTTCGGCTTCGGCTCGATGGCGATCCGCACCTTCGGATCGGCATGGAGGATGGCGTTGCAGGCCTCGATCATCCGCCGCGAGGCCTCGATCGGGCACTTGCTCTCACGGACGCCGGTTCCTTCGCGGGCCGGCCAGAGAACGATCAGGTCGGTGCCGAGCGCCTTGGCGACGTCGACGGCGCGCTTCGACCGCTCGATCGCCCACTTCCGGCAGGCCGGATCGTTGCTCGTGTAGCCGCCGTCGATGCCGTGGGGGTGCTCCCAGAGCCGGGGGGCGACGAACTCGGCGACGAGGCCCTTGTCGGCGAGTTTCCGCTTCATCGCCTCGGCCTGAGCGACGATCTGGGCCGGGGAGAGGCTTTCGAGGTCGGGCACGGCGTCGTCGTCGTGGAACTGAATCCCCTCGAAGCCGAGGTCGACGGCCACATCGAGAACATCGTCGAAGGGAACGGCCGGGCGGACCGGGGGGCCGAAGGGATCAGCGCCGCGGCCGAGGTTCCAGGGGCCGACGGAGAAACGGTACTGCGACTCGGCCATGGTGATCTTGCCCTCGATCGAAGGGGGAATGGGTCGTGGTGGCGGCCGCCGTCAGGGCGGGGCCGGGGTAAGTGAGAGGGGAAAGAATACCCGCCCGACGACGAAAATTGCAGGCGGAATCGGGTACGCTGTTCCCCGCCCCTCTTCTCCGCGCCACCCGCTGCCATTCTGCCTGTTCAGGATCCATTCGCCATGCACCGCGCTGCCCCGCAGAAGTCGCTCGATCTCAAACTCGCCCGGATCGTCGCCGATCCCTCCTGCCAAGATTTCATCCTCGCCGACGCCAAGGATGCCGACATGGCCTTCGGCCTTGCAGCGCCGGGGGTCCGCCGGGGTGGGGATCCGTTCCGCGGTCCGTTCCGCACGATCGCCGAGTTTCGCGAGTCGATCCGGCAACTCGTGGCCCAAGGGCTCGTCGACATCATGCTCATGAGCGGGAGCACGAGCGAAGTCCTTGCCATCGACGAGGGGCTGTTCGTCGACAGCCATGTCACGCCGGCGGTGCGGATGAACGACACCACCGACATCTGGCTCGCCGCCGGGAGCGGCAACTACCCACGCCAGCCCGCTCTCCCGTTCACGACCACCTCGATTTCCCAGGCCCAGTGCGGCCGGATCGACCGCAGCCATGCCGATGGCAGCGGGGCGTCGCGAGGGCGCGGCGCCGATCTCGGCCTCTTCTCGCTCACCCTCAACGACGACGCGACGCTCGACCGGGCGATGCTCGAGGCCTACGGCGCCTTTCGGGCCGAGGCGGAGCGGGCGGGCTTTCGCCACTTCCTCGAGGTCTTCTATCCAAACGCCATCGACCGCACGCCGGGGCGCCCCACGGGCGACCGTCCGCGCGACGAACGTCCCCGTGACATCGCTCGCTTTCTCGCCGATCATGTCGCCCGGACGCTTGCCGGCGTGCCGCGGGCGGGCCGGCCGATCTTCCTCAAGATCCCGTATCTCGGCCCCGAGGTCACCGAGCAACTCGCCGCCTACGACCGCTCCCTCGTCGTCGGCATCCTCGGCGGCGGCGCCGGGACGACCCACGACGCCTTCGGACTCCTCGCCGATGCGAAGCGGCACGGCGCCCGCGTCGCCCTCTTCGGCAGGAAGATCAACGCCGCGGAAGACCAACTCGCCTTCGTCCGTCATCTCCGCGCCGTCGCCGATGGCGCTACCTCGGCGGAGGAAGCGGTGAAGGCCTACCATGGCGATCTCCAGAGCCAAGGGATCGCCCCGCACCGAAGCCTCGAGGACGATCTCAAGCGTGCCCCGACGGCGCAGGCCTACGGCGGCTGATGCCAGTTGCCCCCCGTCATTTGCCCCGTCCCCTGGGATCGACCATGCCCCCCTCCGATGTTCTCCGTGGCCTCGCGCTTCCGCTCCCTCCGGCGCCAAAACCGCTTGGGGCCTACACGCCGTGCTTGAGAATGGGCAACCTTCTCTATACGTCCGGCCATCTCCCCCTCCTCCCCGATGGCTCGCTCATCCGTGGCAAGGTTGGCGCCGACCTCGACGCCGACGCCGGCAAGGCGGCGGCCCGGCAGGTGGCCTGTGCGATCCTCGCCACGGTCGAGAATGCGATGGGAAGCGTCGATCGGGTGAAACGGGTCGTCAAAGTACTCGGGATGGTGAACTGCACCCCCGACTTCACCAAGCAGCCGCACGTTCTCAATGGCTGCAGTGAACTGTTTGCCGAGATCTGGGGACGCGAGGCGGGGATCGGCGTTCGCAGCGCCTTCGGCGTCGCCGCCCTCCCGGAGAATGTGCCGGTCGAGATCGAGGCGGTGTTCGAAGTGGAGTGAGTCGTGTTCGGTGTCGGCTGCCGGCGCGACGGCAGCCGCGGTTCACCGGCCCCCCCAACGTGGTTCTTGAATCGTCCATATCAACGCCTTATCGTGTTTGATGAAAGCGCCGGCGTGTTCTCGCCCTCGAGGATTGTGATGTTCGACGGGAAAGTCCTCCTCATCACCGGCGGCACCGGATCGTTCGGAAATGCCGTCCTCGATCGGGTTCTCCGGCTGCCGCTCCGTGAGATCCGCATCTTCAGTCGGGACGAGAAGAAGCAGGAGGACATGCGGATTCGCCTGGCGAACGACCGGGTGAAGTTCCACATCGGGGACGTCCGCGACTACGTCTCGGTCGAGGAGTCGCTCCGCGGCGTCGACTACGTCTTCCACGCCGCTGCCCTCAAGCAGGTTCCTTCCTGCGAGTTCTATCCCATGGAGGCGGTCCGCACGAACGTTCTCGGCGCCGAGAACGTGATGCGGGCGTCGATCGCCAACGGGGTGGAACGCTGCGTGGTGCTCTCCACCGACAAGGCCGTCTATCCGATCAACGCCATGGGGATCTCCAAGGCGATGATGGAGAAGGTGATGGTCGCGAAGTCTCGGCTCAGCGACGGTTCGCGAACCGTTCTCTCCGCCACCCGCTATGGCAACGTGATGGCGTCGCGCGGGTCGGTGATCCCGCTGTTCCTCCGGCAGATGCAGGAGGGGAAGCCGATCACCCTCACCGATCCGAGCATGACCCGATTCCTGATGTCGCTCGCCGAATCGGTCGATCTCGTCCTCTACGCCTTCGAGCACGCCAAGCCCGGTGACATCTTCGTCCAGAAGGCCCCGGCCTGCACGATCGACGTCCTTGCCCGGGCGATGGTCGAGCTGTTTCGCCCCACGTCCGAGATCCGCGTCATCGGCACCCGTCACGGCGAGAAGCTCTACGAGTCGCTCGTGTCGCGCGAGGAGATGGCCCGGGCCGACGATCTCGGCGGCTATTACCGGATCCCCGCCGATGCCCGCGATCTCAACTACGACAAGTACTTCGTCGAGGGGGAGGCTGACATTTCCCAGATCGAGGACTACACCTCCCATAACACCAAGCGTCTCACTGTCGACGAGGTGAAGCAGGTGCTCCTCGGGCTGGAGATCATCAGGAACGCCCTCCCCAAGTGACTCGAAGGGCCGGCCATGCGAGTGCTCGTCACGGGTGCGGAGGGATTTCTCGGGCGCAATCTCCGCGTCAGGCTCGCCGAGGTCGGTCGCGACGAGGTGCTGCCGATCGGCCGTGAATCGTCGGAAGCGGCGCTCCGAGAAGCGGCTGAGTTGGCCGACGCGGTCGTCCATCTCGCCGGGGTCAATCGCCCCCCCGATCCATCCGAGTATGCCGCCGGCAATACCGGGGCGACCGAGCGGCTGTGCGAGATCCTCGCGGCAACCGGTCGGAAGCAGCCGGTGATCTTCAGTTCCTCGACCCAAGCCGCGCTCGACAACGCCTACGGCCGGAGCAAGCGGGGGGCCGAGGAGGCGCTCCTGACCTATTCGCAAGCGACCGGTGCCCCCGTTCATCTCTTTCGGTTGACGAACGTCTTCGGCAAGTGGTCGCGGCCGAACTACAACTCCGCCGTGGCCACGTTCTGCCACAACATCGCCCGCGGCCTCCCCGTCACGATCCACGATCCCTCCTCCCCGCTGAACCTCGTCTACGTGGATGACGTCGTGCAGGCGTTCCTCGAGGTCCTCGAGCATCCGCACGAGGGGGGCGGCTTTCGTGAGGCGGGCCCGGTCTACGCGACGACCGTCGGCGACGTGGTCGAGACGCTCCGGGCGATTCGTGCCGGCCGCGATACTCTGCTCACGCCGCGCGTCGGCACCGGCCTCGTCCGGGCCCTCCACTCCACCTACCTGAGCTTTCTGCCGACCGACGACTTCGCCTACCAGGTGCCCCGGCATGGCGATCCACGCGGGGAGTTCGTGGAGATGCTGCGGACTTCCGATTCGGGGCAATTCAGTTACTTTACGGCCCACCCGGGAATCACCCGCGGCGGCCACTACCACCACTCGAAGACGGAGAAGTTCCTTGTCATCCGGGGAACGGCCCGATTCGGCTTCCGGCATGTCGTCACCGGTGAACGCTACGAACTCACCGTTCGTGGTGGCGAGGGATCGATCGTCGAGACGGCCCCGGGCTGGGCGCACGACGTCACGAACATCGGCGAGGACGAACTGATCGTCATGCTCTGGGCGAACGAACTGTTCGACCGGAGTCGCCCCGACACCATTGCCATGAAGGTCGACGGATGAAGCGTCTGAAGGTGATGACGGTGGTGGGGACGCGGCCCGAGATCATCCGGCTTTCGCGGGTGCTCGAGCGCCTCGACGAGCACTGCGACCACGTTCTCGTCCACACCGGGCAGAACTACGACTACGAACTCAACCAGATCTTCTTCGAGGATCTGCGGGTGAAGCGTCCCGATCACTTCCTCGACACGGCCACCCCGCTCCCCGGCCAGTCGGGGAGCGCCGCCCAGACGATCGGCCGGATCATCGGCGCCGTCGACGACGTCCTCGCGACGGAGAAGCCCGAAGCGCTCCTCGTCCTCGGCGACACCAACAGCTGCCTGGCGGTGATCCCGGCGAAGCGCCGCAAGATCCCGGTCTTCCACATGGAGGCGGGGAATCGCTGCTTCGACCAGCGGGTGCCCGAGGAGATCAACCGGCGGATCGTCGACCACGTGGCCGACGTCAACCTCTGCTACAGCTCGATCGCCCGCGAGTACCTCCTCCGCGAGGGGCTCCGGCCCGACTTGGTCATCAAGACCGGCAGTCCGATGTTCGAGGTGCTCGAGCACGAGCGGCCGCGGATCGCGGCCTCGGATGTCCTCGGCCGGCTCGGGCTCAAGGCGGGGGAGTATTTCGTCGTCAGCGCCCATCGCGAGGAGAACATCGAGTCGGAGCGGAGCTTCCACCGGCTCGTGGCGATCATCAACGCCCTTGCGACTGACCACGGCCTGCCGGTGATCGTCTCGACGCATCCGCGCACGCGGAAGCGCGTCGACGCTGCCGGGGTGGCCTTCGACCCGCGGGTCAGTCTTCTCAAGCCGCTCGGCTTCCACGACTACGTCAAGCTTCAGACCGAAGCCCGTGCCGTCCTCTCCGACAGCGGCACGATCAGCGAAGAATCGTCGATCCTCAATTTCCCGGCGCTCAACATCCGCGAGGCCCATGAGCGGCCGGAGGGGATGGAGGAGGCGGCGGTGATGATGGTGGGGCTCGATCTCGACCGCGTCCGGCAGGGCTTGGCGATCCTCGCTTCGCAGCCGCGCGGCGAGAATCGGACGCTGCGGCTCGTCGGCGATTATTCGATGCCGAACGTCTCCGACAAGGTGCTGCGGATCATCATCAGCTACACCGATTACGTGAACCGCGTCGTCTGGCGGCGGGATGCCTGAAGGAGCCAGTCGGCCATGACGCCCGCGCCAATCCCCGCTTCGGCCGCACGCCCTTCCGGCATCGATCACGTCAACGTGATCGGCGGGAGCGGCTTCATCGGCACGCGGCTGTGCGAGCTGTTTGCTCGTGAAGGGGGGCCCCGGTTCACGATCATCGACAAGGTCGCCAGCCGCCGCTTCCCTCAAGTCTCGGTGATCCGCGACATCCGCGACGCCGGGGCCCTCGCCGAGGCGCTCGTTCCGGGTTCCCCGATCATCCATCTCGCCGCCGAGCACCGCGACGACGTTCGCCCGCTCTCGCTCTACCACGATGTCAACGTGGCGGGGACGGCGAACGTCTGCCGTGCCGCCGCAGCGCGGAGCATCGACACGATCCTGTTCACCAGCAGCGTGGCGGTGTACGGGATGGCGCCGGCGCACACCGGCGAGGATGGCGCGATCAACCCGTTCAACGAATACGGACGGACGAAGTGGGGGGCCGAGGGGGAACTGCGCCGCTGGCACGCGGAGGCCTCCGACCGGCGGACACTCGTCATCGTCCGCCCCACGGTCGTTTTCGGCGAGAACAACCGCGGCAACGTCTACAACCTCCTCCGTCAGATCGCCACCGGCCGGTTCGCCATGATTGGCAACGGCCGCAACCACAAGTCGATGGCCTACGTCGGGAACGTCGTCGCCTTCTTCGACCACTGCCTCTCCCTGCCGAGCGGCCTCCATCTTTGCAACTACGTCGACCAGCCCGATCTGTCGATGAACGATCTCGTCGGCCGGGTGCGCGGGCTGATGGGGAAGGCACCGAGCGTCGGGCTTCGCATCCCCTTCCCCGTGGGGATGGCGATCGGGACGGCGTTTGACGTTGCCGCCCGGCTGTCTGGGCGGACGTTTCCGATCAGCCGCGTGCGGGTGCGGAAGTTCTGTGCCGAGACGTCGTTCACCTCGGCTGCGGGGGCGACGGGTTTCATCCCGCCCGTCTCGCTGCCGACGGCGATCGAACGGACGGTGCGCCACGAGTTTCTCGAATCGCACGCCGGCGAAGAGTTGTTTGCCGGCGAATGACGGCCACGCGGCGGTGTGGCACGCCGGCAGGGCCCTGCCTTGGCCCCGGGCGATCGGGCCTCAGGCAAACAGGCGGGCGATGATCGCTTCGATCCTTGCCAGGAATACTTCCCTGCCGAAGAGCGTCGCAGCCCGCTTGGCGGTGTCGCGGGGGGCGCTGGCGTCGGGGGCTGCGAGGAGGGCGTGGAGTCCGTTGGCGGCCCGGTCGACGTCGGTGACGTCGAGGACCTCGCCGAGCCGTTCGGCGACGACCCAGCGGCCGAGGGGCCCGTCGGGATCGCACATGAGCAGCGCCTTGGTGCCATTGCAGGTGTACGCAATGATCTTCGACGGGAAGGCATATCGAGGGAGCTCGGGGAGCATCGCCACGAGCCCGTACCGGGCGGCCTGCATCTCGGCGGCGATCGTCTGCCGATCGACCGGATCGCGAAACTCGATCGGGGCCCCACGCTCTCGGGCGAGGTTCTGGAGCGCCTCCTTCTCCGTGCCGCCGCCGTAGAACACGATCCGCGGGGACGATTTCGGGCGGCAGCGCGCGAGCGCCTCGATGAAGAAGGCGAGGTTTTGCCCCGGGCCGTGGTTGCCGGCGTAGAGGATGTCGTGGGTCTTGACGGCCGTGGCACGCTCGGGATCGACGTCTTCGGCGTAGAAGTTGTTCACGACTTCGATCCGCTTCCCGACCTGCGCCCGGGAGCGGGCCGGGACCGTTTCAAGGAGGTGCTCCCGCATCTCCTCCGACAGGACGGTGGTCACCGTGGCGTGGGAGACGCAGAAGCGGTTGTAGGCCCGGTAGCCGGCGCGGATGAGTGGATTTCCGATCCGGTATTCGAGGTTGTCCTGAAAGCTGAAGAGGATTCGGGTGCGGCGGCGAAACACGCGGCAAAAGGCGATCATCGCGCCGGCGAAACCGGGGGGGTAGGTGAAGAGATAGAGCAGATCGATGGAGCGCGGTGTGAGGAGCGCCGCAAGCCCGCGGACGAGGAGGCGGGCCGAATTGAGCACCCGTCCCGAGAGCGGGCCATTGCGGTCGACCGGAGCCCGGAAGCTCCTCACTCGAACCCGCTCCGGGAACTCGCGTTTCCAGGCTTCCCGGCAGTCGTCGGCCGAGCCGCAGATGATGTCGACGGTGTCTCCCCGGGCCACGTGCCGATGGACGATCTCGCGGAGCATGTGGGGCTCCTCGGAGACGCGCGACTCGGGCCAGAAATAACGGAAGAGAACGACGACGTGCATGGTGGAGTCGGTGGGGCCGAGGTCGGAGCGACCGTGGCGTCGGCGGAGCGGCGGGGCAGGCAAGCGCGAGAGTCTACCGCGGCCCCGCGACGGGCGTTGCCATTTGGGGTATTCTGGTCGGACTTTGGGATTCTCGAAGGGGGCGGATGGTGCCCCCGCTGCGTTCACCTTCTCTCTGGAGAGATGCCATGCTTGTTCGGAAGTTCGGGGCCGGGCTCGGAGCCTTCGCCATGATCCTTGCCGCCGGTGGCGGGGCCACGGCGGCGCCGCCGACGTTCCGCAAGGTGGTGCTCACCGACAAGTTCCATGCCGAGGCGGCGGGCGTCGGCGACATCGACAAGGACGGCCACGGCGACGCCGTCTACGGCCCCTACTGGTATGCCGGGCCGGAGTTCAAGGAGCGGCACGAGATCTATCCCGCCAAGGACTTCGATCCCAACCAGTATTCCAACAACTTCATGACCGGCGTCGGCGACGTCGATGGCGACGGCTGGCTCGACGTCCTCGTCAACGAATGGCCGGGGAAGGAAGTGGCCTGGTTCCGCAATCCGGGCAAGGACACCGCCACCGTGAAGGCCTCGCAGGGGGGCTGGGGGAAGCACCTCGTCCACCCGGTGGTCGACAACGAGGCCCCCGACTTCCTCGACGTCACCGGCGACGGCAAGGCCGAACTCGTCTTCCACACCGGCGGCGTGCTCGGGTTCGCGACCCCCTCCGACAAGACCGCCACCGAGCGTTGGACGTTCACCCCCTGCTCCGAAAAGGAGAGTTGGGGACAGTATCAGCACGGGCTCGGCGTCGGTGACGTCAACGGCGACGGCCGCCCCGATCTCCTCATGGCCGGCGGGTGGTGGGAGCAACCGGCCCCGGTGGCGGCCGGAAGCACGCCCCCGGCCTGGACGAAGCACCCGTTCGCCTTCGGCACCGGCGGCGCCCAGATGCACACCTACGACGTCGATGCCGACGGTGATCTCGACGTGATCACGAGCCTCGCCGGCCACGGTTACGGGCTGTCGTGGTTCGAGAGCGTGAAGAAGGACGGCGGGATCGACTTCGTCGAGCACCGCATCCTCTCCGACAAGGCGGAGGAGTCGCTCGAAGGGGTGCAGTTCTCGCAGCTCCACTCCGTGGGCGTCGTCGACATCGACGGCGACGGGCTCAAGGACATCGTCACCGGCAAGCGGTTCTGGGCCCACGGGCCCCAGGGGGATCCCGACCCGGCCGGCAGCCCGTACCTCTATTGGTTCAAGCTCCACCGCGGTGCCGATAAATCGGTTTCGTGGACGGCGCACAAGATCGACGACGCCTCCGGCGTGGGGACGCAACTGGCCGTCGGCGATCTCAACGGCGACAAGCGGCCCGACATCGTGATCGGCAACAAGAAGGGTGGCTTCGTGTTCATTCAGGAGGGGGCCAAATGAGGCCAGCCGTGCGGCGTCCGGGCGTCGACAGGCGGACGTTTCTCCTCGGATCGGGGGCCGCCGCAGGGGTGGCCCTCCTCCCGCGCCTGGGGCAATCCGCGCCCGGGCCGAATGACAAGATCCGCGTCGGCGCCATCGGCGTTGGCGGGCGCGCGAAGCTCCTCCTCGAGCAGTTGCCGGAGGGGGCCGACATCGTCGCGCTCTGCGACGTGAATGTCCCGCGGGCCCACGCCTTTCGGGAGTCGAAGGGGGGCGCGTGGCCGGTCTACGTCGACTACCGACGGATCCTCGACCGCGCCGACATCGATGCGGTGATCGTGGGAACAGGGGAGTTTCAGCGAGTCCTCCCCTGCATCCACGCCTGTCAGGCCGGGAAGGATGTCTATGCCGAGAAGCCGCTGACGCTCTACGTCGCGGAGGGGCGGGCGCTGGTCAAGGCGGCGCGGAACACCGGCCGCGTCGTCCAGGTGGGGACGCAGCAACGCTCGATGGCGATCAACCGGCTGGCGTGCGAATTCGTTCGCGCCGGCGGGCTCGGGAAGCTCCTCGAGGTTCGCGCCGTGAACTACGGCAGCTCGTCGCCGACGCCGACGCCACTCCCGGCGGAGGAGCCGATCCCCACGGGCCTCGACTGGAGCGCTTGGCTCAACCAGGCGGCCGATCGTCCCTACAACGGCCAGTGGATGGGGTGGATGGGATGGCGTGATTTCGCCGGCGGCGAGATGACCAACTGGGGCGCGCATGGCGTCGATCAGATTCAGTGGGCCCTCGGCGCCGATGCAACAGGCCCGGTCGCGGTCACGCCCGTCACCGAGGGCCCCAACGGCCAGGTGGTGATGACCTACGCCGACGGCCTCGAGGTGAAGTTCATTCTCGACCAGGGGCCGATGGGTGGGGCGGTGTTCGTCGGGGAGAAGGGGAAGCTCGAGATCAACCGCAACAAGGTGACGAGCAATCCCCCCGAGATCGCCCAGAAGCTCCTCGAGGCGGTCGACGTCGCCGAGGAAGAGCGGAAGTGGTCCGATGCCCTCGCCCTCTGGCAGGCGCGGCATCATCTCCAGAACTGGCTCGACTGCATAAAAACGCGGGAAAAGCCGGTGGCCGACGTCGAGATCGGGCATCGCTCGGTGACGGTCTGCCACCTCGCCAACATCGCCCGCGCGGTCGGCCGTCCGCTCCGCTGGGATCCGGGCGCCGAGACGTTCGTCGGCGACCCCGCCGCCGACGCGCTCCTCGTCCGTGAGCGCCGCAAGGGGTTTGAATTGCCGGAGGTGTGAGTAGCTTCGCTTCAGGCCCGTGGCTGATCGGCGGCGGTGAATGGGGGGCCCGAGGGGTGCGGGATCGCCTCGAGGATCGACACGATCGACGGGGTGGGGATGATCCTCACCAAGGAGAATCCGGCACCCTCGAGCAACCCGCGAAACTCCTCCTCCGAACGCTCCCTGCCGCCGACGGAGACGAGCATGTCGAGATCGCAGATCTTTCCGAAATGGGGGGTGTTTCCCGGGGCGATGACCATCTCCACCAGGAGCAGCCGCGATTGCGGTGGCATGGAACGGCGGAGTGCGGCGAGGATTCTGCCGGCGTCTGCGTCGTTCCAGTCATGGACGACGTGCTTGAGGAGATAGACATCGGCGACGATCGGGATTTCCTTGGTGAAGTCCCCCGGCACCACGTCGATCCGTTCGGCGATTCCCTCCTCGGCCAGGAGCGTGGGCGCGCCGTCGAGGCCACCGGGCGTGTCGAAGAGCACGCCCCGCAGGGCCGGGTTTCGCCGCAGAATCGCGGCGAGGAGGTGCCCCGAGCCCCCGCCGACATCGGCGACGATGCTCGCACCGGTGAAATCGCAGGCGGCGACGATCGCCGGGATCGTCGTCGACGAGAAGCTCGCCATCGCCTGATTGAACAGCAGGCCGAGGTCGGGACGCTGTTGAAAGAGAAACGGGAAGAGATCACTGCCGTGGACCGCTCGCCACTGCGGCTCTCCGGATCGGACGGCGTCGGTCATCCGACCGTAGACATCCCAGTGAGCTTCCGTGCCGACCCACCTGGCGATGTCCCGGAGGCTGCCGGGGATGTCGGATCGGAGCAGGTCTGACTGGGGGGTGTTGGCGAATCGTCCCGGGTTGGTTTCTCGGAAGATCCCCTTCATAGCGAGGGTTCGCAGGACGCGGCCCAGGGCGCCGGAATCGGCACCGGCGGCTGCCGCCAAGGCGTCGATGCCTCGTTCTTCCGCGGCGAGGAGATCGGCGATGCCGAGCGTCGCCGCGACGGCGACTGCCTGCGAGACGAGGAGGGCGCAGAGCGCCTCCATGAGGATCGCTGCCGGCGGCACGTTCTCCGTCGGCCCGATGCCGGTCGTGGGGCTGTCATCCATCGGAACCCTCGCGGTGGAAAAAGTCAGCGCTCGTGGACGAGGACGGCCCAGCCGACGTCCGAGAGCCGTTCGGGGCGACCGAGGATCCGGATCGGCTCGGCGGCAGCGATCTGCGGCCCGGCCCCATCGCCCCCCATCAACTGTCGGAGCGTCCCCGGAAAGAGCCCGATGATCTCGGCGTCGAGCCCGTTGTCGCCGCCGACGTTCTCGGCCTGGCGGGCCGGCTTGCCGAACTCCAGATGCTTGTGAAAAGACTCCTTGAGCCGGGCGACGACGTCGGCCGGGGCCCGCACCAACTGGAGGTCGGGGGAACTCGACAGATCGGTGCGGGCGACCTCGGGGTTTTCGAGGACCAGGCCCCCCTTCGGTTCGCCGTCGATCATGTCGTCGCGGAGATCGATGACCGCCACGGAGAACGGGGCCCGCGAGGCGTTCCAGGAGCCGATGGCGTCGACCGATCGGAAGAGGAGGCCGACGTCGAAGCTCATGAGGAGGACGCCGAGCACGCGTCGATTCTCGGCGCCTTTGGCATCGCTCCAGATCGGCGCCGAGAAGGCCACCTTGAGCTTGCCTGTGGAGTCGCTCCGGTAGACCGTCGAGCGGTGGACCTCCGTGATCGGCGGGGGGGTGACGCCCGGCTCGAGGTCGTGGGGGCCGCCGTGGAAATAGTTGCGCCAGGCGAAGTCGCGGCCGATCGTTTCGGCTAGCGGTGCCCGTGCCACCTGTACCCCCTTGGCGTCGCACACCGTCCAGCTCTCGGCATCGACGGTGTTCTTCGTGTTGGCGGCGATTTCGTCGACCGCGGCCTGGATCGCCTCCCAGGGCCTCCGCCCCGTGGCGGGATCGACGGGCTTTCCCTCCGCCTCGAGCATCGCGCGGACGAGACGGTTGTTGTCGGCTTCGTATTCGAGGATCCGCCAGCGGGAATCGATCTGGAGCGCGGCGGTGCTCGCCGCAAGCCGGGCTGAAAGGCGCAGCGCCGTCTGCCGGGAGCGGTATTCGTCGTGGGCGACCTTGCGGAGGAGCATCGACGTCAACGCCGCGCCGACGAGGAGTACCGCGAGCGATCCGACGGCCAGTTGCGTGACGGTGCGGTGGCGGCGCGTCCAGCGGGCCAGCCGGCGGAGGAGCGGCTCGCGGAAAGCGCTGACGGGGTTGTCGGCCAGATAGGCATCGATGTCGTGGGCGAGCTCGAGCGGGGTCTCGTAGCGATCGACCGGATCGCGGGCGCACGCCTTCATGCACACCGCCTCGATGGCGCGCGACACGCCCCGCTTCACGCGCGACGGCGGGGCGAGCGAGCCGGCGAGCACCTTCTCGCGGATCGCCGCCACGTCGCCGTCGTAGGGGGGAGTGCCGGTGAGGAGGTGGTAAAGCGTTGCCCCGAGACCGTAGACGTCGCTCGCCGGCCCCACCGGGGCGGCCCCGTCATGCTGCTCCGGGCTCATGTAGGCCGGTGTGCCGGAGATTCCGCGCTTTGCCGCCGGGGCCGAATCGAGGGCGATCGTCGGCATCACGATGCTCTCCTCGCCGCTCTGCCGGGCACGGTCGTCACGGTCGATCCGCGCGGCGAGCCCCCAGTCGAGGACGACCACCTCACCGAACTTTCCCAGCATGATGTTGGCCGGCTTGATGTCGCGGTGAAGAACGCCGCGATCATGGGCGTAGGCGATCGCCTTGCAGACCAAGGCGAACTGGCCGAGGAGCTCGCGGTAGCGGGCCGAACGCTCGCTTGCCGCCTCGTGGGCATGGCGACGGTCGTGGAAGTCGTTGATCGCCGCGCCGAGCGTCCGACCGGGAATCAGACGCATCGCGTAGAACGGGCGGCCGTCGGGGGTGGCGCCGGTGACATAGACCGGGACGATGTTGGGATGTTCGAGTTGGCTCGTGACGGTGGCCTCGAACTGGAAGCTCTCGCGGAGGGCCTCCTGGGAAACCGCCCAGCCATTGAGGAACTTGACGGCCAGCTCGCGCCCGGTCGCCTTGTCGTTGGCGTAGTAGACGTCGCCCAGGCCGCCGCGGCCGAGCCGGCGGTTGACGCTGATCGTCGTCGTGGCGACGACTCGGGGAGGGATCTGATCGTCCACCGGCCCGACGGCAGCAGCCGATTCGTGGGTGGTGGGATCGTCGAGCGGGCGGTCGTGGGGCATCGATCAGCTCCGGAGACGGGGCGCGGCGCCGGAGTGTAGCGGCCGGTCGAAAGCGCCTTCCATGGCGATTTTTCCGCCGTGTGGGGGCTGTCTGCCGCCTCAGCGGCCGCTGGAGTCGCGGAAGCGCAGGGCCAGGGCGGTGCCGGCGATCCCGGCGCCGAACATCCCCAGGAGGACCGCCAGCGGAACCGTCGAGGGGCTCCGCCACTGCTCCCGCGCGAAGAATCGCTCCGCCATGTCGACCGGGGAGGTGCCCCGGGGGGTGGCAGTGGCGTGGGCATCGGACGGCTGGGGGGGGGCTCCTTCGGCGGCGGACGTGGTGGCGGCGGACGAGGACCCGTGCGGCGCCGCGTGGACGCCTGCCGGTGGGACGAGCGTCTTCTCGGTGGCGGCCCGGACGCGCTCGAGCGAGTCGTTCATCCGAGCGCGCTCCGATTCGAGCTTCTCCTGCATCTCGCGGAGCTTCCCCTCGAGCCGATCGCTCGCCTCGCGGCTCTTCTTTTCGAGCTCGGCTTCAATCGTCTTCACCCGGCTCTCGACGTCGGCCTTCGCGGCATTCCCCGCCTCCTCGCTTTGACGCTTGGCCGTGGCTTGAGCCTCCTCCATCTTCGTTTCGATCTCGGTGCGCATCCGCGCGGCGGTCTCCTCCGACTCCTTCTGCGCTTCGGCCTTGGCGTCTGCCGCCTTCGCCTCGACCTCCTTACGGACCTGGTCCCGCGCCTCGGCACTCTCGCGGCGGGCCTGCTCCTGCGCCTCCTTGACGGCTCGCGCCATCTCGGTCTTCATCCGCTCCGCCGCCGCCTCGCTCTCCTTCTGGGCCGCGGCCTTCGCCTCGGCCACCTTTGCCTCGATCTCCTCCTTCATTTTCGCCGCCGACTCGGCCGACTTCTTCTCGAACTCCGCCTTCGCATCGGCGAGTTTTTTCTCCGCCTCGGCCCGCATGTCGGCTTGGATCTTCTGTGCCTTCTCCTCGAGCAGCTTCTTGGCCTTCTCGAGCTCCTGCTTCGCCTGAGAGGCTGCCTCCTCGAGCTTCTCGACGATCTTGCGGCGGCCAGGGAGGATGAACGGATGGCCCCCGGCATTGCCAGCCAGGCGGAAGGCGTTCGGAATCCCCGGCCCGGTCGTCTCGTCGGGGGAAGGCGTTGACACCTGCGGGACGGGCGACGGGGTGGATTCCATCGGGGAGGGCTCGGGCGCCGCCGGATCGAGCTCGTCGACAGCGGCCGGTGACGGTTCGGAAGGCGGCGCCGGCGGCTCGCCCCCGAGCCGGATCCTCGGGCGGAGCGCCGCCTCCGGCACGACGAGCCCCTCGAACGCCCAGCGCGACGGCATCGCCGCGGCAAGCGGCTGGGTGAGCGCGGGGAGATCGGCGAGGGGGACGAGGATCCCCCCGAGGACGATCATCGGCAGGAGGAGGACGGGGAGGATCCCCGAGGCGGCCTCGGTCGTTCGCAGCGTCGCCGAGATGAGTAACCCGAGCGCCCCGCCGGCAAGCGCCGCCGCATAGAGCATTGTGAACACCCACAGCCACGGGCTGTCGATCCGGCAGGCGGGGGCGACGATCGCCAGGAGGAGGAGACACTGGATCGCCGCGATCCCGAGGAGGACCGTCATCTTCGAGGCGACGTAGGCCCCGATCGAGAGCCCCACCATCCGCTCGCGCCGGTAGATCGGCCACTCGGTGACGATCTCGCGCGCCATGCTCGAACAGCCGAACCAGATCGCCGCCAGGGCGGTCACGAACAGGGTCGTCGCCATGTTGACGCCGATCTTCGGCCAGGTGTCGGGGGTCGGGGTGCTCCGCACCACCTTCGAGAACACCGCCGCGATGAGGAGCCCGACGATCGGGGCCTGTGCGAAGAGGACGGCCGTCCCCCAGGCGTCGGCGACCTTGACGGCGATCATCCGCTTCACGAGCGTGATCCATTGGGTGAACGGCGCGGTGCTGCGGGGAAGACGCCGCGACCGCGGCGGAGAAGCCCCGGCATGCGCGGAAGCGCGCCGGTCGACCCAGATCGACTTCGCGACCGACGCTTCCCACTGCCGCACCCACTCGGCCGCCGGCCGCTTCGAGAGGCCGCGGAGGAGCCCGTCGACGCTCGTGGGCGGCGCGGCTCCGGAGAGCTGGGGCTCGAAGAAGGTGATCGAGTCGGGGAAGGCGCGGCCGAACCACGCCAGCCTTCCCACCTGCTTCGTCGATTCGTCGCGGGCGATGACGGCGACGGCGTCGAACTTCTCGAACGCCTCGAGGCTCGGCTGGTGGATCGTGACGAGGATCGTCTTGCCGGAGTCGGCGAGCTTCCGCAGCAACTCGATGACCGATAGCGCGTCGACGCTCGACAAGCCCGATGTCGGTTCGTCGAGGACGAGGATCGGAGGGTCTGTGAGGAGCTCCATGGCGAGGTTGACGCGCTTCCGCTGGCCGCCACTGACGCCCCGCTTCCGCTGATCGCCAACGCGGGTCTTCTCGGTGCCATCGAGCCCGAGTTGGTGGATCACGGCGTGGATCCGGGTCTCGATCTCGGTGTCGGTGGTGTCGCGGGGAAGCCGGAGGCGGGCCGCGTACCACAGCGCCTGCCAAACGGTGAGATCGGCGTGGAGGATGTCGTCCTGCGGCACATAGCCGATCCGTCCCCGGAAGAGATCGTAGTGGTCGTGGAGGTCGAGACCGCCGATGACGAGCCGGCCGGCGGCCGGGACGGTCTGGCCGTTGAGCACCGAGAGGAGCGTGCTCTTTCCGGCGCCGCTGGGCCCCATGATCGCCACCATCTCCCCGGGCTGGACAACGAGCGAGACCCCCTCGAGGAGCCGTCGCCCCGAGGCATCGACGGCGACGTTGTCGGCTTCGATGACGTCGCGGTCGCCGCCGGCGAGGGGCTCGAGCGCGCGGGAGTCGGGGGTCAGCCGGTAGCGTTGGTCGGCGATCTGCACGACCGTCCCTGGGGAAATCTCGACGGCCCGCTCGATCCGCCGGCCGTCGACGAAGGTGCCGTGCGTGCTCCCCAGGTCGCGGACGAAGACCTTCCCACGCTCGACGCTCACCGAGGCATGGAGCGCCGAGGCGAGTGGTCGGTCGAGGGAGACGTCGGCCGAGGCCCCGCGGCCGAAGGTCACCAGCGCCGCGTCGTCGAGGTCGATCGTCCCTTCCCCGGGGGCGGCGGCGGTCGTCCGCGTCAGGAGGTCTTCGAGCGCCGTGGCGGGGAGGCGGGCATTGCCGAGCGTGATCGTGTCGGCGACGTCGATCCGCTCCCGCTCGATGCGGCGCGGCGGCACACCGACGAACGTGCCGTTGCGGCTCCCCAGGTCCTCGAGCCACAGCCCCTCGTCATCGACGACCACCCGCGCATGCCGGGCGGAGACGCTCGGTGCCTTGACGACGACGTCGTTGCCGGGAGCGCGGCCGAGGAGGATGATCCGCCGGTGGGCGGATGCGGGCTTTGGGGATGACAGGCTTCGGTTCATGAGTCGGTGGGTCACGGGGGCAGTGTCGGCGGCCGGAGCGCATCGCCCTTGGGTTTCCAGGCTAGTTCGCCTCTGTCAGCGGTGCAAAAAAGAGGCTCGTCGCGCTAGTCCCGGGGGAGCAATTTCCGGTAGAGTTGCGGTTTTTTCCTCACGATCCCTGCGACCGATCCCACCGACCGACCCCGAGCTGAATCGCCCCGATGCACGAACTCCCCAAGCACTACGACCACGCCTCCGCCCAGGCCCGATGCCGGACTCTGTGGGATTCCGCCCGACTGTGGCATGCGGAGCCTGCCGGGCCGGGGGATCGTCGCCCCGTGTTCTCGATCGTCATTCCCCCGCCGAACGTTACCGGCGCCCTTCACCTCGGCCACGCCCTCAACAACACCCTCCAGGACATGCTCGTCCGGACGCGGCGGATGCAGGGCTACCTGACGCTCTGGATGCCCGGTACCGATCACGCCGGGATCGCCACGCAGGCCGTCGTCGAGCGCCGGCTCCTCGAAGAGGAAAAGCTCTCCCGCCACGACCTCGGCCGGGCGAAGCTCGTCGAGCGGATCTGGGCCTGGAAGGAGCAGTACGAGAAGCGGATCCTCGGGCAGCTCCGCGACATGGGGGCCAGTTGCGACTGGGATCGGGTCCGGTTCACGCTCGACGAGCAGTGCGCCCTCGCGGTGCGGACGGCGTTTCTCAAGCTGTTCCGCGAGAAGCTCGTCCGCCGTGGCAAGCGGCTCGTGAACTGGGACACCTTCCTCCAGACCGCCGTCAGCGACGACGAGGTTTTCCACGAGGAGGTGAAGGGGCACTTCTGGCACATTCGCTACGACGTCGTCGATCCCTTGCCCGGCGAGCCGGCGAGTGTGACGGTGGCCACGACGCGCCCCGAGACGCTCCTCGGCGACACCGCCGTCGCCGTCCATCCCGACCCGGCCGCCGCCCTCGACGAGGCCGAGAAGGCACTCCGGGCGAAGCGGGCCGAGGCAGCCGCGAAAGACCAAGCTGGCATCGACCGCGAGCTCGAGGCCCTCGCCGCCCGCCGCGTCGAGATCCTCCCGGGACTCGTGAAGCTGGCGGCGATGGCCCGGGCCGGCCGCCGCGTCCGCCTGCCGCTGCTCGGCCGCGAGGTGCCACTGGTGGCCGATGAATGGGCCAAGCCGGAGCTGGGCTCGGGCTGTGTGAAGATCACCCCGGCCCACGACGTCAACGACTACGAGGTCGGCAAGCGTCGCAACCTGCCGATGATCAACATTCTCCTTCCCGAAGGACGTCTCAATGCCGAGGCTGGCCCGTATGCGGGGCTGACGATCCCCAAGGCCCGCACGAAGGTCGTCGCCGATCTCGAGGCTGCGGGGCAGCTCGAGCTGGTCGAGGATCGGCTCATCGAGCTGGCCCATTCCGACCGCTCCAAGACGCCGATCGAGCCCTACCTCGCCGATCAGTGGTTCATCCGCATGGACGAGCTGGCCGAGCCCGCGCTCGAGGCGGTCCGGAGCGGGAAGCTGAAGATCGTTCCCGAGCGCTACGCGAAGAGCTATCTCGATTGGCTCTCTGAGAAGCGCGACTGGCCGGTGAGCCGGCAGCTGTGGTGGGGCCACCGGATCCCGATCTGGCACGTCAGCGGCGTCCGCGAATCGGCGCTTGCCGCGGCGTTTGCCGGGCGGACGAGCGTCGCTTGGCAGACCGATGGAACGGCCCTGGACGGCGACGGCCGCGGCGGCTGGTTCGTCTGCACGTCTGACGAAGGGCTCGGCGTCGACGCGGTCGACGGCCAACCGCTCGTCCAGGATCCCGACGTCCTCGACACCTGGTTCTCCTCGGCGCTGTGGCCCCATTCGACGCTCGGCTGGCCGGAGCAGACGCCAGAACTGTCCACCTTCTATCCCGGTTCGGCCCTCCTCACCAGCCGCGACATCATCACGCTGTGGGTGGCGCGGATGGTGATCATGGGGGTGTTCGACACCGGCGAGCTGCCCTTCCGGGAGGTCTACATCCATCCCAAGATCCTCGACCGCTACGGCGAGACGATGAGCAAGAGCAAGGGGAACGGCGTCGATCCGCTCGACGTCATCGAGGCCCTCGGGGCCGACGCCCTCCGCTTCGGGATGACGACGCTCGCCACCGAGACGCAGGACGTGCGGATGCCGGTCGAGTTTCAGTGTCCGGCGTGTGAGGCGCGGATCGAGCAGACGGTGCAAAACCGCATCCAGCCGCGGATCGAGTGCCCGAAATGTAAGAAACCCTTCAAGACGCAGTGGGCCCAGACCGAGGCCGATCTCGGCCTCCCTCGCGGCCCGGCGCTCTCGGAGCGCTTCGAGGCGGGGCGCAACTTCTCCAATAAGCTCTGGAACGCCACCCGATTCGTCCTCATGAATCTCGAGGATTTTCAGGCCGGCGACCTCGCCGGAGCTGGGAGCGTCTTCGAGGCCCTTGAGGATCGCTGGCTCGCCAGCCGGCTGGCGAGCGTGACTGCCGAAGTGAATCGCTGCACCGACGAATACCGCTTCGCCGATGCCGCGCGGGCCCTCTATGCCTTCACTTGGGACGAGTTTTGCAGCGCCTATCTCGAGCTCTGCAAGTCGCGGTTGAGCGATCCGGCGGCCCGCGATCAGGCGCGGTCGATGCTCCTCCTCGCGCTCGACACGATCCTTCGCCTCCTCCATCCGATCATGCCGTTCCTCACCGAGGAGATCTGGCAGCATCTCCGAGAAGTGGCTCCGAATCGTCGCCTGCCGTGGGATCGCGGGGAGGCGCCGGCCGCTTCGATCATGGTGGCCCGGTGGCCCGAGCCGCCGCCGGCCTGGGTCGACCGGCGCACCGAAGAACAATTCGGCACGTTCCTCGCGGTCGTCGGAGCGATCCGCGAGATCCGCTCGAGGCAAAACGTTCCCCCGAAGACGAAGCTCACGGTGCAAATCCGATCCGACGTTTCCACCGCTGAACTTCTCGCCCCGATGCGCGGGTCGATCGAGTCGATGGCTGGGGCGACCTTGGGAGTCGTCGGCCCGGATGCCACCGGAGCCCCCGGCGCCGCTACCGCGGCGGCGGCCGGCTGCGACCTGTTCGTCGATCTTGCCGATCTCATCGACGTCGGAGCGGAGATCGCCAGGCTCAAGAAAGAGAATGAAAAACTCGTCGCCATGATCGCCGCCAAACGGGCGAAGCTCGGCGACGAGAAGTTTGCCGCTCGGGCGCCTGCCATCGTCGTCGAGAAGGAGCGGGAGCAACTGGCGGAGATGGAGGAGCGTCTCGTCAAGGGGATGACGACGCTGGCGGAGCTTTCGGCCCGGAAGCCGGGC
>CANGGT010000037.1 GCA_947453375.1 Planctomycetaceae bacterium
AGAAGTCCGACGAGCGTGCCGATGATCGCGATCACGACGAGCAGTTCGACCAGCGTGAAACCGTGACGGTGCGTTCCGGCACGACTCGAACCTTGAAGGACCATGAGTTCACCCCGCGAGAAGGAAGGAAAAACGAATCCGATGATGTGGTGGGACGCGACGACGTTGACTCCCGGTTTGCAAATGCTGCGCCAACAATGTGAATTTTTCGGCCGACGGGTCGACCGGCGTGA
Organism: Planctomycetaceae bacterium; assembly: GCA_947453375.1. Classification (GTDB taxonomy): domain Bacteria; phylum Planctomycetota; class Planctomycetia; order Pirellulales; family UBA1268; genus QWOP01. The sequence continues at coordinate 234 of CANGGT010000037.1, forward strand.
TCGACGGCCTCGCCGGGGCTCAAGAATGCGAGAAAACTGCGAAAAATGCCTGCGGGGGACGGGGCTGAGCGGTGTTCCGCCCGTCCGGCGGCCACCTCCTCTCACGGTCGGCAACAGGATGAGGGCCAGGAACCGCAGCGCGTCTTGCAGGCAGTCGCTGCACGATGAATCGGCAATGCCCCCTTCCGGAGAGGGTCACCGCAGAGCCGGTCAATCAGACAGGTGGGCCGTCAGGAGCATTTCCAGGTAGCTCCGCCGTTCCGGGGAGCCACATCCGAGCTCGCTGGCAAGCGATTGGAGGCAGGAGAGGACGGGCGGAATCTCCTCCTCGCTTGCCACGATTTCCAATTCGAGGAAATCCCCCAGCCCCGCCACCGTATCGAGCGCCACCTCGACCTCACGGCCTTGCCACACAACCCGGGCCGGCCGTCGGCACTTCACGACCTCCCAGACGCGGCGGAAGCCGAGGGCTGCCAGGAGCTCCGACCAAACCTCGAGCGTGGCTCCCCCCCCTGCCGCCGGGGGAAAAGCCGCCAAGGGAAGCTCGATCTCCCGCCGCGTCTTGGCAGCCTGGCCGAGCCGTGGCCCCTTCCAGGTGATCGCCACGGCATCCCCCTCGCGTCGGAGGCGGAGGGCCTCGTCGGTCTGGGCGAAATCCCGCGAGGGATGGGCGAAGTAGACGTCGGCCTGCTCGATTGCCGGACAGGAGCGGGCTGCGAGCCGGACAAGGGCCGCTTCGACGGCTGCCCTGCGGGCGAGCGGAAACTTCAGTTCAACCTCGTACACTTCAAAGGACTCCGCACTTTGGCTCACCGTCGGCCGGCTCCAAGACCGCCGGCACCGGCGATCCCCATCCCTCTTTTCTCTCCGCTCGCATGATACTCGCGCTCCTCGGCCGCCCTGCCCGACTGGTCCTGGGCGTCCTGGCAGGATCCTTGCTCGCAATCCTCCTCGGCGCGGGGTGCGTCGGGCCGCAAATGCCCCACCGCGCCGTCGGCAAACGGGTGGGGAGCGTGCCGCTCGTGGCGATCTTCGATCCAGGCCAACCCGCGCCCACGTTTCCCGGTCGCGTCACGCTCCTCAACTTCTGGGGAACTTGGTGCCCGCCATGCCGTCGCGAACTGCCGGGCTTGGGAAGGATCGCCGCGAGACTTGCCGACGACGATCGATTCCAACTCGTGGCGGTGTCGTGCGGCCCGGGTGGTCCGGATGACCTCGACGAAATCACCGCCGACACGAAGCGATTCCTCGACCGGGAGCGGATCGCGATCGAGCCGTGGTGCGACCCCCGAGGCATGGTGCGGATGCTGTTTTCCGAGGCCTACGGCTTCGAGGTGTTCCCCACCACCTATCTCATCGGCGCCGATGGCTGCATCCGCCGCGTTTGGACCGGTTACCGCAACAGCGACGAGGCGGAGATCGCCGCCGCCCTCGTCGAGGCGCTCAAGGATTTTCCTGTGGGCTCGGATCAGGAATCCCCCCGGCTGCCGGCAACGGGGGCTGGAGCCGCTCGATGAACCGGGCCGCCATGGCGGCCGGATCGGAGGCCCGGGTGATCGCGGCGGCCACGGCCACACGCTGCAACCCGAGGGAACGGAGTTCGTCGAGGCGATCGAGCGTCACGCCGCCGATCGCGAACGCCGGCAGCGCGATCGTGGCTGCGACCTCGGAGAGAAACTCCCGCGGCGCATGGCTCCCGAACGATTTCGTGGACGAAGGAAAGCAGGGACCGACGCCGAGATAGTCGGCCCCCCCGCGGACCGCGGCGAGCGCTTCGCCGATGTCGTGGGCGGTGCACCCCACGACCGCCGTCGGGCCGGTGACACGCCGCACGAGGTCGAGAGGGAGATCATCGCTGCCGAGGTGAACACCACCGGCCCCCACGGCCACAGCCACGTCGGGACGATCGTTGACGACGATCAACGCGTCGGCCCCCGACCGGCGTCTGGCTCGTTCCACCGCCAGGCGAACGCGATCGACGAGGGCCGGAACGGGCAGCGATTTGTCGCGCACCTGGATCATCCGCACCCCGGCATCGAGCAAGCCCTCGACGAGGGTGCCGAAACGGCGCGCATCCTCCCCGCCATCGACGAGGACACAGAGCGAGATCCCGGCGAGGCGTTCGCCCGCCCGGGCCAACACGAGCGCCGCCCGCTCGAGGTCGTAGAGGCGGTAGCGGAGGGCCTCGAACCGCGGGGCGAGGGGGGGCTTTAGCAGGAGCGCGCATTCCTGGAGGCTGCGCAGCGCCTGCGCCGCCCGGGCCCCATTGGCGGCGACGAGGTCGGCCGGCGACCGGCGTGGCAGCGCCCCGACCGGACCGACCCCCGGGCCGACATCCCCGGCGACATCCCGGAGCCTGATCCGTGCGGGCAATGGCTCGGTGGCGAGGAGATCGGCAAGATCGTGGCGGAGGCGTTTGGTCGTGGTGGTGAGGTGGGCATCGTCGAGGACGAACCGGAGCACATCCTCGATGACCCGCAGCGCCTCCGCAGCCCGATTGGCCGAGGCGTCGAGCGCCCGCCACGCCCCCGCGCTCCCCTGAGGATCCCTCCCCGCTCCCTCCTCCGGGCACGCCTCGGTTTCGGACCGCCGGGGTGGTGGGCTGTTCTGGTTGCCGGAGGGGAGTGCCATGACGGAGTTGTACCACCGCCTCCCCCCTGGGGATCGCCTCCCCGGCTTCTTCAGCGGCTAGCCGGGTCATTTTCAGCCCGTCCAGCGGCCTTGGCCTCCCTTCGCCAGCTCCCTACACTCCCCCGCCGCCGGCTTTGCCAGCCCCCATGGCCCCGATCGCCCGGAGCGGCCGTGACCTCCACCCGTTATCTGACACTCCTCTGGCCGGGGCTGCCATGGCTCTGGCTGCGCGGTAGCGTTGCCGGCCTGATCCTTGCCCTCGCGTTCGCCGTCGCGCTCGACATGGCGATCCTCCTTACCTGGGTGTGGACGGAACTGGTGGCGACGGAGTTTGCCCTCGGCCTGTGGGCGGCGACGGCCGGTGTATGGGCCGTGGCCACGCTCTCGGCGGTGACAACCTTCCCACCGCCGTTGCCGACCGGTCGGAACGAAGCCGCCGAGGCGCTCTTCGTTGCCGCCCGCGACGCCTACCTGGGCCGGGATTGGCTGGCGGCGGAAACGAAGCTCCGCGGACTTCTCGTCGTCGCGCCGACCGACGGCGAGGCCCAGCTCCTCCTGGCGACACTCCTCCGCCGGGTCGGTCGTCGGGCCGAGTCCCGGGCAGCGCTCGAGAAACTCTCCCGGAGCGACGCCGGCCGCCCATGGCAGGCGGTCATCCGCCGCGAGTTGGCCCGCCTCACGGAGACGCCGCCGGCGCCGACAGCGGACCGAGCCGCGGACCATGACGCGGGGGTCGACGACGGCCCGGAGCCGGTGGTGCTCCGCCTGCCGGCCGAGGAGAGCGCGGTGGAATCCGCCACGGAACGCGCCGCCTGAGAGCGCCAGCGAACCATCGGGGCCCGGGCCACGAACAGCAGGGGCGTGCAACCCGATTTCTTCCCCCAGGTCACAACAGCCCGACTTTCGGCCGTCCCCCGCCAGCCTGTCCACCCCTCGGCGGCCCGCTGGCACTGGCCCCAACCCCCCCACCCCCTGCCCGATTCGGGCTGCCGCCTAGAATTCCCAGAACGATTTGGCGTAAGGTTTGCAGCGTTACGCCGGGTGGAAACAGCGGCTGCCATTTTCGGCGCCCGCCTCCGCCCCCCACAAGCCACTCTCTCCGAGAACTCCCCATGTACGAGCGTTTCACCGACCGTGCCCGGAAAGTGATGCAACTGGCCAATCAGGAGGCCCAGCGTTTCAATCACGAGTACATCGGCACGGAGCATGTTCTCCTCGGGCTGATCAAGGAGGGGAGTGGCGTCGCCGCCAACGTCCTCAAAAACCTCGACATCGACCTGCGGAAGATCCGCATGGAGGTCGAGAAGCTCGTGCAGAGCGGCCCCGACATGGTGACGATGGGGAAGCTCCCCCAGACGCCGCGGGCGAAGAAGGTGATCGAGTACTCGATGGAGGAGGCCCGCAACCTCAACCACAACTACGTCGGCACCGAGCACATCCTCCTCGGGCTGCTCCGGGAGCAGGAAGGGGTGGCGGCTCAGGTGCTGATGAACCTCGGCCTCAAGCTCGAGGACGTGCGTGAGGAGGTCCTGAATCTCCTCGGCCACGGCATGGAGGGGGAGGGTGGCGAACGCGCCGGCCTCGGCGGGCGGGCGACGTCGGGCGCCGGAGCCGGCGGCGGCGGCGAGGCCACAGCCAAGTCGGGGAAGAGCAAGACCCCGGCCCTCGACAGCTTCGGCCGCGACCTCACCGAACTGGCCCGTCAGGGGAAGCTCGATCCGGTGATCGGCCGGGAGAAGGAGATCGAGCGAGCGATCCAGATTCTTTGTCGCCGCACGAAGAACAATCCCGTCCTCCTCGGCGAAGCCGGCGTCGGCAAGACGGCGATCGTCGAGGGCTTCGCCCAGCGTGTCGTCGATGGCCATGTTCCGGAACTCCTCGCCGACCGGCGGATCGTCGTTCTCGATCTGGCGATGATGGTCGCCGGCACGAAGTATCGCGGGCAGTTCGAGGAGCGCATCAAGGCGGTGATGAACGAAGTCCGCCGCGCCAAGAACACGATCCTGTTCATCGACGAGCTCCACACGCTCGTCGGGGCCGGCGGCGCCGAGGGTGCGATCGACGCCTCGAACGTCCTCAAGCCCGCCTTGGCCCGCGGTGAGATCCAGTGCATCGGTGCCACGACGCTCGACGAGTACCGCAAGTACATCGAGAAGGATTCGGCCCTCGACCGGCGGTTCCAGATCATCATGATCGAGCCGGCGACGAAGTCGGAGGCGGTCGAGATCCTCAAAGGGCTGCGCGACCGCTATGAATCGCACCACCGGGTGCAGATCTCCGATGCCGCCCTCGAGAGCGCCGTGGAGCTTTCGAGCCGCTACATCACCGGCCGCTGCCTCCCCGACAAGGCGATCGACGTCATCGACGAGGCGGGTGCCCGCGTTCGCCTCAAGGCGATGACCAAGCCGCCGGATCTCAAGGAGATCGACGAGGAGGTCGAGCGTCTCAACAAGGAGAAGGAAGAGGCGGTCGCCAACCAGGACTTCGAGAAGGCAGCGGCGCTGCGAGATCAGGCCGACAAGCTCAAGAAGAAGAAGCAGAACATGACCCGCGACTGGCGCGACAAATCGCGCGAGGCCGACGGCGTCGTCGACGAGGAGGTGGTGGCGGAGGTCGTCTCGAAGATGACCGGGATCCCGCTCACCCGGATGTCCACCGAGGACAGCAAGCGTCTGATGGCGATGGAGGACGAGCTCCACCGCAAGGTCATCGGCCAAAACGAGGCGATCAAGAGCATCGCCAAGGCCGTGCGCCGCAGCCGCTCCGGGCTCAAGGATCCGAAGCGCCCGACCGGCTGCTTCATCTTCGCCGGCCCCACCGGCGTGGGGAAGACGCTCCTGGCCAAGGCGCTGGCGCAGTTCATGTTCGGTGACGCTGACGCGCTCATCCAGATCGACATGAGCGAGTACATGGAGAAGCACAACGTCAGCCGGCTGATCGGCGCGCCGCCGGGCTACGTCGGCTTCGAGGAGGGGGGGCAGCTCACGGAGAAGATCCGCCGCCGTCCCTACTCGGTCGTGCTCCTCGACGAACTCGAGAAGGCCCACCCGGACGTCTTCAACATGCTCCTCCAGGTGATGGAGGAGGGGCGTCTCACCGACAGCTTCGGCCGGAACGTCGATTTCCGCAACACGATCCTCATCATGACGACGAACGCCGGGGCCGAGGCGATCAAGAACGAATCGGCCTTCGGCTTCCAGAAGCCCGACGACGACGCCGGCTACGACAGCATGAAGAAGCGCGTCAACGAGCGGATCGAGAAGTTCTTCCGCCCGGAGTTCCTCAACCGCGTCGACGACGTGATCGTGTTCCACCACCTCACCGTCGAGGACCTCAAGCAGGTCATCGACATCGAGTTGGCGAAGGTTCGCGAGCGGCTCGGCGAACGCGGCCTGAAGCTGGAGCTCACCGATGCGGCGAAGCAGTTCCTCATCAAGAAGGGCTCCGACACCGACTTCGGCGCCCGGCCGCTGCGTCGTGCGATCGAGAACTACATCGAGGATCCGGTCTCGGAGGAGCTTCTCAAGGGGGAGTTCACCGGCAAGGACACGATCCAGGTCGACTGCATCGAGGTCGCCGGCAAGAAGCAGCTCAAGTTCATCGGCATCGTCACCGCCGACGCGGTGGCGGCCCTTCCGGCAGGCGACGGCGAGGCCAAGGGGGAGTAGCCCCGATTTCGGCCACTCCTGCATGTCACTCGAGCGGGCCCGGCGCGAAAGCGCCGGGCCCGCCTTTTTATTTCCGAGGGCCGGCCCCATCCGCCCCGGCTTCCCCAGCCCACCAGGGCTGACAGGAGCCCGCACGACCGGCTCAAGTTGCCGAGCCGTTCCATCCGATGCCACCGGTAAGGAGAACCGCGTTGCCCAGCGCGGCCGGACCGCCATGGCATCATCCCCCACCGATCTCGCCCCGACCGGCCCACTCCCGACCCCGTCGGGCGGGGTGGCCGACTGGCTCGCCGGCCTCATCGCCACCCTCGGCGCGATCGTCCTCGATCATGTCGCCGGCATCGGTGATGTCACGCTGTTCGCCCTGCGGACCATCGGCTGGATCTTCGTCCGGCGGCAGCGGCGGGACGTCCTCCTCCCCGCCTTCTATCAGATCGGCGTCCTCTCGCTCCCGGTCGTGGCCCTCACCGGGCTGTTCATCGGGATGGTCCTCGCCGTCCAGAGCTACGCCCAGTTCAAGGCCCTCGGCCTCGAGACTCGCCTCGGCTCCGTGATCAACCTCTCGCTCGTTCGCGAGCTCGGGCCGGTGCTCGCCGCCACGATGCTCGCCGGACGCGTGGGGAGCGCCATGGCCGCGGAGCTCGGCACGATGCGCGTCACCGAGCAGATCGACGCGCTGGAGAGCATGGGAGCCAACCCGCTCTACTACCTCGTCGTTCCCCGCTTCCTCGGCTGCCTCATCCTCATCCCCACCCTCACGGTGATGGCCGACTTCATGGGGGTGCTCGGTGGTTACCTCTACTCGAACATCGTCCTCAACATCGACTACCACCACTACTGGAACAACTCCCGCGAGTACGTCGACGCCTTCGACTTCCTCATGGGAATCTTCAAGAGCCTGTTCTTCGGCGCGGCGATCGCCCTGGTGAGCTGCCACCACGGCTTCCACAGCGAGCCAGGCGCCGAAGGGGTCGGCCGAGCCGCCACGAATGCCTTCGTCCACTCGTTCGTCCTGATCCTCGTCCTCGACCTCTTCCTGGGGATGTGGCTCAACAACGTCCACGACTTCTTCCGGCCGGAGGGGCCGCGCCGCCTCCTCTGATACCGTTCCGCCACGTCAGGCCGCCTTCCCCCGACAGCCACATGCCCGCTCCCGTCGCCACCACCACCGCCGCCACCGACCGTGCCACCGGCCCGGTTCTGGAGGTCGACCATGTGTCGGTGCGATTCGGCAGCCAGCAGGTCCTCCGCGACATCAACCTCTCGATCGGGGCCGCGGAGACGGTCGTCATCCTCGGGGAGAGTGGCTGCGGAAAGACCGTCCTCCTCAAGACGCTCATCGGGCTGGTCAAGCCGTCCGCCGGCGAGATTCGCTTCGAGGGGAAGTCGCTCGCCCGCTCGAGCGACCGGCAACTGGCCCACCTCCGCACGCGCTACGGCTTCGTGTTCCAGGGAGCCGCGCTGTTCGACAGCCTCTCGATCTTCGACAACATCGCCTTCCCGCTCCGCGAGCACACCCGGATCCCCGAATCGCAGGTCTCCGAGATCGTCGACGATCTCCTCGCCGAGGTCGGGCTGCCCCGATCGGCGGCGGCGAAGAAGCCCGTGCAACTCTCCGGGGGAATGCGGAAGCGGGCCGGCCTGGCAAGGGCCCTGGCCCTCGAGCCCCCCGTCGTCCTCTATGACGAGCCGACCACCGGCCTCGATCCGATCATGAGCGACGTCATCAACGAACTGATCCTCCGCGTCAGCCACCGCGGGGGCGTGACGAGCGTCGTCGTCACCCACGACATGCACACCGCCCGGAAGGTGGCCGACCGGATCGTCATGCTCTACCCGCTCTTCCGGCTCGGCCCCACCGATTCCCAGATCGTGTTCGAGGGGACGCCGGCGGAGCTCGACCGCTGCCGTGATCCACGGATCCGCCAGTTCATCGAGGGGCGCGCCGGCAACCGGCTCACGGAGCTCCGCGACGAACAGGAGCGGGCTGCCACGCCGGCCACCGAGGCGACCATCGACGCGGAGGCGGCGGAAGCGCCCGGAGACGAATCATGAACGACCGTGTCATGCAGTTCCGCGTCGGCGTGATGGTGCTCGCCACAGCGATCATCGCCGGCATCCTCATCGTCCTCTTCGGCGACCTTCCGTCGCTCGTCCAACGCACCTACCCGCTGCGGATGAACTTCTCCGACGCCCGCGGCGTGACTCCCGGAACGCCCGTCCGCAAGAACGGCATCCTCGTGGGGCGGGTGACGAACGTCGCCCTCGACGAGAAGGGGGGCGTGAACGTCGTCGCCGACATCGACTCCGCCGTCCCGATCTACAAGGATGAAGAGGCGAGGATTTCCGGCTCGATCCTCGGCGACGCCGAGATCTCGCTCGTGCCGGGAATCATTCAGCCCCAGCGGGAGAAGGTGGGGCAAAACGACATTCTCCGCGGCGCCGCAGCCCGGAATCCGTTCGATGTCTTCGCCTCCCTCGAGCCGAAGCTCGGCCTGGCGCTCGATTCGCTCGTGCAGGCGAGCGAATCGGTCAACCGGCTCTCGGCAAACCTCGACCGCACGCTCCTCAACCCCGAGAACGGTGACCGCTTCCAGCAGCTCGTGAAGAAAACCGAGTCGACGCTCGACGAGTTTTCGCTGGCGATGACCAACATCAACGCCGTCGTCGGCAACGCCGCCGCCCGCGAGGAGATCCTCGACACGATCAGCTCGCTCCCGGAGGTCATCGGCGAGTTGAAGAGCACCGTGAAGGGGATCGGCGCGACCGTCGAGACCGCCGACCGCAACCTCCGCAACCTCGAGGGGCTCACCAAGCCGCTCGGCGAGCGCGGCGGGGAGATGGTCGCCCAGATCGACAAGACGATCGGCCGGCTCGATTCGGTCCTCCAGGAGATCGCCTCGTTCGCGAAGGCCCTCGGCGACTCGCAGGGGACCCTCGGCAAGCTCGTCAACGATCCGAAGGTCTACGACGAACTGGCGATGGCGGTCGCCAACGTCAACCACCTCACGCTCGAACTGCGGCCGATCGTCGACGACGTCCGCGTGTTCACGGACAAGATCGCCCGGCATCCGGAGCAACTCGGCGTCCGCGGGGCCCTCGACCGCCGGCCGGCGGGGATCAAGTGACCGTGAGCCCACCGGCGGTGATCGCCATGTCGATAGCCTCGTACGTCCACCCGCCGACTTCCCCCTCGACGCCGCAAGTGCCGATCTGCAGGGCGGGGCACTCGATCGTCATCTCGATGATCTTTCCCCCGCAGAGATCGACTCTCTCGATCAACGACGGGCTGCCGAAACGCGCCACCGCATCGCGGGCGACCGTGAGTTCATCCGCGGTGGGGTGATGGCGATCGGCCAACGAGTGCTCCCAGTTGCAGCGGAACTCATCACCGATAGGCCGCTTGATCGCGGCGTATCGGAACTGCTTGGCGAAGAAATAGAGCGACCGCTCCCCTGCGGTGATCGCGGGGAGGTATTCCTGCACCAGATACTCGCGCCCCGGTTCCAGGGCGGCTCGCACCAACCCGGCATCGGCGGCCATCCGCACGACACCATCCCCGCCGGCACCGATCAGCGGCTTGACGACGACCACCTCCCCGAGCCCCTGCATCGCCGCCTCGATGTCGGAGGCCGCCGTCACCAGGCGGGTGGCGGGAAAGGGGAGGTCGGGCCGATCGACGAGGTAGCGCTTGTCAGGGTACTCGAGGAACGTGCGTGGGGAATTGACCGCCGGGATCCCACGCCTGAGGATCTCGCGCATCGCGGCGTCAGCACGCTCGAAATTCGCGAAGATCGAGCCGGGGGCGGGCGCCTCGAGGATCAGCAGCGCCGCTGCTGAAGCCAGATCAACGCTCCCCCATGTACTGTTCCGCAGATCATACGCGCGTGTCGATCGGAGCGAGGCGTCGAGATCCTCCCAGTGAACCATGCGGATGTCGTCGTCGCGCGTGGCGAGCATCGACTCCACCTGGAGGCGATCCCCCTCGCAATCGAAGTCGAACGTCTCGCGGCCGATGTAGCCGACGCACACCACCAGACGCCTCATGCCTGCTCCACGCCCTTCTCCACCAGGACGGGGATCAAGCCCCCCCCCTTCGAAATGTTGACGATGTCGCCCTGCGGCGCGTACCGCGACAGGTAGCCGCTCACCCGGCAGGAGAGCAGCCGCCGGGTGCGGAGGTCGTAGTCGTAATTGACATGGGCCGCCACGTCGTACGACACCACCCCCTCGAAGCCCATCAGGCTCTTCACGCGCGTCTGATTCATGGCGATGCGTTCCTGGAGGATGTACTCCCCGCGATGGTCCTGCGGGAGATCCACCGGCGACATCCACACGCCCTCCCCGCCATGCTCGTGCTTCCGCTTCAAGACCATCCCGGAGGTGTCGGTGCCGGGGGGAAGGGCCTCGAGGTCGATCGTGCGGGGGAGGTAGGCGCCGGCGGCGGGATCGATGCGGGGGAGGAAACGCAGGTCCTTGTCCTCGACGAGGACGAGCGACCAGTGGTCGTAGCAGAAGGCACCGCTCGAGAGGAAGAACCGGCACCAGTCGGCCTCGGCGCGCATCGAATCCTGCCAGGTCAGCTCGCGTGGATAGATCGCGTCGATCTTCCGGCCGCGGAACATGAGCGTCGAGCCGTCGCTGCTGAACTCAGGCCACTCGGCCCGCGGCACGATGATCATCTCCACCGGCCTGACGCCTTCGGCGATGATCACCCGATCGAGCCACGAGCCATAAAACTCCCGGTCATTGTCCTTCGTGAGCAGGGCGATCGTGCCGATCCCCTGCCGCAGCAGCTGCTCACGGAAGGCGTGCATGGGATGGAGGAGGCGATAACGCTCGGCGAGCTCCGGCACCAGGTCGATCAGGGCCCGCGTCGCCTGGAGCGAGTGCCCCACCGTGCCCACGCCGACGAAGTTCATCTCCACGAGGCGGATGTCGTCCCCGCGTTCGAGAAAGTCGAAGCGGGCGTTCCCCGAGATCACGTCCTGACGGAGTGGGAATCCCTGCACGAGCTGCTGGAGCGAGTCGCCGGCGAAAAGGGCCGGGTCGCGGCGGCCGACGAAGGCCTCGAGCGCCGCGTTGCACAGGCACGCGCTGGCGCGTTCGTAGGCCATGTGCCGCTCATGGCTGATCACCAGCGGTAGGATCGACGCATCGCAGGGATCCCGTTCGTCCCAGTAAAGAAGCTCGCGGAGCCTCTCGATGTAGCGACGCATGTCGACGGCGGAGATCCGTCGATCGAGCGACTCGTCGAGCCGGCGGAAAACGCGCTCGTTCATGGTCGATCCTCCCGTTCGGAGAGCACCGGCACGATGCCGCCACCGGTGCAAAGGTTGACGCGCAAACCCTCCCGCGAAAACCGCGAGAAGTACCCGGCCACCTCGGCGGTGATCACTCTCCGGGAAGGAACGTCGTACCGGTAGGAGACATGGACGGCGAGATCGGTGATGGCGTCCCCTTGATGACCGTGGACGGTGGCGATCGGGAAGCGATTGGCCTCGAGCCTTTCCTGGAGGATCGCGCCGGGGTCGTCGCCATGGCGTTCGAGATCGCAGGCCTCGAAGAACACCCCCTCCCCGGAATGGCGGTCACGGAGCTTGAGCACCCACCGCGCTGCATCCGCGCCGACGGCCCCGCGTGCCGGCCGCATCCGCGGCACCACCTCGGCAAGCCCCGGATCCCGATCGACGAGGAACGACAGATCCTTGTCTTCGGCGAGCAGGAGGAGGGGATGATCGAGGAAGATCACCTCCGACCCCAAGAGCAAAGCCAGCGTTTCGCGGTTGAGCCGGGCATGGGGCCCGGAGAAGGCGGCCGGGCCGTCGAGAGCACGGAGGTAGACCGCGTCGATCGGCATATCGCCGAGATGGACTCGGCCATCATGGCAGGAGAGCGCGCCGTACTCCCGTTCCGAGAGGACCACCGTCTCGATCGGCCGCAGCACCTCGCGGATCAGCTCCCAATCGTTCTCGGCGTATGGCGTGTGCGTCTCCTTGACGAGGATGACGAGCGTCCGCACGCCGAGTTCATCGAGGCGGCGTTTCATTCCCAGGCACGGACGCTCCACCCCGAACGACTCCCCGAGTGCCGGCACGGTGTCGAGCAGCGCGGCCGCAGCCTGCGGGGCGTAGTCGACGGCGCTCAGGTTCACCCATCCGGCCTCGAGGAGCTTGAGTTCGTCCCCCTGCGGGAGGAAATCGAACCGCACGTTACCGATAAGCTGCCGCGGCAGACGGCCTACCTGCCCGGCAATCCACGCGAGGGAATAACCGTCGGCATCACCCCGCTGCGTCCCCCGCACATCGAGGGCCGCATCGATCGACGCCTGGACGAGACGCTGCACGAGCGGCTCGAGGAATCGTCGCCGAGCGGCGGTGACCACACGAGGCACCAGCGAGATGTCACACGGCTCCGGATCGCGGAGTTCGTAGGCTCGGCGACGGATGGCGTGCGCGAGAAAGTCGGCGCGGAGATCGGCGTCCGCCCCGGACAGCCACGCCACCCGCGTGTCGGCCGGCTCCTGGAACGTCATCGTTTCGCTACTTCCTGACCGGCGACAGCCGGAAGGAGTTTTGGACCGCCTTGACGAGCTGCTCGGCCTGGAAATTGAGCGTCCGGCCGTCGCGCCCGAGCACGGGACTGTAGGTGTAGACCTTGCAGATCTCGTCCGACGTCCTGAGCAGGTGCGTGCCCTCCACTGGAATCTCACCGGTGATCAACACCTCGTCGTAGGACTCGGTGTCGGCGAGCCGTTGGGCGGGGCCGAGGAAGCGCAATTGACCGCGATCGAAGCTGTACCTCCCGGGCTCGATCGAAGCTTCGACCACCACGTCTTCGCCCATGATGTTGTGGAGGCACATCTGGGAGACGTTGAGGGGATCGCCGCGGCGGTTGTATTCCGCCACGAACTCGTCGTCGAGATAGACGTCGGGGAGATGCGGCACGAGGTGGAAGAAACTCACCGGGATCTTCCCCATCTCCTGCTGGCGATCGGCGACGAGCGCCGTGGTGCCGAGGAAGCGGGGATTGATCTCCGTGAAGTAGACGTTCTCGCCGTCGGAGATGTAGTCGACCCCGAAGATGCTGTGGAAGCCCTTTTGCTTGCCCACGCGCAGTTCGCCAAGCCACTCGCCGATTCTCGTCTGCATGTCGCGCATCTGCTCGACCTCATGGTCGGTCAGATGCGAGCCCGAGAAGTCGTTCCCACACCAGCCGAAGCTGAGATTCGTCAGGCTCTTTTGGCCGATGACCTGAAGGGACGGCTCACCGAGAATGACGTAATCCTGCGTCCGCACGCCGGTGAGGCTCATGCTTTTGCCATCGATGTACTGCATCACCGAGGCCGGAGCGCCCAGGTTCGCGGCGGCCACCGCCCGGAATTGCGACTCGCTCTCGATCAGATGGACACCCGAGCCGGCAGCCGACTGATCGAGACTCACCACCAGCGGCATGCCGTAGCGGTCGACGAGATCCCGGAACAGGTCCGGGGAGAGGTGCACCTCGTCGCCGGGAATGACCGGGACGCCGAGCGCCTTCAGCTTCCGGCGCACCCAGGTCTTGCGGTTGAGAAGTTCCGACATCGCCGCCGGCGGATTCATCATCCGGATGCTCGGATACCGCCGCGCCAGGCGCTCGAGTTGCCGGGACGACTGGTAGCAGAGCACGTACGACTCGGGGAAGTTTTCGTGGAGGAGGCCAATGCTCTCCTCGAGGAAAGGCTGGAGTTCGTCCATGCTCGAATCGGTCCGGACCCTCGTCGACTTCTCGGAGGAGAAGAACGAATCGAACGATGCTTCCGCCCGGGCCGGTTCCTTTCCGTAGCGGGTCATCGCCATCACGTTGATGTGCGACCCGAGGAAATCCCCGGCGATCCAGTCGAGCATCCGCAGCGAGTAGCACCCCAAGCCGCGCTCGAGAAGCGCCGGATTGCGATGGAAGTTCTCGAAAATCACATCCGCGCGCATGTCGAACTTGCTCATGCGGCACCTTCGATCGTGGCGCGGGCGACCGACAGGGAAAAGCAGGACGCTTGAATGTCCATGGACTGGGACCGGTTCGCTTCATTTCGCCCAACCGCAGACGCATGCGGGGGCCGGGGACTCATCTCTTTACTCGCCCGTCGGACGTTCCGAGAGGCTGATGCTGACGACAGGCCTGCACCGGGAAAACGTGGGTGTGCGCGTCGCACAAGCCCCCGTGGTGTCCCGTTGGGTCGCAGGGGCCGGCGCAGAAGTTTTGCGCCAGCCGAGGTCATCGACATCAGGGCGGGCCGTGGTCCACCGCCACTGCGAAAGAGACGCCGATCGCAAACGAAGACGTTGCGGTGCGGCGGAGAGTCGAGAGGAGACGTTTATCGACCGAAAACCAACCGGCCAAAGTGGCCATGGATCGAATGAATCCCACACCGTGAGTTCGCTTTGCACCGCCGCACGCCACACGGACGCGCGTTCGCTTGCGGTACCCGATCCCCACGGCACCATGATTCGAACACCGACTCAAACCATCCCCAAAATCCCGGCAAAAGCGATCAGACGATCACCGGGTTGGTTTGGCTCCGCCACCCACGTGGTTGGATCCAACCTCCAGATTCTACGACCTGACGGAACGAGTGCAAATTGCCTCTGGGCCCCAAGGAAACGAGCATTTCCCATGCCAAGCTCACGTTTCACCGCGCGATCGTCCTACGCCCCCCCTGTTCCCCGGCAAAGCACTGGTTTGGACCGCTCCGTGGGGCGTCCCACCCGACGCCAGTCCCGCAGCGATTGGTAAAAGCTTCACGCGTCGACCCGAAGGCTGGGGAGGGGGACTGAAAAACTTTCAAGTTTTCCCGGTCGTCGTCCGACGCCACGGCAGCCGCTTCGCCGGCCAAACGGCGGCTGGCGTACAATGCTGCCCCTGTCGCACCCGGCCGGTTCCGGGGCCCGGTCAGCGCTTCCCCTCTCAGGCTCACCGCTCTTGAAGCGGTGCATGCGGGGCCCTCCGGCAGCTGGCCCTCCTTTCATTCCCCTCCGCACTCCATGGCACTTCGCTCCCCTCTCCCTTCCTCCACCGATTCGTCAGCCGCCGTGCCTGGCGTCCCCTGGGGAAGCAGCGTCGCCCTCGGCAGGGGAGAATCGGTCATCGCCACGGCGACGTTCGATCTCGACGACGCGATGCGGTTCACCGAAGGTTTTCTCTGCCTCACCGACCGCCGGATCCTTGCAGACCCTCCGGCCTCCCAAAAACCTGATCCGTCATCCCCTACCCCGTCGTCGGGGCCGATGTCTTGGCCACTCGACGAGCGCTCGACCCTCGACGTCCGGATCCGCGGGAGCGTGGGGAGACTCGAGTTGATGACGGCGGGACGCGTCGTGGCCCGCTGGTTGTTTTCCCTCGCGCAGGCGAAGGGGATGCACGCCCTCAAGGACGCCTTCGAGCGGCGTCCCTCCCGGCAGCACCAGCAGACACAGAGGCCGACGGAGGCTCTCATCCCTGACGACGACATCGGCGGGAGCGAGCCGGCCGAGGAGGGAGACACCAATCCCATCGAGCCCCATGCCGTCCATCGCCGCGATCAGGACGGGGACGACGACGTGGAAGACGCCGTCCCTTCGAAGGGCACGCCATCCTGGCGGATGCTCGTTCGCCTGGCGCCGTTTGCCCGCCCGTACCTGGGGCCGGCCCTGCTCGGCCTGGGGCTTTCCATCGCCGGCACCGTTGCGGCCCTCGTGCCCCCCTACCTCACCATGCCGCTGGTCGACGGCGTGCTGATTCCGCGTCAGGCGGGCGAGGCGGTGCCGTTTTCTCTCGTCTGGTGGTATCTCGGCGGACTCGTGATCGCGGCGATCGTCGCCTGGATCCTCTCCTGGGCGCAGCTCTGGGTGCTGGCCTGGGTGAGCGAGCGAGTAGCGGCTGAACTGCGTGTGAAGACCTACGCCCACATGCAATCGCTGTCGCTCGATTTCTTCGCCGTCAAACGAACCGGCGACCTGATCTCGCGGATCAGCAATGACACCGACCAGATCAACAACTTCCTTTCGGTCAACCTCATCGGATTCATCTCGGACTGCCTGCTGGTGCTCCTCACCGCCGGAGTGCTCGTCTGGCTCAATCCCGTGCTCGCGCTGGTCACGCTCGTCCCCTTTCCACTCGTCGTGTGGCTCGTGTATTTGGTTCGGGGCCGGCTCCAGCGGGGCTTCAGCCGCTCCAACATCGCCTGGGCGGAGGTGGCGAGCGTGCTGGCTGACACGATCCCCGGCATCCGCGTCGTCAAGGCGTTTGCCCAGGAGCGGAGGGAGATCGACCGGTTCCAGGCCGCCAACGACCACGTCCTCGCGGCCAACGATCGCGTCAATACGGTGTGGGCATTCTTCGGCCCGATGGTGAGCCTGTTCAGCGAAGTGGGATTGCTCGTCGTGTGGGCGGCCGGGGCATGGATGGTGTTCCAGGGGTCGGTGACTGTCGGCGGCCTGACGGCTTTTCTCGCCTACATCGCCCGCTTCTACTCGCGAGTGGAATCGATGGTGCGGATGGTGCCCGCCGCCCAACGGGCCTCGGCCAGCGCCCAGCGGCTCTTCGAGATCATCGACTGCCGACCGACCGTGGCCGAGGACCCCCGCCCCGTCCGCCCCGGCCGGGTGCGCGGGAGGATCGAGTTGTCGGGAGTCCACTTCCGCTACGGCACGCGCGAGATCCTCCGCGGCATCGACCTCGTCATCGAGCCCGGGGAGATGATCGGTCTGGTGGGGTCGAGTGGCTCCGGGAAGTCGACGCTGGCCAATCTCGTCTGCCGGTTCTTCGATCCCTCGAGCGGCACCGTCAGCGTCGATGGCACCGACCTGCGCCGGATGGCAGTCTCCGATTACCGCCGCAACCTGGGCTGCGTACTCCAGGAACCGCTCCTCTTCTTCGGCAGCGTGGCGGAGAACATCGCGTACGGCTGCCCCGACGCCGGGCCGGAGCGGGTGGTGGCCGCCGCACGAGCCGCTGGCGCCCACGAGTTCATCCTCTCCCGCCCCAACGGCTACGACTCGCGGGTCGGGGAACGGGGCGGGGCGCTCTCCGGCGGCGAGCGGCAGCGGGTCTCGATTGCCCGCGCCCTGCTTGTCGATCCCGCGATCCTCATCCTCGACGAGGCGACCTCGGCGGTCGATGCGGAGACCGAAGTGGTGATCCAGTCGGCGATCGACCGACTCGTGAAGGGACGCACGACGATCGCCATCGCGCATCGGCTCTCGACCCTCCGCCGCGCCGACCGGCTCGTCGTCCTGGACGCCGGAAGGATCGTGGAGATCGGCACCCACGACGAGCTCCTCGCCCGCGACGGCGCCTACGCCCGCCTCTACAACGCCCAGTCGCAGGCCACCGCGGAAGCCGCCGCCGGGCACTGACCCCTCCTGAGACGCCGAGGCCCACGATGCCCCCCACCGACTCCCCATCCCCCCGCCGCCCCACGTCCGAGCCGACCATCCCTGCTCCGGCGCCGGGGTGGCGACTCGTCAGCCGCCCGCACGGGCATGTCGATTTCGTCGATGGCACGGGCAAAGTCTTCACGGACGTCGACGTCCTCCGCGCCTTCCCCGTGACGGTCCCCCAGGGGCCCGTGGCGATCGTTTCCGCCGACGGCGACGAGTTGGCCTGGATCGACTCGCTCGAAGAGGTCCCCGAGCCCCTCCGCACCAGCATCGTTGCGGAGCTTGCGACCCGGGAGTTTCTCCCGTTCATCGAGCGGATCGTGGCGATCAGCGACGACGACCCACCGGCTTGGAGCGTGGTCACCGATCGCGGCCACCGCCGCTTCATCCTGGCCAGCATCGACGATGTCGACCGCCTCCCGGATGGCAGTGCCTTCGTGGTGGACGCCACAGGTGTCCGCTACCGGATCGCCAACATCGCAGCCCTCGACCCCACCAGCCTGCGGCTCCTGGAAAAGACGATGGAGTGACGGCGGCCGGGGGCCCCGCGAGACTCCCGATTCCCCCCCGCCTGCCCCGCCGGGGCGCGCCTCTGGCCGCTCCCCTTGCCCGTGGCCGTAAGCTGGAACGATTACACCGTTGGCGCCGGCTCGGGGGCCCTTTTTTTCGGGAATTTCCCGGAAAAAAAGTGAACAAACCGCTTGAAGGCCGCGTTGACGGAATTAGTCTCGGGGGTGCTTTTTCCCAGAGGAGATCCGATGGTCGTCACCATGCACAGTCCGTCCCGAGTCGTTGAGTCCACGTCGACCGTTCCGGCCGACCGGCCGGCCCGGCGCCGTCGTCGCGACACCCTCGGCGCCATGCTCGTGGCCCTCGCGCAGCTCATGCCGCTGCCGCTCCTCCAACCGGTCGCCGACGCCGCCTGCTGTGGAGAAACGGTCACCGCCGCGCCCGCCGTCGCCTCTCAGACCTACCGGCTCGACTTCCAGACGGTCTACGATGATCGGCAGGTGGAGGCGGTCCGCGTCACCTACGAGACGGTCTACGACACGAAGACCTACTCCGTCGCCAAGCCGGTGTGGGAGACGCAGACGCGCGAACGCCGCTACACCGTCCAGCGCCCCGTGTGGGAGACGCAGACGCGCGAAGAGCGCTACACCGTCATGAAGCCGGTGTGGGAAACCGTCGTCGAGGACCGCAGCTACGACCAGGTGCGCGATGTCGTCGAAACCTCGACGCGCGAAGAGCGGTTCACCGTCATGAAGCCGGTCGCCGAGACCGTCATGCAGCAGCAGGTGAGCACGGTCCGCAAGCCGGTTTACGAGACCGCCATGCAGCAGCAGGTGAGCACGGTCCGCAAGCCGGTCACCGAGACGGTCATGCAGCAGCAGGTGAGCGTCGTCCGCAAACCGGTCGCCGAGACGGTCATGCAGCAGCAGGTGAGCGTTGTCCGCAAACCGGTCTACGAGACGGCGGAGCGCGAGGAGGCGTACACCGTCGCGGAGCCGGTCACCACCTACAAGACCGCGTATGCCGATCGCGGCGGCTACGTCGATCAGGTGACGCCGATGGTCGCCCAGGGCGGCACGCAACTCGGCTGGGTGCAGGGGGGCTGGGCGGTCAACCCGTACACCGGCCTGGCGAACTGGCAGCCGGGGGGCTACGCCTGGACGATGACGCCGAGCGTCGTCATGAATCAGGTCAATCGCGTCTACCAGCCGAACGTCGTGGCGATGCAGGTTCCGGAGACGTCGGTCGTCAACCGCGTCGTCACCCGGAAAGTGCCGGTGCAGACCTTGAAGTATGTCGACGAGCAGGTCGTCCAGCAGGTCCCCGTCCAGACCTTGAAGTACGTCGACGAGCAGGTTGTCCAGCAGGTCCCTGTCCAGACTTTGAAGTACGTCGACGAGCAGGTTGTCCAGCAGGTCCCCGTCCAGACCGTCCGCTATGTCGACGAACAGGTCGTCCAGCAGGTGCCGGTCCAGGTCACGAAGATGGTGGCGGAGGAGCAGGTCCGTCAGGTGCCCGTCCAGACCGTGCGGAAGGTCGTCGAGCGGGTTGACAACAAGGTTCCCGTCCAGGTCTGCAAGTACGTGGCCGAGGAGCAGGTCCGCAAGGTGCCGGTCCAGGTCTACAAGCTCGTCACCGAGGAGAAGGTCGAGCCGGTGACCGTGCAGGTCTGCAAGATGGTCAACGAGGAACGCACCGCTCAGGTCCCGCGGGTGGTCGAGAAGCGGACCCCATACACCTACACCGTCCGCTCGCCGCGGACGGTCGTTCTCCGCGTACCGCTCGACCCGTGCGGCAATCCGATCCCGTCCGCCCCGGCGGCGGCCGTTTCCGCGGCAGCCCCGCGGAGCGCGGCGAGCAGCAGCGGCGTCGTGCCGGCAACGGCCATCACCCCGCTGCCATCGGCGAAGCCCGCCGCGCCAGCTCCGGCGCCGGCCCTCACGCCAGCCGAGGCGGCCCCCCTCAAGACGTTCCGCGATGTCTCCCCGGCCGAGACTGCCAAGCCAGCCGCCGAGGGGTGGGGCCCGTCGCCGCTGAAGCATGCCGATCCTGCCGTGGGCTCGCCGGCGTCTTCCGGCGCCCCGACTGTCGCGGAGAAGCCCGTGATCGTCGGCGAAGCGGTGGCCCCGCCGCTTCAGAAGATCGAGGTCATCCCCCTGCCGTCCGCCAAGGCTCCGGTCACGACGGCCCCGACCGAGGCCACCAAGGGCGCCCAGGCCGAGGATCCGACGCTCGAGTTCGGCAAACCGCAGGACCAGCCCGCCGCGCCGAGCGGCCCGTCGGTCTCCCCGGCGCCGCCCGCGACCGACAACCGTGATCTCCCCACGGCAGGGACCAGCAGCCGCCCCTCGCGGTACGTCGCTCCCTTCGGCGACCGTTCCACCTGACCCGAGCGTCAGTCGGCAGCCAGAGCAACAATCATCGGCCCCGGACGCAGCGGCGAGCGCTCGTCCGGGGCCGATTTCGTTTTCTGTCTATGTCATTGCGCTTCGCGCTACCCGACAGGATCGCGCCATGAGTTGTCACTCCGGGGGCAACGGGGTAGCTTCAGCGCTCACTCGAGAGCTTCGGACCCGTGACTATCCCGCGTGCGCGGCGATGAAGGGCGAGGCTCGTTGAGGAGCCGAGAGGCTCCGTCACCCCAACGGTTCCCTGGAGCAGAGCGTGAGCAAGCCTGGCAAGATCAAGGTCGTCGGCCCGGTCGTCGAACTCGATGGCGACGAGATGACTCGCATCATCTGGCAGTTCATCAAGGATCAACTGATCCTTCCCTACCTCGATGTCGACCTGAAGTACTACGACCTCTCGATCGAGCACCGCGAGGCGACGGGCGATCAGGTGACGATCGACGCCGCCCACGCGATCATCGAGCATGGCGTCGGCGTCAAGTGCGCCACGATCACGCCCGATGAAGCGCGCGTGAAGGAGTTCTCGCTGTCGAAGATGTGGAAGAGCCCCAACGGCACGATCCGCAACATCCTCGGCGGCGTGATCTTCCGGGAGCCGATCATCATCGGCAACATCCCGCGCCTCGTCCCCGGCTGGACGAAGCCGATCGTCGTCGGCCGCCACGCCTTCGGCGATCAGTACCGGGCGACCGATGTGAAGATCCCCGGCGCCGGGAAGCTCACGCTCACCTTCACGCCGGCCGACGGCTCGAAGCCGATGGAGATGCAGGTCTACGAGTTCCCGTCGTCGGGCGTCGCCATGGCGATGTACAACCTCGACGACTCGATCCGCGACTTCGCCCGGGCGAGTTTCCGCTACGGTCTGGCCCGGAGCTATCCGGTTTATCTCTCCACGAAGAACACGATCCTCAAGGCTTACGACGGCCGCTTCAAGGACATCTTCCAGGAAGTGTTCGACGCAGAGTTCAAGGCCGATTTCGCCGCCAAGGGCCTGACCTACGAGCACCGGCTTATCGACGACATGGTCGCCTCGGCCCTCAAGTGGGAAGGCGGGTACGTCTGGGCCTGCAAGAACTACGACGGCGACGTGCAAAGCGACATCGTCGCCCAGGGCTTCGGCTCGCTCGGGCTGATGACGAGCGTGCTGATGACGCCGGACGGGAAGACGGTCGAGGCCGAGGCGGCCCACGGCACGGTCACCAGGCACTACCGTCAGCACCAGCAGGGAAAGCCGACCTCGACCAACCCGATCGCCTCGATCTTTGCTTGGACCCGCGGACTGGCCCATCGTGGCAAACTCGACGGCACGCCGGCGGTGACGCACTTCGCCGACACCCTCGAGCGGGTCTGCGTCGAGACGGTCGAGTCGGGAAAAATGACGAAGGATCTTGCCATCCTCATCGGGCCGAGCCAGCCCCATCTCGACACCCAGACTTTCCTGGCGGCGATCGATGCGAATCTGCGAACGGCTGTGGCGGCCAGCCGGGCCTGACGGCCGGCAGCCAGACAGGCGGATGGCGGTGGAACGGGGGGGATGGAGCGGAGTGGGAACCGGAGGGATCCGATGATGCGTCGAGTGTTGATGATTGCGTGGGCTTTGCTGGGGCTACTCGCCCCCTCGGTGGCGGGAGCCAGCGAGCCGATGCGGGCCCTGATCGTCGATGGTCAAAACAACCACGGCAACTGGCCGACGACGACGAAGATGATGAAGTCGGCCCTCGAGGAGACGGGCCTGTTCACCGTCGACGTCATCACCCACGCGCCGCAGGGCCCCGATCCGAACTTCCACCCGGAGTTCGCTCGGTATGCCGTGGTCGTGAGTAACTTTGGTCACGGCGCCGCCGACTGGCCGGAGGAGACCCGAAAAGCCTTCGAGGCCTACGTCGCTGGCGGTGGGGGCTTCGTGGCGGTCCACGCCGCCGACAATTCGTTCCCTTCGTGGCCCGCCTACAACGAGATGATCGGCCTCGGCGGCTGGGGGAATCGCAACGAGCGCAGCGGCCCCTACGTCTACCTCGACGATGCGGGGCGAACGGTGCGCGACGATTCCCCGGGCCCAGGGGGCAACCATGGGGCTCAGTGGTCCTTTCCGGTGATCGTGCGTGACTCCGCCCATCCGATCACGGCAGGGATGCCGCCCGTCTGGCTCCACGTCAAGGACGAACTTTACGACAAGCTCCGCGGCCCGGCCCGGAACATGCAGATCCTCGCCACGTCCCGCTCCGACGTCACCAATCGCCACGAACCGATGCTGATCGTCGTCGATCACGGCAAGGGGCGCGTGTTCCACACGCCGATGGGCCATGCCGACGAATCGCAGGAGTGCGTCGGGTTCATCACCGTTTTCCAGCGCGGCGCGGAGTGGGCGGCCACCGGCAAGGTAACCCAGAAGCTCCCCGACGACTTCCCCTCCGCCGACAAAACGAGCAGCCGGCCCTTTGCCGGCCGCTAGCGACGGGGAAACCGACATCCGCCACGGGAGGTGGTGGCCATCGATCGCGGGAAGCTCTCGGCGTTTCCCCGGTCACTCCCGTCGAGGTAGGCCACGGATGGGCCCGACCAATGACCGCAGGAAATGCCAAGACCTTGCCCTTGATCCCGACCCAGCGCCAATTCGACGCGATCATCGACGGCGACAGCACCGCGCTGGCGGGCGTCCGCGGTCATCACACCGTGGCGATGATGGCCGGGGTCCTCGAGGTTCCCTTGGCCGCAGTCCGTCACTGGGTCCGTGGCGGGCTGCTCCAGCCCACCCACCACCATGCCGGCATCGACTGGTTCGACTTCCGTGAACTCGTCGTCGGCAAAAGGCTCGCAAGGCTGCTCCGTGCGGGCTTCGGCCTCCGCGAACTGGACACCCGCTTGGCGGCCCTCCATCCGCTTGGGGCGGCTGGGGCGGCCCGCGATCTGGAGCGGATCGTGGTCGATGGCAGGCGGCTGAGCCTCCGCTGCGGCGACGCCCTGTTCGGCGCCGGCGGGCAACGGCAACTCGGCTTCTACAACCCCGACCTGACCGCGGAGGAAGTCCCCCCCGTCGCCGTGCTTCCGTGGTCGGCTCCGGTTGGCTACGCCACAACAGGCGTGATCCTCGACGGTGAAGCCCCGCCGGCGGAGGCCGAACTGTTGGCGATGGCAGCCGATCTCGAGGCGGCGGGAGAAATCGAACCGGCCACCGAAGCCCTCAGGGCGCTCCTTCAGGCCGGGGGACCGAGTGCCAGGGTGTCGTTCATGCTCGCGGAACTGCTCTACCGCATCGGCGACCTGACCGCCTCACGGGAGCGTTACTACGCGGCGATCGAACTCGATCCCGACCATCTCGAGGCCCGCACCGGGCTCGGATGCGTGCTCGCCGAATTGGGTGACCACGAGCTCGCCGAGGCGGCCCTCGACGGAGTTCTGCGGCAGCAGCCGGACTACGCCGACGCCCACTGGCATATCGCCGGGATCCTCGACACGGCCGGCCGGTCGCTCGACGCCACGAGACACCTCCGCAAGTTCGTGGCGCTCGCCCCCGACAGCCCCTGGGCGCGGACGGCGATCGAGCGTCTCGCCGACCGCGGCTGAGGGCACCGCAACGCCGGCCCGTCGATCGTCCTCCGCGCCCGCTTCTGACCGCGCCGCCCGCCTCCTGCCCGCCTTGTCACCACGGCCCGCGGACACTGTGAACACCGAACTGGACGGTGTCGCTCGGCCAATAGGGGGTGGGAAGCATGCCGGCCCCCTGTCCGGGGACAGCCCCCGGCCCCGGGTAGGGGCGTTGGTACTGGTGGTAGAGCGGCATCACCCGCGAGCTCGGCACGCCCCAGGCGTATTCGGACGTGAACTCCGCCGTCGGCGGCACTACCAGCGCCATCGGACGCCCGATCGACGGGTCATACCAAACGCTGTGCCAGCTCTTCCCCTTGGCACGGAGGAAGTAGCGTTTCTCGGTCGCCTTGTCTCCCGCGCGGGCCACCGTCGCCAGTCCGGCAAGGAGGGTCGCGACGAGACCGACGAGGATCACGGTTCGGGCCAGGGCATCCGGCCGGGCGGAGAGAGACGGTTTCATGGACAGATCCTGCGGGGAGAAGTCGAAAGGGGAGTTGAAAGGTTCGATCGGCCGCGATCGCCGGGCTCACCACCACACCGCGCGGACCTCGGTTCGGAGACCAGTGGCACCGGCGGGACGGACGTACTTGCGATGGTGCTTGTAGAGGAACTCGTGCGGCAGAAACGGCGGGTACGTGTACCAGGTGTGGCCGACACGCGGCGGCACCGGTCGCGGCGCGACGTAGAGTTGCGCTCCGAACCCCGGCGACGCACCTGCCGGCACCGGCGGCACCCAATAGTTTTGGAAGACGTCCGGCGTCGGGGCGTCGATGCCGTGGTTGATGGGGGCCGCGTCAACTGCGGACGATCCGCAGGCGCCGGCCACCACCACGAGCAGGGCCGGCAGCACGCGCCGCCAGGAAGCAGAGAGAGTCATCGCATCACCTCCGAGACGTCGATTGGTGCACCGGCCTTCACCGGCCCATAGGGGGTTTCGGCTGGTGACGAATCGACGAATCAGTCGCGGCACGACACCTGTGACGCCTCTTCCCAGCAGGCAAGGTCCCCGGCCCCCGGAGGGTCGCCGCGGCCGGAGAACTGGCCCCCGCACAGCCGCTATACTCTGCCCAGCTTCCCACCCGCCGATCCCCCGGCTCCCGGTCTGAAACCGGGCCAACACCCCGGTTCCCCCAACGCTTTCCCCCCGTTTCCACCGAGCCATGGCCAAGAAGCCCCCCTCCAGATCCGCCGCGTCCACTGCCGTCGCGGCGGTGAAGAAAGCCACCGTCCAAGCCACGACCACCGGGAAGGATCTGCCCGGGGGGGAGCCGACGACACCGGGCCCCGCGCCGGTCGACACTCCTGCTCCCGCCCCGGCGAAGCGCCGGGCCACAGCCCAGACCCTCGCGGCTGGCCAGCGCGACATTTCGGTGAGCGAGTTCTTCGCGAAGAACCGCCACCTGCTCGGGTTTGATTCACCCCGCAAGGCGCTCCTTACGAGCGTCAAGGAGGCGGTCGACAACTCGCTCGATGCCTGCGAGGAGGCGGGCATTCTCCCCGAGATCTGGGTCCACATCGAGGCGGTGAGCGACTCCACCTCGCGCTTCCGCATGGGGGTGCAGGACAACGGCCCGGGCATCGTGCGCAAGCAGATCCCGTTGATCTTCGGCAAGCTCCTCTACGGCTCGAAGTTCCACCGTCTGCGTATGAGTCGCGGCCAGCAGGGGATCGGGATCTCGGCGGCCGGGATGTACGGCGTGCTCACGACCGGAAAACCGGTGAAGATCATCTCGAAGATCTCCGCCAAGGAGCCGGCCCATTACTACGAACTGCGAATCGATACGAAGACCAACGAGCCGCAGATCCTCAATGGCAAGGGGGAGGGGATCGATCTCCCTCCCGGCAAGGCAGGCGCCGAACTGATGGCCAAGCATGGCATCGAGTGGGTGGCCGCCAACGATCTCGGCCACGCAGTCGATCATGGCACGCGGGTGACGATCGAGATGGAGGCGAAGTTCCAGCGCGGTCGAGGGAGTGTCGAGGAGTATCTCGAGCAGACGGCGATCGCCAATCCCCATTGCCGGATCCATTTCCAGGGCCCCGACGGCCCGGAGCGGATCCTCGAGCGGTCGACCCACGATCTGCCACCGGAGCCGAAGGAGATCAAGCCGCATCCCTACGGCGTCGAGCTCGGTCGCCTCGTGACGATGCTCCAGGAGCACGCCAAGCTGACGCTGGCCCAATTCCTCACCGGCTCCTTCTCGCGCGTCTCCTCCGGCATCGCCCGGAAGATCTGCGACTCCGCGAAGCTCTCGACGCGTGTCAGCTGCGCGAAGCTCGGCCGCGGCGAGGCCGATGCCCTCTACAAGGCGATCCAGGAGACGAAGATCCCTCCGCCGGCCACAGACTGCATCGTACCGATCGGCGAGCAGCGATTGCTTGCAGGCTTGCGGCAGGTTGTGCCGGGCGAGTTCTTCACCGCCGCAACCAGGCCGCCGGGCGTCTACCGGGGCAACCCGTTCGTCATCGAGGCGTCGCTCGCCTACGGCGGTGGGCCCGGCGCGCAGAAGGTGTCGCTCGAGGCGCTCACGGAGATCGCCGGAGAGAGCGACTCCCGCAGCCTGCGGCAGTTCCTCACGACGACGTTCTCAGGGATGAGCGGCGAGGCGGCCGACAAGATTCTCGACGAGGCAAAGCTCGCCAGCCGCCAGTCCCCGTCGAAGCTCAAGAAGGACGCCCTGGCAACGCTCCATTCCGCGATGCAGCACGTCAACATGGACGAGGGCTCGAACATGACGGTGCTGCGGTTCGCCAACCGCGTGCCGCTCCAATTCCAGCACTCCGCGTGCGCCGTCACCCAGACGATCCTTGCCACGAACTGGCGATCCTACGGCCTCTCCCAATCGCGCGGAAGCCTCCCCTCGGGACCGGTGACCGTGATGGTCCATGTGGCGAGCGTGTGGGTGCCGTTCACGAGTGAATCGAAGGAGGCGATCGCCTCCTACCCGGAGATCCAAAAAGAAATCCGTCTCGCCCTCCAGGCCGTGGGGCGTAACCTCGGCATGTACTTGCGCCGCCGCCTCCGCGTCGCTCAGGAGGGACAGCGCCGCAGCATCTTCCTCCGCTACCTCGGCGAGGTGGCCCAGGCGGTGTCCACGATCAATGGCACCGACGCCAAGAAGCTCTACGAGGATCTCCTGGCGCTGGCCAAGAAGAAGACCGCGCAAGCCGACGTCCGCTACGACGACCGGGGCCGCCCGATCGTGGAGGAGGAGGACGAACTCGATCTCGGCAAGAACTGCATCATCGTCGCGCCGGGCGAGGTCGGCCTCACTCAGGCAGCTGCCGATATGGTCGACGATGACATATCCGCCGGGCGGAAGCCGCCGACGAGGGACAAGCGCCAAAAGATCGCCACCGTCGAAGGGGAAGCCGCCGACGAGGCGGACGACGACGTGGACGAGGAGCCGAAGGCGAAGCCCGCGAAGCGAGACACGAAAAAGCCCGGGAAGGGGAAGAAGGGAAAGTAAAAACCCTGCCCCGCCGACGAACTCACCACAGGCCAGAGGCTCATCGGGCCTCCGAGTCCCGGCTCAAACGTGGCCTCAGGGTCGCCCGTGTCCCGTCGCCGAACGCGCCGTCAGGCCTCCGGCGGCTTCCGGAGGATCTTCTCCATCGCCTTTCCCTTCGCCAATTCGTCGACGAGCTTGTCGAGATAGCGAATCTCCCGCATCGTCGGCTCCTCCACCTCCTCGACGCGGATCCCACAGACCGTTCCGGTGATCAGGGTCCGCAACGGATTCATCCGCGGCGCCTCGGCAAGGAATGTCTCGAAGTCGGTCTTCTTCTTCAGGCTCGACTCGAATTGCCGGCGGGTGTAGCCGGTGAGCCAACGGATGATCTCGTCGACTTCGTCCTTCGTGCGCCCCTTCTTTTCCGCCTTCGCGACATAGTGCGGATAGACGCTCGCAAAGGGCGTTGTGAAGATGCGATGCTTGGCCACGTGATCCTCTTTGGAAACCGCGGATGATGGTCCCGTCGAACCGGGCCCGAAGGACGTGGGGCATTCTCTGGGGCGCCCGGCCCGACCCGTTATCGCGTGGGGCGATTGCGCCCCAGGACAGACCGCTCCTGAGAGCGCAGCACGAGAATCGCGACGAGCGTCGCTACGAGAATCTGCGCCAGGAGGGCGGCATACGGGATCCACAGCGCCTTGTCGTAGTCGCCGAGATTCCGCCAGAACTCTGGCACACCGGGCCCCTCGCTGCGGCAACCACGATGGGCCCAGTAGAGCGGGGAGAAGAGCATGGCAAGGACCTTGAGCACTCCCTCCTTGATCGGCAGGATCGTCGCTCCGAGCAGGATCTGGGGCGTAATCAGAAGCGGCACCGCAAGCACGCCCTTGTCGGTGGAACGGACGCAGGCCGAGACGATCAGGCCGATCGTCGCGCAGGCCACCGCGGCGAGCCAGTTGTAGGAGGCGGAAACGATCGCCCCGCGCCGGTAGATCTCGGCCGGAGCCTCGCCGCCGAAGAACTCGCGGATCATCAGGCCGAGTTCGACCGAGGTCCTGAAGATCGCGATCTGGGCGGCGAGCACCAGTGCCAACGCCACAACCTTCGCGACCACGTAGGCGGCAAAAATCAGGCCATGCCGCCGCTCGAGGTCGAGCATCGGCCGCTCCTTGACGATCTCCCGGAAGCCGGTCACGAACCCGAGGATCACCATGCAGATGCTCATCAGCGACAGCCACTTGAACGTCCCGCCCGGATCGATGATCTCCCGATCGGGGGCGACGGGGACGGCGTCGGTCAGGGCATCGCGGATGATCCGTTCGGTGGACGGCTCCCGGAGATGGGCAAGCAGCTTCGGCTGGCTGTCGAGGAACACGCGGATCTGACCGGGAATGCTCTCGTCCTGTTCGCCGACCGTCTCGGTGGCGATCGCCTGCTTCACCTCGCCCCAGACATCGGCCAGCACGTCTTTCTCGCCGGGGTCGAGCAACCGCGTGACCATCAGCGGATTTTTGAATCGCGTGCCGGAGAAGCCGGCGAGGACGACCAGCGCGA
>CANGGT010000038.1 GCA_947453375.1 Planctomycetaceae bacterium
GTCGTCGAATGCTTCTTCCTCGGCAGCCGGCTCGAGCCGCCCGCACCGGGCGACGACACCACCGGCGGGGAACGGGTCCGCACGCTCGTGATGCGGATCGCGGAACGGGCTCGCGACCATGCCGCGCGGCCGACGCTGTCTCTCTGGGGCGCGTGGAGCGAGGGATCGGTAACCTTCGACGGGCGGTGGTGCGAGCCGCTCTCGGTCGACCTCGTTCGCCGCCTCAATCGAGAACTCGCGGCGGCCAAACGCTCCGCACGTGCCGGGCGTGTGGCGGCGGGGGAGGGGACGTGATCTGGCGGGGACTGCTCGTGAGCGTCCGGGATGGCGACGAGGCGGCGGAGGCGCTCGCTGGCGGGTGCGCGATCATCGACGTCAAAGAGCCGCTCGCCGGGCCGCTCGGCGCCGCCGCCCCCGCAACGGTCGCCGCGATCGCCGCGATCGTCTCGAACTCATCCCCCTGGACGCTCGCCTGTGGCGAGCTTCTCGACGCCGCGGCCGACGCCGAAGCCGGCAGGCGGCGGGCGCTCGCGTTCGTGGCCGACGTCTGCCAAAAGCTGGCGGCCGCGCCGGCGCCGGCGGCGGTCAAAGTCGGGCTCTCCGGGGCGGTGGGCACCCCGTGGCGCGAGGCGCTCGGCGGGATCGCCGCCGGGCTTCCGGCGGGGACGGGGCTCGTCGCGGTCGCCTATGCCGATTGGCAGCGGTGTCGGGCGCCCAACCTGGAAGACCTTGTCGTAGCGGCGGCGGCGATCGGGTGTCGGGGGGTGCTCGTCGACACGTTCGACAAGGTGGGCCCCGGGCTGTTTGGCCAGGCCGATCGGGACACCATCGGCCGCTGGGTGACCCTCGCCCACGCCGCGGGGCTGCCGATCGCCCTGGCGGGAAAGCTCGGGCTCGATGACGTGGCGTCGGCGGTGGCGGTGGGGGCGGATGTCGTCGGGGTGCGGTCGGTGGCCTGCCGCGCGGGGCGATCGGCCGGGGGGGATGGCGACCGGCTGGGAACGGTACACCGGGATCGGGTGCGGCGGGCCGTCGATCGATTCGCGGCGGCGCTCCCTGCCGCCGGGGGATGAGCCTCATGCCTCGAGGCCATCGGGAATCCCCGGGCCGACGAGGCTGGGCGGTCCCCGTCGGTGGCACGGGGGGGGAATCGGCGATATCCTCCGGAGAAGCCCCGCTGGCAGCGACCGTACGCCCGCCGCTGGCCTCACCGACCGCTTCTTCCCAAGGGTTGCATGCACGATGGCCAAGACGCTCGAAGTGCGGGTCCCGCACACCCTCGATCAGGACGAGATCAAACGCCGCCTCGACGAGGCGCTCGTCCGTGCTCGGTCGGAGTACGCCGACTCGGTCGGTGAGATCACGGCCCAGTGGGACGGGGAAGACCGGATGCAGTTCAACCTCGCCGTGGCGGGAATGAAGTTCGACGGCTCGCTCGAGATCCTCATCGAGGAACTCCTCGTCAAGCTCCAGCTTCCCGGGGCCGCGGCCCTGTTCAGCGGGCGGATCCGCGAGGGGATCCAGGAACGTCTTGGCGGCCTCGTCGGCTGACGGCACCGCGGCCAGATGGCAGGCCGATAGGCGCGGTTGTGACGATTCGCGCTGGTCGAGGCGACAGGGCGGGGGATCGGCGGGGAGTCTGCCGATGGAGAAGAAACGTGTGTTTGACGGCGCCGATGGTGGAACAAGCACGATGATCGAGCCCAGCCTCTCTCTCCCTTCCGCGTCTCGTTCGGCCACCATCCCCTCCTGCCCCCCGGCAGGTCAGCGGCGGGGCAGGGTGCGACTGGCCGTCCTGCTTGCGGCCCTGCAGATGGGTGGGGGCATCGCCCTCACCGGGCTTGCCTGGCTCGGCGATTTCGCGGCAGCCCGAGCCGAGAACGAGCAGCGGCCTGCCGTCGATGACCCGTTCGCCGAAGAGCTCAATCCCTTTCCGCGCGAGGAGAAGCCGAAGCCGCGCACCGGCCAGACGCCCCGGGCGACAGGTCCGAAGAAGGATCGGGAGAAGGAACGCGACACCGAACCGGAACGCGATCTCGACGAGGAACTGACCAAGCCCGCTCCGCGCCGGCCGGCCCCCCGCGGGAACGACGACGACAGGGCTCTGCCCGATCCCGATGACGCGCCGCCGGTTGTCCGGCCGAGGCCGACCGCGAAGCCAATGGTGCCTGGCGCCGATTTGCTCCCGTTTCCCGATGTCGACATGCCGCCGCCGGAGGAGGATTCACCGGCGCGGAAGCTTCTGGTCAAGGCTGACAAGCTCGACCGGAAGGGGAAGTACGAGGAAGCGAAGAAGCTGGTCCTCGAGGCGATCGAAGAGGATCCCAAGCTCCCCGTCGCCAGGCTTGCCCTCAGCATCGTGACCCGGCATCTCGGTGACTTCGAGGGATCGCTCGAGGCCTGTTCCGCGGGCTTGAGGCTCGACCCGATGGACGCGGAACTCTACCTGCGTCGGGGGATCGCCTGGTTCCACCTCGGGCGTCACGGCATCGCGCTCGAAGATTTCGAGGATGCCGCGGGGATCGCCTACGACGATCCCCGCCCTGAACTGTGGCGCGGCCTGACGCTCATGGAACTCGACAAGCCGCTCGAGGCGATCAGCGCCTACTCTTCGGCGATCCGCCGCGATCGCACCTACGACCTCGCCTATCTCAATCGAGGCTTGGCCTATCTCGTCACCGACGAGCCGGCGAAGGCGGAGTTCGACTTCGATCAAGCGATCCGCCACGATCCGCGCGACGCCCGCGCTTGGTTCAACCGTGGTGTCGCCCAGGCTCGGCAGGCCGAGTACGGCGACGCCGCCGATTCCTACGGCGAGTCGCTGCGGCTCGATCCGAAGATGGAGGGCGCCCGCCGCAACCTCGAAGCGATCCGGGGTCGGGTCGGGCTGGCCGGTCGGCGGGGCGAAGGGCGTGTTCGCCCCTCGGCTCCGGCTGCGGAGCTCGTCCCGACCGGTCGGCTCCTGCCGCCCCGTTCCTCCGGGAACGGCTGACGGTCCGGTCCTGGCCAGCCCCGGCAGCGTCGCCTCCACGGCCGACGCGCTGCGATCAGTCCGACGTCGGACCGACGCGGAGCGTGCGGCCGTCGATCTTCCACTCCAACGCCAGCGGCGTGACGATCCGATCGAGAAGTGTGTCGCGGTCGACGTCCTTGACCGAAAGCCGGACGATCTCCGCTGCTGCGATCCCCTTCGTCCGCAGCCCTTCACGGTCGAGCTCGAGCTCGAGCTCCATCCGCGTGGCGATCGTCAGGAGGAGTTGATCGAGGGGGGCGGCGACTTCGAGCGTCCAGGTCGGCATCCCGGCGGGGGGACGACGGGAGCCGCCGGGACGGGGAGGGGGAGCGACGCTCGGCCCGCCGCGGACCGCGCCGGCGGCCACGACGACGGTCGCGTTTTCACCGGGAACGTCCCGCGGCAGCGGGACGATCGCCAGTTCCAGCCGCTCGGATCGACTCCGCGCCGTCTTCCAGTCAATCCGTCGATCGAACTGGGCGAGGAGCAGATCAAAACGCTCTGCCAGCGGAAGCGCCGGCAGTTCGGCGGCGGCGAGATGATCGTGGGGGATGTCGTCGAGCCCAGCGAGATCGATCCCCGACTCATCGGCGAGTCTCGCGATCAGATCGCGCGGCCGGGCCCCATCGTCCCATGCCCAAGGGGCGCGGCGTCCGGCGAGCCGCCGGGAGACGAGCGGGAGCGCGGCGATCGCCCGCGTTCGCTCGGCGTCGGAGGCGATGAGCGTGGCGGCCGCGCGACCGGGAACGATCCGAATCGACGTCGGCAGGACCACAGAGCTCGCCCCCAGAGGCAGGGCGATCTGCTCGAGCACGTCGACCAGCGCCGCGTCGCGGATGTCGAGTGTGACACGAGCGTCCGGATCGAGGCGGCGGTCGAGGATCACCGGCCGGCGGACGAGTTCCCCCAAGCGCCGAGAGACCGTCCGGAGCGGAACCCCGCTCCACGTTGCCGTCACCGCGGGGAGGCGTGTACCCGGATCCGATTCCTGCCCGGCCACCGGGACTCGGGCGAGGCCAAGGAGGACGATCCCGACCACGGCAGACCACCACCCAGAGGCGCTCGACTCGACCCGGCGGCGGCGGGCGGCGAAGGCGTTCGGTGGCATCGGTCGGGCCCCGCGAGGGAAAACCGGGACGCTGGCGATCGATCGCGCCCCGAGGGAGCGCAGTATAGTGGCGCTTCGACGTTGGCCTCGGTTGTCGGGCGCAGGTTCACGCCCCGGCAACGATCCATGTCGGGGAACGCCAGTCTGGAGTTCGATCGATGACCATCGGCATGGCCTCCGGAGGGGAATCGACGCCAACTGCGGTCGATGTCGTGATCCTCGGGGCAGGCATCAACGGAGCGGCGCTGGCCAGGGAACTGGTTCTCAATGGCCTGTCTGTCGTCGTGATCGACGCCGATGACATCGCCGCAGGGACGACCCGCTGGTCGACGCGGTTGGTCCATGGCGGCTTGCGCTATCTGGAGTACGGCGAGCTTGGGCTCGTGCGGGAGAGCCTTGCCGAGCGAGACCGATTGCTGCGGCTCGCGCCCCACCTCGTTCGCCCCCTCGGGTTTTTCGTTCCGGTGCGGGGCTGGTTCGGTGGGCTCTTCGCCGCGGCGGCGCGGATCCTCGGCTTCGAGGTGCTTGCCCGGCGCTGGGCCGGGGCGCGCGGGCGGGGGGGGCTCGCCGTTGCCTGTGGGCTCTGGCTCTACGATCTCCTCTCGACCGGTTCGGCATGGCCACGCCGCTGTGTCGTGCGAAGCGGCGCCGAGGGGATGCCGGCGGTCGATGCAGACCGCTATCCGCTCGCTGGGGTGTACGACGACGCGCAGATGGTCTACCCGGAGCGATTCACCGTCGAACTCCTCGTCGATGCTCGTTCGCTGGCCGCGGAGAAGGACGTTCTCTTCCGCATCCTCACCCGGCGAACGGCCCGCGTGGAGGCCGACGGCCGGCTGACGGTCGTACCGGCCGCCGAGGCAGTCCGGGGGACCGTTGAGAAGATCGTTCTTGCCCCGCGCGCCATCGTCAACGCCACCGGTGCCTGGGTCGACCACACGCTCGGCGAACTCCTGCCGCCGGGGGACGGCGCGGATGGAAGGCCCCAGTCTGGCGAATCCCCGACCGCACAACGCTTGATCGGTGGGACGAAGGGAAGCCATCTCCTCGTCGACCACGCGGCGCTGCGCCGAGCGCTCGGCAAGCGGGGCGTCTACGCAGAGGCCGCGGATGGTCGCCCGGTGTTCGTCCTCCCGTTCGGGGATCGTCTCGTGCTCGTGGGGACGACCGACATTCCCTTCCCCGGGGATCCCTCGACGGCGCGGACCGGCACCGACGAGATCGATTATCTCCTCGCGGCGGTGCGGCTCCTCTTTCCCGCCACGGCACCGTCGCCAGGGCATGTCGTGCAGCATTACTGCGGCGTCCGCCCGTTGCCGGCCCGTCGTGCCGACGGGCGTACGCCAGCAGGGATCACGCGCCGGCACATGCTCGTGCGGCTCGCCGCTGCCCCGCTACCGCTGTGGTCGATCGTGGGGGGAAAGCTGACGACCTGCCGTAGTCTCGCCGAGGAGTCCGCCGCCGAGGTCCTCGCGGTGCTCGGCCTCCCCGTGGCGGCGACGTCGCGGAATCGTCCGCTGCCAGGCGCCTGTTCGCTCGGCGAAGCGGAGGAGCTGGTCGGGCGTTTGGCGACGATCGCCATGAAGGCCGGTGTTCCCCGCGAGGGGGCACCGGCGATGGCCCAGAGGCTGGTCGGGCTGTTTGGGGCGCGGGCCGGGGAGGCGCTGGGAATCGATCCGTCGCTGGCAGGCGCGGGAGCGGTGGACAGAAATTCCTTCGAGCCGCTTGGCGACTGCCCGCTGCCGCGAGGGATCGTGCGCTTCTGTCTCGACTTGGAGTGGGCGGAGACGCTCGCCGACCTCGTCGAGCGCCGTCTCCTCCTCGACTTCGATCCCGAACTGTCGGAGGCCACGCTCCGCGCCATTGCCTCGGAGCTCGTCCAGGCCGGACGCCTCGCGGCCGACGCCGTCGACTCCGAGGTTACGGCGCTCCGGGCGATGATGGCCGAGCGATACGGCAAGCGACTTCGGGGCGAGCGGCTCGGTGACCGGGACTGACATTTCACGGGGGGAGACGATGGGAACCAATCCGCGGCCGGGCGACCGGGTGCTGGCGCTCGATCAGGGAACGACGTCGAGCCGCGCGGTGGTCTTCGACCGCGACGGCCTGCCGGTAGCGACGGCGCAGGAGGAGTTCCCCCAGCATCTCCGTGGCGGGGGGCAGGGGGACGGCGGGGAGGTCGATCTGGCGATCGTCGAGCATGATCCCGAGGACCTGTGGCGAACGACCCTCGACTGCGCGCGGGAGGCACTCGCCCGCGCAGGAGCGGGCAGCGTCGCGGCGATCGGCGTCACCAACCAGCGCGAGACGACGATCCTCTGGGACCGCGCCACCGGTCGGCCGGTCGCTCCGGCCATCGTCTGGCAGAGTCGGGTATCGGCGCCGGTCTGCCAACGGCTCCGGGCCGAAGGCCTCGAGGGGGAGATCCGTCGCCGCACCGGGCTCCTCCTCGATCCGTACTTCTCCGCCACGAAGATCGTCCATCTCCTCGAAACGATGCCGGGACTGCGCGCGGCCTGCGAGCGGGGGGAGGTGGCGTTCGGAACGGTCGACAGCTTTCTCATGTGGCGGTTGACCGGGGGGAGGGTCCATGCGACCGACCCGACCAACGCCAGCCGCACGCTCCTCTTCGACATCGATCGCCTGGAGTGGAGCGACGACCTCTGCCGGATGTTCGGCATTCCGCGGGCGATCCTTCCCGAGGTGCGGCCGTCGAGCGGGGATTTTGGCTCCACGGAATCGGCTCTCCTCGGGAGCGCCGTGCGGATCGCCGGCTGTGCCGGTGACCAGCAAGCAGCCGCTTTCGCGCACGGATGCGTCACGCCAGGGGCCGCCAAGAACACCTACGGCACCGGCGCCTTCCTCCTCTTCTCGACCGGCGACAAGCGCGTTCAGCCTGGCGAAGGGCTCCTCGCGACCGTCGCCTGCGGCGCCACCCCGGGGAGCGTCACCTGGGCGCTCGAGGGATCGGTGTTCATCGCCGGCGCGATCGTCGGTTGGCTCCGCGATGGCCTGGGGATGATCCGGCGCGCGGCTGAGGTCGAGACGCTCGCCGCGAGTGTGCCCGACTCCGGAGGGGTGGTTCTTGTCCCCGCGCTCACCGGCCTCGGCGCGCCCCACTGGGATCCTTCCGCGCGTGGTCTGATCATCGGCCTCACCCGGGGCACGACCAGCGCCCACATCGCCCGGGCGGCGCTCGAGGCGATGGCGTTGTCGGTTGCGGATGTCGTCCGGCTCATCGAGCGCGACGCGGGGGTGACCCTCGGCACGCTCCGTGTCGACGGCGGCGCCAGTGCCAACAACCTCCTCCTCCAGATCCAGGCCGATATTCTCGGCCGTCCCGTGGAACGCCCCGTCGTCCTCGAGACGACGGCGCTCGGTGCCGCGCTGCTGGCGGGATTGTCGGTGGGGGTCTATCCGGCGCTCGATGCGGTGCCAGCCGCCACCCGGGTGGAGAGGCGTTTCCACCCGCAGATCGACGGCGTGACCCGGCAACGAATGACGTCGGCCTGGGATGACGCCGTCGGCAGGTCGCGGCAGTGGGCCGTACCGCGAGGGTGAGCGATCGGCAGTCGCCAATCGACGTGGTAGCCCTCGGAACCCCGGCCCATCCCAGGTCAGCGGACGTTTGTGCCGACGGGCTGCTCGGCGACCTGGACACGCTGCGAATACTTCTGCGGATCGGCCTCGAAGGCGGCCTTCGTATCGGGGGACGAGAACAGATAGACCTTCGAGCGATAGGAGACGCCGTACTGGCGCTGGCCCGGCACCTTCCGGCCGAGGTCGGTGGCGAGCACTGGATCATCGCCGGAGAGACCGGGGGCATAGCGATCGGGATTGGCGAGGAACGCCTTCTGCTCCTCCGAGCCGGCGAACAGATAGGTGCGGCCGCGGTGACGCACTCCCCATTTGGCGCGTCCCTCGACCCACTGCCGCTTGTCGACGAGGCTCACCGCGCAGTACCCCTCGAGCCCGACCGGCATCGACGCCCCCGGCTCGCTTCCCGCGACGCCGGTCGAGGGCATCTCGCTCGGAGCGGCGGGTTCGGCGGCGGGCTTCGCCGGCTTGCCGACGAGGCTCGTGAACGGCTTCTGAACCGTGGCCCAGAAGCCGGTCGCCTTCTTCTCTGCCGGTTCGCTGGGGGAGGCGGCGGCTGGAGGCGCCGGATCGGTCCCCTTCGGACTGAGCCAGTTGGGGATCGCCGAGGCGAGGCCGGACGGCGGAGGAGCGGAAGGGGGAGCGGTAGGGGCTGACGGTTCGATCGTCGTCGCCTGGCCTGTGGCGACAGGGGGGCTCGGCGCGGGAGCAGAAGCTCCCAGCGGCGCCGCGGAGACCTCCGCAGGCCATTGGGGCGGAGTCGTGGCGAGCGCCGGATCGGCGGACACGCCTTCGGCGGCGGGAGTGGCCGGTCCGCCATCCGGTGCGGGCGGGGGAGGCGAGACAGGGGCGGGCGCCACCGCGGCCTGAGCCGGAGGCGCGTGTGCGGCGATGGCCGGCGGGGCTTTCGGGAGCGGACCGGCGCAGGCGACAGCGGCTTCCTGAGCGGCGCGTCCGGCGGCGGCCACGAAGGCCACCGAGGAAGGGGGGCAGTCGAACCGCGCGAGGACACGCTCGTCGGGATCGATCACACAGACGCAGGGGAGGTGGACGACCTGAAGCCTGGTCATCGTTGCCGGATCGGCGTCGACATCGATCCGCACCGGTTCGAAGCAGGCGGTGAGGAGGGCGACAGCCTCCTCGGACGCCAGAAACGTCTTGTCGTGATTGATGCTCGCCTCGCTCCAGGCGGCCACGAACAGCACGAGGACGGGCCGACGGGAGACCTGCGAGGCCGTCTTCGCTTGCGTGAGGTCGGCATGCCAGGGGACCGCGGCGGCTGCGATGGCCGGCGCCCAGACCGCCACGAGCGCCACGGCGCAGGCCCGGACGACGGGATTGAGAAACCCTCGATGAATGCGGGATGCCATGGGACGCTGCCTCAGAGCGGAGGGACACCGGATGCGGGAACGGTGCCGTCGTTTGTCTCTATCGGCCTGTCCGGTCGGAGGAATCGCATCGATTTTCGGTTCTGGGGGAGACAAGTCGGCGTTTCCTTCCCAGCCTTCCCCTGCTTTCCGCCCCGCTCCCTCCCCCTTCCCCCATTTTCCGCTTCCGCAGCCGCAGGAAGTCTCCCCCGAGAGGGCGCGGGAATCGGCGGCTTGACATCTTTGGCCGGGGTCCGGATACTTCTGCAATCGAATGTGGCCTTGAAAGCCTCCTTCCTCGGCGAGTCTTCGCTGGAGATTGGTGGCGGAGGGCACAGGGATGGTCCCTGTCGGGCGGGTCCCGCGGGATCGGGAGGGGGTCGTTCGGAGTTGGATTTTCCAGCTTTTGGATTGGGCCTTTCCAGGGAGTTCCGGCGGTTCCGGTTTCCCGCTTTTTTTCCGCATAGGAACTGTGTTCCGTCCAGGTCTCGAACGGTCCCAACAGGGACTTAAAGCGACCTTGTTCATCGGGGGCGTGGGTTGAGCTTCGGCTCCCTCGGCGATTTCCCCGGACGATCTGCCTGCGACGAATGTTTGACCGCGAGGATTCTCGCGTCGATCTTCGCCACGGGCGATGCTGTTCGGGGGTGTATCCGGGTGGTTTTCCGGGGGAAATCTGCGGCTCCGTGCGTTCGCCGAAGATGGGCCTCGTGGGCCCGAATGGCAGGCGGTGGCAGGGCCACCGCTCGATTCGTTGCTCGTGCTGAACTCTCCGGCTCTGAGGATTCCCCCCTCGAGGACTGAGCTTTCGGTCGCTTCGTTCGACCGATGTCCTCTTGGTTGGGTCGTCCGTTTTGGGGACTTCCGCTCGGCGCCGGTTCGGTTCGGCCGTTCTTGGTGGTGGGCTGTCGAGCGTTCGGTTCCCTGGGGGTGGCACGGCTGGACTCTCCGGAGATCCGAGGTGCCGAGGATTTTTGGCCGGGGGTTTGTGAATCGGGCGGGTTTGATCGGTTTTTGGGTTTTGTTCCTCCGCCGTGGGCGGGGGCTGCGAAGGTTCCTCTGAAGGGTTTGGTCGCGTCTATGTCGAAGCGCAGGAGATCAAGGTCGCACGG
This sequence comes from Planctomycetaceae bacterium, assembly GCA_947453375.1. Taxonomy (GTDB): domain Bacteria; phylum Planctomycetota; class Planctomycetia; order Pirellulales; family UBA1268; genus QWOP01. Next base: position 10,198 of record CANGGT010000038.1, read on the forward strand.
CCGCCAAGGGGGCGGGTTCGGTCAGGGAGGACAGCCGGGCGGTCAGCAGCACGGCGGCGGCGGCCAGCAGGGGGGCCAGGGCGGCTATGGCGGCGGCGGCGGACGCCGCGGTCGTGGGCGCTACCGGCGAGGTGGCGGTGGTGGTGGCGGCGGTGGCGGCCCTGCCGGGAGCATTGCCGGCGCAGGTGCCGTCGGCATGGACGGCGAGGGGATGCGGCCACCCGAAATGGAGTCGGAGATCGGAGAAAACGGCGAGCCGATTCCGCTCGAGGCCGGCAATGGGGTGCTCGAGATGCATCCGAACGGCTACGGATTTCTCCGCAGCGCCGAGACAAACTACACCCGCGAGCGGACCGACCCGTTCGTTCCCGGGACGATGATCGAACGCTACCGCCTCCGCGAGGGGGTGTTCATCAAGGCCATGGTCCAGCCCGGTCGCCGGCAGCAGGGGCCCCGCGTCAAGGAGATCGTCGAAGTCGAGGGGATGGCCCCGGACGACTATCCGAAGGTCAAGACCTTCGACCAACTGACGCCAATCAATCCCGAGCACTGGCTCCGCCTCGAAACCGGTCAGCAGCCGCTGACGACCCGGATCATGGACCTTCTCACTCCGTTGGGGAAGGGGCAGCGAGCCCTCATCGTGGCTCCGCCGCGGACCGGCAAGACGGTGCTCCTCCAGCAGGTGTCTCAGGCGGTCTCGACCAACCACCCCGAGTTGTCGCTCGTCATGCTCCTCGTCGATGAGCGGCCCGAGGAAGTCACCGACATGCGGCGGACGGTGAAGGGAGAGGTGATCGCCAGCAGTCTCGATTGCGACGTCGAGAGCCATGTCCGGCTCTCGCAGTTGGTGATCGAACGTTGCAAGCGGATGGCGGAGGCGGGGAAGGACGTGTTCCTCCTCATGGACTCGATCACCCGCATGGCCCGTGCCTTCAACAAGTGGGTCGGCAACACCGGCCGGACCATGAGCGGCGGCGTCGACATCAAGGCGCTCGACATCCCGAAGAAGCTCTTCGCGACGGCCCGCGTGTTCGAGGAGGGGGGCTCGCTGACGATCGTCGCCACGGCGCTGGTCGACACCGGCAGCCGCATGGACGAGTTGATCTTCCAAGAGTTCAAGGGGACGGGGAACATGGAGCTCGTGCTCGACAGGAAGCTGTCCGATCGGCGTGTTTGGCCGGCGATCGACATTTCGCAGTCCGGCACGCGCCGCGAGGAGAAGCTTCTCGACCCGGACACACTCCACGCGGTGAACATGCTCCGGCGGACGCTTTCGAGCATGCACCACGTCGATGCCATGGAACAACTCACGAAGCAATTGGCGAAGTTCAAGAGCAACCGCGAGTTCATTTCGCTGATTGCCAGTTCCCGGGAGTGATGACACACCGGCCGTCGCGGCCGATCGTGGGCGAACGTCAGGGGGATCCCTGTCGCCGACAGATCGTCGCTCGCGGCGGTCAGTCGGAGGGGAGATCGCGCGGGCGGGGCCGGTGAGGATGGAGAGGCCTACAGGGACGGCGCATCAGCCTTGCCCCTGCTTGTCCCCCGCTCGGCCTGATGACTCACGCCCTGAAAACTTCAGGGGCAGCCGGTGCTGTCCGACTTGAGTCGTGCGAGCCAGTAGGCGTACTGCGGATCGCCGCAGCGGAACGAAAACACGGCGTCAGGCAGGCGGGCCTCCCCTTCGCCTGCGGAGCGGACGCGGACAACGACGGCCCCATCGCCGCGTTGCTCGATGCGCACGTGGCTCTCTGGAATGCCCGAAGGGTCCGAGGGGGAGGACATGGAACGTCGCCTCGATCGGGAAGGCAGGTTCTGAAGCCGACTCGGGGGGGCGCTGCGGACGGTGGCGCGGACACCGGTTCGGGAAGCCACCGCGGGAGGCGGGGAACGACTCGCTGGGGCTTCGCCACGGAGGGCCACGGAGGGGGGGATGGCTGGGGCTGAGTGATGATTATGTCGGGAGAGCCCCGGAAAAACCAGCAGGATGCCGCCGCAGAGGGGGGAAATGGTGCTATTTTGACAGCGTCTTCGAACGAGCCGTATATTTTGTTTTGGATTTTCCGCCCGGGAGCACACGTGCATGACGCCCTACGCGTCGTTGGCTGACGATTTCTACGTCAACATGAACCTGGCGACGGAGATGGAACTCCCCTCGCAACGAGAGACGATTCTCCACTTCTTCGAGTGCGTCCAGAAGAAGTACCCGGTGATGCGGAAGTTTTATTGCCGCGACAAGCGGGACTTCGTTCTCGAGGAGGACAAGGACCAGGGCCGCTACCGGTGGGCTGCTGTGGAGTCGAAGCGGCTCTGCTCGGGGCAGGTCAATCCGTCGTCCCTTGAGTCGGTGCTCGATCAGCATCGACTGGTGGTCGATCTCGCCCCGGCGTTGCTCTCGGTCAGTCCGCTCGATTGTGAGGCACTCGATCTCCTCTTCGGCTTCGATTTCGCCTACCGCGGCAACCACAACGCGCTTTTGGCCGAGGCCCTGGGGGTTGGCCCGGCGCTGGACCGGGTGGCCGAGATCCCCGGAGCCCGTGTGATCAACTTCGAGCCGTCGTTGACGGTCGCGCTCGACGAAGATTGTCGCACACAGGTTCGGATTAGCACCGAATCCCGCACCAACGCCTTCCAGGTGCGGACGGGAGAGTTCGCCGAGGAGCAGCTGAGCGTTTACGTCACTGCCCGTCAGTACGGGAGCCTCGAGCCGCAGACGTCCTACGTCGACGCCATCAATCGCCTCGCGATGATCGCGCAGGAAGTCGTCGACAGTTGCGTCGTCGAGCAGATCCTCAAGCCGCTGGCTCGGACGATCTCGATGAAGTGATCGGAGCGGCCCACGGTGTCGCCCGGCCCGCAAGATGCGGACCGGACGACACCGAAGCGAACTTTCAGCGAGCGGGGGCGATCAGCCCCGGCCTCGCGAGCCGTCTCGACGGCCGCGGTCCTGATCTTCGCCGCCCCGCGGCGGGCGGTTGCGGGCATCGAGGTTGCCGGCAATGACGATGCCGATCGCTTCTACCCAGCTCGGGACGTCGGTGACGCTGCTGAGACCGCTTTCGGCCAGGAGTTCGTCGTCGTCGCTCCGCCGTGCCTCGGCCCGCGGTGGCTCGCGGCCGGCCTCCTCGATCCCGAGAAATTCGAGCCCTTCGTCGTCCTCGTCGTAGCCTCCGGCCACCGGGACGAAGTCGTCCCTCCGGCCACGCGACAAGCGCGACGTCGACCGGAGTTCCGGTTCGGGGCGGCGACTGCGTCCCCCCGGAGCACGCCGCGAAGAGCGGCCCCGACCCTTCGGCTCGGCCCCTTCCGCGGCCGGCTCAGCCGCGGTGCCGGCGGCACGCGGCGTCGAGCTTTTCCGGTCGCCCCGACCTCGGCGGCGGCGGCCACGCGATTCCCCTTCGCCAGCACTGCCGTTGGCAGCGGGGCGGGGAGGAGCGGGGGCCCGGCCGTAGCCGGAGGGGAGTGGTTCATCGTCCGGAGCGTCATCGCCTCGGCTCACCGCGGACGTTTCGTCTCCGGTCTGTTCCGAGGTGGGGCGATCTTCGCCGGTCCGTTCCCGGCCACCACGACGGCGGCCACCACGACGGCCCCGGCGCCGGCGGCGGCGTCCCGACTGCTCGTCGCCGGAGTCTCCGCGCGGCTCCCCATCCGTGGGGCCGCCTTCACTCCCACCGCCCGACTCGCCGATCGGCTCGCGGGGCTCCAGGTCGATGCCCCCCCAGTTGTCGTCGTCCCGCTCGACCCTTCGGGGAGGCGAACGGTCGGCGCTTTGGGGACGCGATGGAGCGGAACCTCGGTCGGCCGGTGCATCCCAATCAAAACCAGCAGCGGGGGCCGATTGCTCGCCACGCGGAGGCTGGCTGCGGAGCTCGCCGTCGCGGTCGCGGGAGGGGCGCCGTTCCCCGTCGTCCTGGCGGCGCGGGGGGGGGGACGAACGCCGCTCCTGACGGGGCGCGTCCTCGGCGGGACGCCGCGGCTGAAAGCCGAACTCGTCGTCGCCGCGGTCGTCGGCCCGATCTTCGTCTTGGGGGCCGCTTCGAGGAGCCTCGTCATTGGTACGCTCCGGGGCCCTTTCGCCCCGCGGTGCGTCGTCGCGATCCCTTCCTCCGCGCCCTCGGCCACCGCGGCGTCCCCGGCGGCGACGGCCACGCCTCGGTTCTCCGCTGCTCCGGTCCCCCTCGGCGCGATCGCCATCTTCGAGGATCCGGGCTTCCGGCGAATCGGCGTCGTCGATCTGGTCGTCATCCTCACGCCGGCCGGCGTCGCGATCCCCGGTCCTGGGGGGCTGGCCGGCCGCATTGCCACGCTCCGACGAACGGAGCGAGTCTGGACGGGGTTGGTCGGATCTGGCGTCAACGGGACGCTCGGTACCGGGGCGATCCCCGGCCGCGCTCCGCGGGGCATCGCCCGATTCGGAGCCTTCGCCACGCCGTCCGTCACCGCGGCGTCCCCGGCCGGAGGAACGGCCACCGTCCCGACGCCCTTCGCGGCGACCGTCCTCTTCCCGTCGGCCCGCAGCCGGACGGTCGGACGTGCCGCGATCCGAGCCACGGTCAGTGCCACGATCCGACCCACGATCCACGACCGGGCGATCGTGAAAACTGAGGTCGTCGGCGCTCCGATCGGCGGCGACGTCGCGCGGCGGGAGATCCCGGGGGGATCGCTCCGTCTCCGGGAGACGTTCACCGCGGCGGTGCTGCCCTTCCGGACGGCGCTCGAACGACTCTGGCGCAGGCACGGGAGGCCGTTCGCGGGTTGCGGGCGGAGGTGGGGCGGGCGCGGTGGGGCGGGGCGGAACCGCGTCTGGTTGGAGGCCCAGGCCTGACACGATGTCGGTCCAGTCGCCCGTCGAGGCCGGGGGGGCGGCCTTCTTCGTCTCGGTTCGCCGCGTCTCGATGACGCGGGGGGGAGCGGGCTGAGGGGCGGGGGTGGGCTGGGCCGCGGCCTGATCAGGCGCTGGAACAGCGCCGAGGCTGTCGGCGAGGGAGGCCCACGGATCGTTTGCTTCCGGCATGGCAGCGATGGATTCCTGGATAGCGGGGGCGGCCCGAAACGGGCGCCCTGGAACCGGCAAGGATAGCAGAAACCCCTCGGTGGGCGGCAGGGGCTGGCACGCTGTGGAGAAAGGTGCCGCCGCTGGATGCGGTGGCCGATCCCCCTGGAAAACCTTGGCTTTCCAGGGGAATCCCAGGTGAAAAAAGGTCAGGGATGACTTTTTCCACGGGCAGCTCGGGTGGTGGAAGGCCCGGGGGCGGCGGCCGGATGACCGACGCGTCAACGGCGCTTTGCGCGGTTCACCGACACCGTTCCGATCATGCTGCCATTGTCGGCCACGTCGAAGAGCGGCCGGTAAGGACTGGCCAGGCTGCGACGCGACCGGCACGCGGGGTACCAGACGAGGTTCGTCGACACGTTCCACGCCTGCTCGGCGTAGGTCAGGCTGCCCTTGTTGTCGGGCAACTGCACGGTGTTGCTCGAGGAGGGGATCAGATAGGTGAACGTCCCCTCGAGCGCCAGCGATCGCGACATCGGGGCCCGCACGAGCATGCCGGTGAGGTAGTCCCCCTGGCCGCTGGCACCACCCCAGACCTTCAGTTCGTTGGCATCCCCGAACTGGAGCCGGTAGAAGCCGGTGTACAGATCGAGGGTGTCGAAGGAGGCCGAGTTGCCCCGGGCACCGGTCACGAACGCGCCGTTGGCATTGAAGGAGTTGAACGCCCCCCAGAATCCGAACTCGTGGTAGCCCCAGACGTAGCTCAACTCGCCACGGACCTGGGAGAGATCCGTCCTGTCGAACCAGTTGTCCTGGAGGTAGTCGTAGACGGCTCCGCCCTGGAAGCCGCGCCCCTCGAAGGCCCGGGTGAAAAACCCGGTGGTGAGGAACACCTGGTTGCGAGCATTCGTGTTGAGGAGCGGGCTGCCGTTGGCGGCGGTGATTTGCGTCCGCTGGAAGTCGGCCTGCACACCGCGCACGCCGATCTGCCAGCCGAGGCCGACCGCATTCCAGAACGGCATCGACCAATTGAGGTATTCGTTGAAGCCGTAGTTGCCATGGAGGCCAAGGTTGGTGGTGTTCTGGAACGACGTCACACCCGCGCTGGCGGTGAGGTCGCGGTACCACCGCCAGCCGTAGTAGGGGCGGCCGAAGCGACGGAAATAGGCGCAGATCCGTCCGTCGGGATCCCACATCGGGGAGCACCCCGGGCAGGCCTCGCCGTCCTCGCAGGCGTAGGGGTCGTCATAGAACGAGGGAACATGGAGGTAGACCTCGCCGGTCCAGGGAGCTCCCGCACCCTCCATTCCCATTCCCATTCCCATCGGCATGCCGTCCTCGGAGAGCATCATCCCGTCGTCGGGGAAGCCACCGTCGAAGGCATCCATGCCTGGGTCGGAGAGGCCGTAGTCGCCCGATTCGCCCGGCATGCCTCCGAAGCCGACGTCGCCATCGGGGCCACCGAAGGTGAGCCCTTCCTCCTCCATTGGCATGCCACCAGACAGGGAGGGGTCGGCCGGCATCGGTTCGACCGGCGTGGGACGATTGCTCCGGCCGGGAGTGGCAGAGGGAACGCCGGGGGTGACCGCCCCACCGGCGGGCGGCGGAAGCTCAGCGGCGGGCGTCGGCTGATTGGCAACTCGGCGGGCCTGGACTCGCGGGCGGGGCATCGAGGAGGTCGGCATCGACGACGTCGGCATCCGCGACATCATCGAAGGCTCGTCGCCGGGCGCCATCGCGATGCGCTGGCTGTTGGGGAGCATCGGGCGCTGGCTCGAGCGTTGAAAGTCTCCGGCTGCGGCCGCAGGGCGGACGCCGTCCCGCTGCGGCACGATCTCCGCGCCGAACAGCGGACGCCCCACATCCCCCTGCGGAGCGCGGAACAGACTCATCCCGAACAGCGACGGCTCGCCGCCGGCGGTGCGCGGGGGAGCAGCGGCCGTTCGTCCGTCGTCGGTGCGGCGACCGGGGCCACGGGGAGGGGCCGGTGCCCGATTCATCCCGGAGCGCGCAGCGGTCGGGGCGGCCATGTCGGAAGGGAGTGGCCGCGGGGGGAGCGTCCGGGGACGTTCGGCGGCAGCGATCGGGCGATCGTCCGGGCCGGCCTCGGCGCCGGCATCAAACGCCGGCGGATCGTTCGCCACCGGCAAGCGGGCGGCGGCGGCGCTGGGCTGAAGCACGGCGGGGGCTGCCGGAGCGGCCGGCGGCGCGGCAGCCGAACGGTGGGGGGTCCAGCGGAGGGAAGAGTCCTGCGGGGCGGGTGCGGCCCCGTCGTCGGCGATGGCAGGAATGAACCCCGGCTGCGCGGCCCAGGTGAGCAGCGCCAGTGCGGCCATTCGGCGGATACCGTTCGCGACGTTCATGGACACTTCTCCGAGAGCACCCGCGGTGGACGGCACCTGACGGGCTTCTGCAATCGGAAGGGATATCGGCATCCGCGCGACCGGAACTTCCGTGAAAATCGCCGCGACCGGCAGAGCTTTCCCAGAACGCCCCTTCGCCCTGTTCGGGAGCGGCCACGGGGCTTCTCCTGCCGGCCCGGCCACGCCGCAGCTTGCCCGGCCTGCGCGATCGGCGTTCCCGCCACATCTTCGCCGCCGATCGGCCCCTCGCGCCGGGGGAGCGGGAGGCCAAGATGCGGCCGGTGGAGGAGAGGCGTCAGGCCTCGAGCGCCCGCCCCAGGTCGGCGACCAGGTCGGCGGTGTCCTCGATGCCGAGGGCGAGGCGGATCATGTTGTCGCCGATCCCGAACGTCTGTCGCTCCGCCGGGGAGTAGTTCCAGTAGCTCATCACGAGCGGTTGCTCGATGAGCGACTCCACCCCCCCGAGGCTCGGGCCGATGCGGAGGATCCGGGCGGCATCGACGACGCGCGACGTCTGCTCCCAATCGGCATCCTTGACGAGGAACGTCACGAGGCCGCCGTAGCCGCGCATCGACGCCTTGGCGACGGCGTGGTAGGGATGGCTTTCGAGGCCGGGATAGTAGACCCGCTCCACCCGCGGGTGGGATTCGAGAAACCTCGCCACCGCCAAGCCGTTGGCGTTGTGACGCTCCATTCGCAGGGCGAGCGTCTTCAGGCCACGCTCGAGGAGGTAGCAATTGTGGGGAGAATTGATCCCCCCCATGATGCCGCGGAGGTTCCGCACCGGCTCCATCTTGCCCTTCGAGCCGACGACGACGCCCGCGAGGAGGTCGTTGTGGCCACCGAGGTATTTCGTCGCCGAATGGAGGACGAAATCGACGCCGTCGGCAAGCGGGCGGTGGTTGTAGGGGGTGCAGAGGGTGGCGTCGATGAGCGTCAGCACACCATGGCGGCGACCGAGGTCTGCAAACCGGGCGCAGTCGACGATCGAGAGATGCGGATTGGTCGGCGATTCGCTGACGACCATCTTCGTCCGCGGGTTGATCGCCGCCTCCATGGCGTCGTAGTCGCCCGTCTTCACCTCGCGGAATCCGACGCCGAAGCGGGTGAGGTGACGCCGGCAGAACTCGCGGCTGCGGTGGTAGCACTGGTCGAAGAACACCACTTCCTCGCCGGCGCTCAGGTGCGCCATGAGCACGCCGACGAGCGCGGCCATGCCGCTGGAGAAGAGGACCGCCATCTCGCCACCGTCGAGAGCGGCGAGTTTGTCCTCCACCACCCGCTCCCCCGGGTTGCCGTAGCGGCCGTATTCCTCCCGAGGAAGATCCTGCTCGATGAAGTCGAGGATCGCGCGGGTGCTCGGGAAGGTGTAGGTCGACGCGGAGACGATCGGGTCGGTGATCGCATCGGCCAGTTTTTGCCGGGCCTCGCCGGCATGGACGGCCGCCGTGGAGGGGCCCACGCCCAGACCTGAACGGAGAGCCGCGTCGATCGCGGCCGACGACGTCGGCGGGCTCGATCCTGAGGAACGGTGGGGCTCGGGGCTGGTCATGATGGCTTCCGTGGAGGGGAAGGAGAGCTGAAAAGCCGGGGGTCGGGCGAGTGTAGTCGGGGCCCGCGGCACCGACAAGGAAACGGGGGGCGTGTTCGATCGGTGGCCCAGGTTCGCGTGGGCGCGGGAACAGCACGACCGGTAAACTCTGCCGGTGAGGCCCTTTCGGCGTGTCGCGCGTGCGGACGATTCGGTGGGGCGACCGCGAGGCGATCCCCGCATGAGCAAGTCCAAGAGCCGGTCCAAGCAGCAGCGTTCCGGTGTCCCCGTCGAGCCGGCTCCTCCCTCCGCTGCCCCCGCGCTCTGGCCACCGCGGCGGTTGATCGTGTCGCTCTGCTCGCTCGCCGCGGCGGCAGCGATGGTCCGGGCCGGGCTCCTCGAACATGTCGTCGGAGGGGTCGTCGACGGCGCCGTTCGCAACATCATCACGCTCATCCTCGCCTTCTCGGCGCTGATGTCAGTGGTGGTTTGGTTTGTTCGCGAGAGTGGCCACAGCCCGGCGTGGAAACGCGGCCTGGCCTTCGGGCTCCTCGGGCTCGTGGCCCTCGGGCTGGCCACGCTCCGCATCGAACGCGTCAGCGGCGATCTCGTGCCGGAGTTCCGCTGGGCCTGGCAGAAGTCGCGTGACACGCTCCTGGCCCGTCCGGTCGCTTCGCCGCAAGTCGCCGCCGCCAGCCCGTGGCTGCCGGCGTCCCACGACTTCCCTCGCTTCCTCGGGCCCGCGGCCGACACCTCGCTTCCCCCTTCGGCCCCGGCGCTCGATCCGGCTTGGAATGAAAGTCCCCCGCGCGAACTGTGGCGCCGCCCGATCGGTGCCGGGTGGGGTGGGTTTGCAACCTTCGGCGATCATGCCGTGACGCTCGAGCAGCGGGGCGACGAGGAGATCGTCACCTGTCTGTCGCTTGCCACCGGCGAACCCGAGTGGCAGGTTGCGGTGACTGCCCGTCACCAGACGGTCCTCGGAGGCACCGGGCCGCGGTCGACGCCGACGATCCACGAGGGCGTCGTCTATGCGGCCGGGGCCACCGGCTGGCTCTTTTGCATCGATGGTGCCACCGGCAAGGTGCTCTGGAAGCAGGACGTGGTCGCCGACCTCGGTATCGACGCGGCCACGCATGCGGTGGCCGTCGCCTGGGGCCGCTCCGGCTCGCCGCTCGTCCTCGGCGACGTCGTGGTGGTGCAGGGGGGGGGGCCGCGTTCCGACGGGCCGGTGGCGCTCGCGGCCTACGATCGTGCGACCGGCGAACGCCGCTGGACGGTCGGCGATGACCAGATCAGCTATGTCAGCCCGAGCCTCGTCCTGCTCGGCGGCCGTGAGTTCCTCGTGGCGGTGACGGAGTCGCAGGTGATTGGCTTCGACCCTGCCACGCGGGATGAGGCGTGGCGTTTCCCCTGGCCCGGGCACAGCAATTCCGATGCCTCCTGCACGCAGGCCCTCGTGATCGGCCCGAACCGCCTCTTCATCTCGAAGGGCTACGGCATCGGCGCCGCTGCCTTCGACGTGCAGCCCGGCGCCGATGGGGTGTGGACGGTGAAGGAGGCGTGGCGCAACAAGGCGGGTTTGAAGACGAAGTTTACGAATGTCGCCCTCCACGACGGCCACCTCTACGGCCTCTCCGACGGGATCCTCGAATGCCTCCGCGCGAGTGACGGCAAGCGGATGTGGAAGGGGGGACGCTACGACCAGGGGCAGTTGCTCCGTGTCGGCGATCTCCTCGTCGTCCAGTCGGAGCCGGGGGACGTCGTGCTCGTCGAGGCCACGCCGGAGGGCCATCGCGAAGTGGCCCGTCTCGCGGCCCTCTCCGACCAGACCTGGAACTCCCCTGCGATCGCCGGCGACAAACTTCTCGTCCGCAACGCGGTCGAGGCGGTCTGTTACCGGTTGCCGCTCCGCGCCGGTGCTGCCGCCGTCGATCCGGCCGCGCCGACAGACGGGGCTACGCCGGCTGCGGACAATCCCCCGACGGCGGTGCCTTCCCCTGCAGCATCCGGCGAAGAAGAGCCGGCCGCATGAGCGAGGGACGCACCATGGCGGCACCGACGAGAGACCTTGCCGGCAAGACGGTGCTCGTCACCGGGGCGACGCACGGTATCGGCAGGGCGGTGGCGCTGCGGCTGGCGTCCGGTGGGGCGCGTGTCGCGATCCATGGCCGATCGGCGGCGGCGGCCGACGAGGTGGCCGCCGAACTTGCCACGCTCGGGGGCTGCGCCGGCCGGTTTCTCTGTGACCTTGCTCGTCATGAGGAGCTTTCGCAGTTCGTCGATGGCGTCACCACGGCGCTGCCCGATCTCGACACGGTGATTCTCATCGCCGGTGCCGATGTCCTCACCGGGGCTCCTGCGGCGTGGAGCTTCGAGCGGAAGCTCGATCAGCTGCTGCGGGTCGATGTGACGTCGACGATGATCCTCGCGCGGGCGTTCGGCCGGTTGATGAAGGCCCGCTGGCAGGACGAGCAGGCCGCGAAGGGGATCGCGCGTGGGGCGATCGTGACCACCGGCTGGGATCAGGCGGAGACCGGCATGGAGGGGGATTCGGGCGAGCTGTTCGCGGCGACGAAGGGGGCGGTGATGGCGTTCACGCGGAGCGCGGCCCGGTCACTCGCGCCCGAGGTGCGGGTCAATTGCGTCGCCCCGGGGTGGATCCGGACGAAGTGGGGGGAGGGGGCGAGCGACGTCTGGCAAAAGCGCGCCGTGCGCGAGAGTATCCTCAGACGCTGGGGTGAGCCGGCCGACATCGCCGCGGCGGTGGCGTGGTTGGTGTCGCCCGATGCGGCGTTCGTCACGGGGCAGATCCTCCCGGTCAACGGCGGCTTCCGGCGGGCGTGAGCCAGAGACCGTCGAGCGTTTCGGACCGTGGAGATGGAGAAGATGGCGTCCCACCGATCCCGACTTCTTGCCGCCGTCCTGATGCTTGGATGGACCGTGCCCTTTGCGGTCGTCGCCCCCGCCTCCGGGCCCGATGCCGACGCCGACGGCTTCACGCGGGGAGTCGTGCCGTTTTTTGAAATCCATTGCATCGAGTGCCACGGTGGGGAGAAACCGGAGGGGGATTTCTCTCTCGCGATGGAAGCCCTCGACACCGATTTCGGCCATTCGAGTGCCCGGGCGAAGTGGCGCGAGATCGTCGACGTCCTCAGCGGCCACTCCATGCCCCCCAAAGACCGGCCGCAGCCGGACGCGGCCGAGGTGGCTGCCGTGGTCGATTGGATCACGAGCAGGGCGGTGGCGGCGGAACTCGCCAAGCGGGAGCAGTCGGTGGTGCTGCGCCGGCTCAACAGGGCGGAGTACCGAAACACGATCCGCGATCTCGTCGGCATCGATTTCGACACGTCGATCTTCCCTCAAGATCCTCCCGCCGGCGGATTCGACAACAACGGCAGCGTGCTGACGATCTCGCCGCTGCAGATCGAGCAATACCTCGCCGCCGCCGGCGAGATCCTCGATCGGGCGCTCGTGGCAGGTGAGCGACCGAAGGCGATCCGCTGGCGCTTCGATCCCGTTCCTGGTTCTGCGGACGACAGCCATCGCATCCGCCTCGACGCCAACAACAACCCGATCGTCAACGGCGGCAACAACGCCTACGAAGGGGAGTGGTGCGTCCTCCACCACGACGGCTGGGACAGGACCGTGAACGCCCGCGATTTCCGCGTGCCGACGTCGGGCACGTACGTTTGCCGGGCCCGCGTCGCCGGCCGGCGCCCCGGACGTCGGCAGGTCGAGGAAGGGGCCGAAAAGATCCTCCGTGCCGAGCAGGCCAAACAGGACGCCGAGGATCCTGCCCGGGCTGCGAACCATCAGGACTGGTTCGATTCCCACGCGGCCCATTTTCGCACCGACCGGATCTATGACTACGGACCTCCGCGGCTCAAGCTCACGCTCCAACTCGGATCGCAGCCCAGAACGGTGGCGGAGTTCGACATCGACGGGACGCCCGCGGAGCCACAGGTGGTCGAACTTCCGGTTCGGTTCACGACCGAGTCGGCCGGCGTGACGCTCTCGTATGCCTATCCGATCCCTGCAGTGCTGGAGAATTTCTGGCTGCAAACCAGGGACGGATTTCCCCGACCGGAGGCCCTGATCGACTGGGTCGAGATCGAGGGGCCGGTTTTCGATGCCTGGCCACCCACATCACACACGAAGATTCTCTTCGAATCGCCACTCGCCGCGGCGGATCCCGAGGCCTACGTCCGGGAGGTACTCGGGCGATTCATGCGCGAGGCCTACCGCCGGCCGGTGACGAACGCGGAGGTCGGCGAGGCCTTCGCGATCTTTGCCGCAACGCCCGCCAACCTGCCGCTCGTGGAGCGGATCAAACGCCCCCTCACGGCGGTGCTCACGAGCCCCCACTTCCTCTATCTCGTCGAGGCCCATCCGGCGGATGGGCCAGCGCCGCTCTCCGATCACGAACTCGCGACGCGGCTCTCGTACTTCCTCTGGTCGAGCCAGCCTGATGCCGAGCTCCGCGGGCTTGCCGATGCCGGTCGGCTGGGAGATGCCGCGACGCGCACGCAGCAGGTCGACCGGATGCTCGCCGACCCGAAGGCCGAGGCCCTCGTGACGAACTTCGCCGGGCAGTGGCTGGGCTTGCGCGACGTGGGGGCCAATCCCCCGGCATCGGATCTCTACCCGCAGTACGACCGACATCTGGAGCAGTCGATCGTGGGGGAGTCGGAGGCGTATTTTCGTGAGTTTCTCCGCGCGGATCTCGACGTCCGCGGCATGATCAGGAGCGACTTCGTGACGATCAACGAGCGGCTGGCGCGGTTTTATGGAATCCCCGATGTCCGTGGCGACGCGTTCAGGAAGGTCTCGGTTCCGGAGGGTGTGGTCCGGGGTGGGATCATGACGCAGGCTGCGGTGCTCACGATCACCTCCAACGGCACGCGGACGTCGCCGGTGAAGCGCGGCGTGTGGATCCTGAAAACCCTCCTCGGAGCCGATCCGGGGCTCCCGGTCGCCAACGCCGGTGAGATCACGCCGAAGGTGCCCGGGATCGACAAGGCGACCGTCCGAGATCGCCTGGAAATTCACCGTGCGTTGCCGCAGTGCGCCCGCTGCCACGACAGGATCGATCCCCTCGGCTTCGCCTTGGAGAACTTCAACGCCGCGGGCGAGTGGCGCGATCGGGAGGGGTTTGGCTACAAGGGGCGGATCGAGGCCAACGACCCGCTGATCGATGCCTCGTCGCTGATGCCCGATGGCCGGGCGATCGACGGAGTGGCGGGGCTGCAAGCGGCGATGCTTGCGCAGGATGACCGCTTCCTCGAATCGCTTGCCAGGCACTTGGCGACCTATGCCCTGGGACGCGAACTCGGCCTTGCCGACCGGCCGCTCGTGGCAGGGGTGGTGGGAACCATGAAGCAGGATGGCGCGACGCTGCGGAATCTCATCAAGGCGATCGTCACGAGCGACGCGTTTGCGATGAAGTAACCATTGATCTTCCCCCGAACCAATCGATCCTTCCGGAAGGACCCGCTCCATGTCGTCGTTCACTCCGCTCTCGCGTCGGCATCTGTTGCGCGCCGCGGGGGCGGCGCTGTCGCTCCCCTTCCTCGAGACGATGCTGCCGCGGTCTTGGGGAGCGCCGTCGACGTTCGAGCCGAAGCGCATGTCGGAGACGGTGCAGCCGCGGATGGTCTGCTGCTATGTGCCCAACGGCGTCAACATCCTCGAGTGGATGCCGGTCGACAGCGGCGACCGCTACACGCTTTCCCCGACGCTCGCGGCGCTCGCCGACCATCGCGATCACTTCACGGTCGTGTCGGGCTTGGGGCATCCGCATTCCAAGGGGGGGCACAGCGGCGCCGATACCTGGCTGACCGGCGCCGACCTCACCGCCCGGCCCGGGGCCGACTACACCAACACGATGTCGATCGATCAGGTCGTCGCGGCGACGCATGGCCCCCACACCCGCTTCCCCTCGCTGCAGTTGAGTGATCAGTCGGGCACAGGCGCCGCCGGCCACAGCCATACGCTGTCGTTCGATCATGGTGGCACGCCGCTGCCGGCCGAAAACTCCCCCCGCCGTCTGTTCGATCGGCTGTTCGTGCCGGAGACGGCCACCGACCGGGCCGCGGCGCTCGCGCGGCTTGCCGAGCGGCGTTCGATCCTCGATTCGCTCGCCAGCGATGCCCGGGCGCTCTCCCGTCGCCTTGGCGCGACCGATCAGCGGAAGCTCGAGGAATATCTCTCCAGTGTCCGCGACACGGAGAAGCAGGTGGAGCGCATGGAGGCCTGGATCGACAGGCCCAAGCCGCGGATCTCGGAGGAGGGCCTGCAGCTCGGGAGCAAGCCGGGGGACGCCCACGACCGGCCGATGTGGATCGACGTGTGTCTCGAGCTCGTCTATCTCGCGCTCCTCACCGACACGACCCGCGTGGTCACGTTCGAGTGGTCGCGCGAGGCGGGGGGATTTGGCATCGGGGGGGAGAATCACCATGAGTTGTCGCATCACGGCGGCGACGCCGGCATGCTCGCCAAGCTTGCCGCCATCGACAAGGCGTTCCTCGAGAAGCTCGGGAGGTTCCTCGGCATGCTCTCGAAGACCTCCGAGGCTGACGGGTCGATGCTCGACCGCACCGTCGTCGTCTATGGCAGCGGGATGAACTCTGGCATCGGGGGGGAGCATTCGCCGAAGAATCTTCCCCTCCTTGTGGCCGGGGGGGAGAAATTGGGAATCAACCTCGGTCGTCATTTGGCCTTCGACGAGGAGAGGCACCCGCCGCTGTCGAACCTCCTCCTGTCGGTCGCCCGGGCGGTCGGTTGCGAGACGGAGACGTTTTCCGACGCCACCGGCACGCTCGAAGGGCTCGTGGGCTGAAAGCCCCCCGGAGCGGGTCGATCGGCGGAAACAAGGGGGGGAATCCGCGCTGCTGGCTCGCGGCCCGGGCTCGGGTACCCTTTGACGATGAACGTTCCGATGGAACATGCCATGAGACGGGATCGCCATGGGCGCTCCGTCCCTGCTCTTCATCTCGCCGCAGCGCAGGATTCGGACATGCCCCCCGGCCGGCGAATCGAGGTCTTGATCGCGGCGTTGATGGGCGGCAGGGCCCGGGTGCGGGCCTGCGGCGCGATCGCAGCCGCGGTTGTCGCGCTCGCGGTGGCGACATTCGCTTCGGCGGCCGATCTGCCGGTGGAGAAGCTCCCGGCGGAGGCCGGGCCGATCTTGCGGGTGCTCGTCATCGATCAGGAGGGGCCGACGCTCCCCGCGTTCGTCAAGTTCATGGAGGGATTCCGGGCGGGCGTCGCCGAAACGAAGGGGGCGCGCTTCGAGGTGTTCATCGAGAATCTCGATGTCGTCCGGCTCGGCCGGAGCGTGGACGACCCGGACCGTGCGGCCGGATGGCTCCTCGAGAAGTACAGCGACTGGCAATTCGACGTCATCGTGCCCATGAGCGCCGTCGCCCGTGACTTCGTGCTGGCCAGCCGGGATCGACTCTCTCCCGAGGCGAGGATCGTGGGCTTCGAGCGGCCGGGGGATGCGTTGACGACCGGGGGCATTCCTCGGGACTACACGTACGTGACAAGCGACTCGAGGTTGGAAGATACGGTGACGCTGGCGTGCCGGCTTTTTCCCGGTTCGAGGCGGATTTGTCTCGTGGGGCAAAGCGAGATCCATCCCGCCGTGACGGCCACGTTCGACGCCACCGCCAGCCGGATCGCGGAGGAGCGGGGGCTTGAATACGTCCCGCTCATCGACGTGGGGCTTTCCGAACTGCGTCGTCGGCTCCGCGAACTCCCCGCCGATTCGGTGGTCATCTATTTCGGCTATTGGAAGGACGAGCAGGGGCGATCGTACTTTCCGTCGGAGATTCTCCGGTCGCTCTGCCTGGAGGCGAAGGCCCCCGTGTTCGGACTGATCGACACGCACGTTGGTCAAGGCACCGTCGGGGGGGCGTGTAGGGAACTTCAAGCGATCGGGTTGGCTGCCGGTCGCCTCGTTGCGGCCAGTCGCGAGCGGCCGATTCCCCCGCCGGTCAACGTTCCCCTGGTGACCATTCTCGATGATCGCGAGCTCCGTCGTTTTCGTGTGCCGGCCTCTCGGATCCCCAAAGGAAGCCGGGTGCTGTTCCGCGAGCCGCGACTCTGGGACCGCTACCGGCCGCACCTGATGGCAGGGGGGGCCGTGCTCGCGTTCCAGAGCCTGCTCCTCGTCGCGCTGGTGACGCAGTCACGCCGCCGTCGTCGGGCCGAGCGGATCGTCGCCGAGCAGCGTGATCAGATCGCCCACGCGGGGCGGATCTCGACGCTCGGGCAACTTGCGGCCTCCCTCGCTCACGAGCTTGGCCAGCCCCTCGGGGCGATCCTCAACAACCTCGAGGCGGCGGAGATCCTCCTTCGTGATGACGATTCGGCGAATGCCTGCGAGCTTCGGGCCATCGTCCGTGACATCGCCGCCGACGACGAGCGGGCGGGAGCGGTGCTCGACCGCATCCGAGCGATGATCCGCAAGCAGCGATTCACCCTCGGTCCGGTTGAGGTGCCGGGCCTGATCCGCGCCGTGCTCATGCTTGCTGGGCCCCGGCTTGCCTCCGACGGCATCGTTGTCACGGTCGCCTGCGAGCCGGCGCTTCCGCGGGTGGCCGGCGACGAGATTCTCCTCCAGCAGGCACTCCTGAATCTCCTCGGGAACTCCGCCGACGCGATTCGGTCCTCTCGGGCCGCTTCTCCCGGTGTCGCGGAGGGCACGAGGGGGAGCCGTGATCCGGGGACCATCACGATTCGGGCGCGCCGGGCAGGCGATATGGTGGAGCTTGCCGTGATCGACGATGGTGGTGGAATCGGGGAGGGTGTGGTCGGCGAAGTGCTCGAGGCCTTCGCGACGACGAAGGACGAAGGGCTCGGTATGGGCCTGCCGATCGTGCGCTCGATCGTCGAGCGGCATGACGGCAGGCTCCGGCTCGACAACGCCCCGGGCCGCGGCCTCACGGTCTTCCTCGGCGTTCCAATTTGGGAAGAGAGCACCCCTGTATGATGGCTACCGTCCCCAGGATCGAGGACGTGATCGCGGCGCTGATGGGAAGCGGTGCCCTGAAGCGGGCCGTCGGCTCGATCGCAGCCGCGTTCGTCGCGATCGCTGTGGCGACATTCGCTTCGGCGGCCGATCCGCCGGTGGAGAAACTCCCGGCGGAGCCCGGGCCGATCCTGCGGGTGCTCGTCATCGATCAGGAGGGGCCGACGCGCCCCGCGTTCGTCCAGTTCATGGAGGGATTCCGGGCGGGGGTGGCCGAGGGGAAGGCCGCGCTTCCCGAGGTGTTCATCGAGAATCTCGACCTCGTCCGACTCGACCGGGGCGTGGACGACCCGGACCGGGCCGCCGGTTGGCTCCTCGAGAAGTACAGCGATTGGGAGTTCGACGTCATCGTCCCCACCAGCGCCGTCGCCCGTGACTTCGTGCTGGCCAGCCGGGAGCGACTTTCCCCCAAGGCGCGGGTCGTGGCCTTCGAGCGGCCGGGAGATGCATTGGCCGACGACGTCCTGCCCCCGGACTACTCCTACGTGACGAGCGACTTGACGTTGGAAGACACGGTGACGCTCGCGTGCCGGCTCTTTCCTGGTTCCAAGCGGATCGCGCTCGTGGGA
>CANGGT010000039.1 GCA_947453375.1 Planctomycetaceae bacterium
GGAGTGAGAAAATCGTGCGCCCGCCGGGAGCGGGTCTTCTGGTTCGATTGGCGGCGCTTTGGAACGGCCATGAAATCACCTTGGGGACCGGGACGAGTCGAGCCCGAAAATGTAGCCGCACAGGGGGTTGCGGGTCAATCTCCCACTTATCCGTCTCTTCTCTCCCCCCTTATCGCCCGTTTGGAGCCCGTCGCTCCGCTCCAATCGGCGGGGAATCGATTCTCCAACCCGCTGTTTTCCCCCGGGTCAAAACAGTCGCGACTGGCCGCTTCCCCCCGGAGAGCCACCGAGATGCTCCTCCCCACGGGGGGTGAGCTTGCGTCCCCGCGGGGTGCGGACGACGAGTTCGCACCGGAGAAGAAAGGGCTCCACGTCGTCTTCGAGGGTGTCCGGGGCACTGCTCATCGTGTGGGCGATCGCCTCGATCCCCACCGGCCCGCCGCCAAATACCCGCTGGATCGTCTCGAGGTAGCGGCGGTCGAAGCTGTCGAGGCCGAGCCCGTCGATCCCCTGCATGTTGAGCGCCGTGCGGGCGATGGCGAGATCGAGCGTGCCCTCGGCCCGGCTCGTGGAAAAATCGCGAATCCAGCGGAGCCGGTTGTTCGCCAGACGCGGCGTCCCCCGGCTGCGCTGCGCGATCTCGTCGGCCGTCGCGTCATCCATCGGCATCGAAAGTTTCGCAGCCGAACGCCGGACGATCTCCGCCAGATCCTCCGGGGGGTAGAAATCGAGGTGCTCGCGCATCTGGAAGCGGTCGCGAAGCGGCGCCGAGAGAAGCCCGGGGCGGGTCGTCGCGCCGACGAGGGTGAAGGGGCGCAGCGGCATGTTGATCGTCCGTGCCGCCACCCCATCGCCGAGGGTGATGTCGATGCGGAAGTCTTCCATCGCCGGATAGAGAAACTCCTCGACAGCGATCGGGAGGCGATGAATCTCGTCGATGAACAGCACCGACCCCTCGGCGGCGTTGCTGAGATAGGGGAGGAGGTCTTTGGGGGCCGCCAGGGCCGCCCCGCTGGCGATCTGCAGCGTCGTGCCGAGTTCGCGCGGGATGCAGGTGGCAAACGTCGTCTTTCCGAGTCCGGGAGGCCCGTCGAGGAGAATGTGCCCGAGCACTTCGCCCCGTTTCTGTGCGGCATCGACGGCGATCATCAGACGCTCGTAGACATCCCGCTGACCGACCATGTCGGCCATGCGGGTCGGCCGCAGGGCACGATCCTCGCCGCTGGGGGATTCATCGTCGCCTCGAATCGTCGGCTCACGGTAACTGCTCATCTGTCCACGCCTCCCGGGAAGCCGTCAGCCTACCACGCGACCGTCGGTTTGGCGGCACCAGCGGC
Source organism: Planctomycetaceae bacterium (assembly GCA_947453375.1). Classification (GTDB taxonomy): domain Bacteria; phylum Planctomycetota; class Planctomycetia; order Pirellulales; family UBA1268; genus QWOP01. The sequence continues at coordinate 1,338 of CANGGT010000039.1, forward strand.
GGACAATCGCCCGGGGCCGGCGTCGTTGACGCCGTGTCAGCGCGGCTTGTGCATCGAGCGATAGATGATCTCGAGCGCCTCCTGGACATCCTTGACCTTCTTCTTCTCCCCACGGAGCGTGTCGCAGAGGCGGCGAGCGTCGGCATCGGAGTGCCCGAGCGAACGGAGGACCTCGAAGGTCTCCGCGAGGACATCCCCAGCGGCCGCGGCACTGGGCGTGTCGCGGGCCACCAGGAGGGCGAACTTGGGCATCCGGCGGCGGAGTTTGGCGATCATCCGTTCGGCCGTGGCCGCCCCGATCCCCGGAAGCGTGGAGAGGGCGGCGGCGTCCTGCTCCTCGATCGCCCGGGCGATCTCGCCGACCGGCCGGACCATCGCCCGGAGGGCCTTGCGCACGCCAACCCCATCGACTTCGCAGATCAGGTCGAAGAACTCCCGCTCCACCTCCGAGAGGAATCCCACCAGCCGGGGGACGAGATTGCCACGGCCGGGAGTCCCTTCCAGGAACTCGAGGGTGTGGAGGGTGACTGACTGCCCCCCCTTGGTCTGGAGGTCACGGCGGACCAACTCCGGCACGAGCACTTCGTGTACCACCGGCCCCACCGTCAGCTCGAGCGAGCCGACCTCGACAGCCCCAAGCGTCCCCGTCAGCCGTTTGATCATGCGTCATCCTCCCGCAAACAAGCGTCCCCGTCGTCATGCTCGGCCCCACTCCCCCTCCGCCCCCCGCGCTGCCCAGCCCGGGGAGGGGCCTGGCGCCGCGGGGCGGGCTTGGCCCCCTGTCCGAGCGCCAAGCCACGCTGACGGATCCGCAGGTGCCAGTCGGCCAGCGCTACGGCCAGGGCATCGGCGACGTCGGCCGGCTCGGGCCGGGCGGCGAGCGCGAGCTCCCGCTGGACAGCGGCCTGCATCTGCTCCTTGCCCGCCTGACCGCTGCCGGTGAGGAGGCTCTTCACCCGAGTCGGGGGATAGTTGTTGACGGTGAGTCCGGCCTGGGCCGCCGCGAGGCAGATCACCCCGCGCGCGTGCCCCATGAGGATCGCGGTCCGCGGAAACTTGGCATGCACGAACACCTGCTCGATGGCCATCACCGTCGGTGTGAGGGCCTGCAGAACGTCGCGGACCCCTTCGTGGATCGTCGCCAACCGCGTCTCGAGCGTCTCCCCGCGGGAACGAATGGTGCCCGCCTCGACGAGCCTTACGACTCCCCCTCGGCAATCGATCACGCCGTAGCCGGTGACATTGAGCCCGGGATCGAAGCCGACGACACGCTGCCAGGGGAGAGCGCCATCCCCCAGACTGCCGGGCGACGACGGGCGTGGGGCAGGGGTGGAGGATGGGGCGGGCGATGGCGGCGGCATCAGGGCAGCCTACCCGCCGGCAATCATGCCCCCCAAGGGCATTTCCACATCCCGATCCGCAGGAGAAACGCAGACCGGGGAAGAGACCGGAGAAATACACCCCGCTGGGCTCGAACCAGCAACCTTCGGTTCCGTAGACCGATGCTCTATCCAATTGAGCTAGGGGTGCTCATGACCGACAGCCCGAAAGAATACTCGATGGAGGGCAATCAACCAAGATTGCTCTTCGAGCGACGGCTTTCGCCGCTGCTCTGCCCCCGCGGAGGCTCGCCGGCATGGATCACTTCCTCGGGTGTGCCCGGCGGAAACAGGAATCCGTGGTCGTCGACCAGGTATCTCCCGCTGAGGGCACACGAAAGGGGCTCCCGCCCCCGGCCATCCCCCCCACCGGCGGTTCGGCGAGCCGCGGTGGCAGCCACCACCAACGACAAATCCGCCTCGGAAGTGCCTCCATCTGATGCGTCCCCGTCGAGCGGTTCGAGCCCGAGGCGGGCGCGATCGGAAGCCAGCGGCCAGACCACCACCCCCATCACCACCCTCCCGAGCGACTCCGGACGGGAGGCGACTTCGGTCTCGACCGCGAACCGGGAGGGAGGAGTGTCCATCGACACGAGCCCGCCAACGGCTTCGGGGGCGAAGGCCACCACCGGTTCGATGCTGTGGGCCTTGTGGAATGCCGCGGCCGCGTGGCGGGCCGTCACGATCTCGCGACCGTCGCCGATCGGGATCACGATCACCTCGGGAAGCCGGCCGACCTGCTCCGGGGGGAGGGCCGCGATCGCGGCCACCTGCCCGACCCGCGCCAACCAGATCGTGGCCCGGAGAAGCTCGAGTTCCTCGAGCATCGGCACGGCCGACATCCCGGGGTCGATCGTGGTCGCGGCGATACCGAGCAACGGCCCACCGCAGAGACCGAGATGGAAGGAGAGTGGATCGTCGGGCAGCAGCGATGACACCATCCGGTCGTCGCGACGCACCAGGCAACCGGCCTCGAAGGCCTCGGCCGTGGCGGCGAGCGCCGCCCAGTCGGGCCGCGGAGCATCTCCCCGCGGGCCCGCACCGAGGCCGCCGACCGCTTCGAGGGCCGTGCGCATCGGCCTGGCATCGGCCGCGTGCCGCCGCAGCCACGCGGCGATCTCCCGCGGGGCACTGCGGGTCGTCAGCATCCGATCACGAATACCCCGGGCGGTGAGCTCTTGAAGGGCAAAGCGGGCGTCGCGGGGCGAACAGCCGACGGGCAGGGGCCTGCCGAACCAGACCGTCAGCGGCCGCCGCCAGCCCCCGCCGACCAGCCGTGGCCATTTGCGGAAAAACCGCCCCTCTGAAAAGGAGAGGACGCTCCCCCACATCCCATCGATGTGGACCGGCACAATCGGCGCCTCGACACGCCCCATCACCCAATCGAGCCCTCGTTTGAAGCCGAGAATCGGCCCGGTCCTGGAGATGCCCCCTTCCGCGAAGATCCCGACTGCGTCGCCGGCGGCGAGTCCTTCCTGCACCGTACGCAGCGCCTGCGCGATCGACTTCGGCCGGGGCTCAAAGAGAATGAACCGCCACTGGTCGGAGAGCATCCGCAGGAACCGACCGCGGATGTTCGGCCCGTAGACGAGCATCCGCAACGGCCGTGGCGTGGAGAGAACGAGGACGAATCCGTCGAGCCAGGAGAGGTGATTGGCGACGACGACGGCCGGGCCGGTGGCGGGGAGCCGATCGGCATGCCGGACGGAAAATCGCCATCCGGCACGAACGATCGAGGCGACGAACAACCGCAGCGTTGCGCGGGGAGCGCACCAGACGGCAGCGGCTGCGGCCCCGAGCGAGAGGATCGCGAAGATCGCGAAGATCGCCCGGGAAGAGAGCATCGGCGGCCCTCCCACGACGAGCGGCGCCCGCAGCCCACCGTAGGCGAGCGATGCGAGGAACATGCCGCTGAAGAGAAGAAGATTCGTCGCCCCGAGCACCCCCCCGAGTCGATCGGACGGGCTCTTCGCCTGGAGGTAGGTTTCCAGCGGCACGTCAAACATCCCGGCCCCGAAGCCGAGGACCACCAGCCACATCAAGGGGATCCAAGCAGCCACGCCGCCGGCCTCCACGAACCGGCCACCGAGAGCGGCCAGCGCCAGGAACGCGACACTCATGATCACGCCACCGAGCGGCACGAATCCGAGATCGACGCGGGGGTCGGCCCCTTCCGGCCGCGCGGCGAGTTTTCCGGTCACGACACTCCCCACCCCGATGCCGGCGACGAGGGCCACAAGCAGGGGGACGACCTGCGCCTGCGACGTCGCTCCCGCCTCGCTGGCGAACTGATCGACGTTGGCCTGGGCTACGGCGCCGATCGCCCAGAAAAACACGATTCCCGCGGCAGCGGCAGCAAGTTCGGGCTGGCGCACGAGAAGGCTCAAGTCGGTCCATGTCCTCGCCAGAGCGTTCCAGGCGGGAGGAGCGTCGGGGTCCGCGGGGGCAAGGTGCGGCATGAACACCGCCGCCGCCAGCCCCAGCAGGGCAGCACCTCCGAGGAGCATGCCCGTTGGCCAGGCGCGTCCCCAGGCCGAGGCTGCGTCGAGCGCTGTTGCGTCGGCCACCCAGTTTCCGGCGGCGGTGCCGCCGAGGACGGCAACGAGCGAAACGAGTGAGAACAGACCGTTGGCGGACGAGAGTCGCGACGGCGGGACGACCTCCGGAATCACGCCGACGATCGACGGCGTCATCAGCGCCGCCTGCATTCCGATCGCCATCACCGCCCCGAGGAGCAGCCACAAGCCCGACGGCAGCCCGAACCACGCCTCTCCCTTCCCCATCCCGAAGCCGAGCACCAGGGTCGCCGCCAAGGCGATGAACACCTCGGCCGCTTTGCACCACCGGATCACCGATGTCTTCGATTGCCTGTCAGCGAGGGATCCGGCCAGCCATGAGAAGAGGACGTAGGGGAGCGAGAGCCCGACCAGTCCGATCGTGAGCACGAGGCTGACTCGCCCCTCGTCGACGAGCTTTTTCCCCAACCCGATCGCCAGCCATTTGATGGCATGGTCATTGACGAGCGTCAGGGCACGGACGACCAGCAGGGGGGCAAACCCGCCTGCCCAGAGAGAACCTTCCGGGGAGGGGGAGCCTTCGCGGCCCGGGGCACCGGAGGGAGGGGTACTGGCGAGTGGGCTGTCCACGGTAGTTGCTCGGAGGCTGTGAAGAACGTGTCCGCCGCTGGATGCGGCGGCAGAAACGCCCGAAAAACAGGGTCTTTTTGGGGCGTCCAACGTGGAAAAAGGTCAGGGATGACTTTTTCCACGGGCAGTTCGAAATGGATCACTACGGTCCGTTGGAAACCGTCATCTCCGACCGATCCGGGGTCAGGCACGCTGACTCCAAAAAGGAGTCTCGGGCCCGCTGCCGATCCGGTCCCGGCGTTTCCGTTCCCAGCCAAGGCGACGATTGCCCAGGGGTGTCACGCACGAGCCCCCGAGTGCTGCGCCCGAGAGGGCCGGCGCGCGGCTGCGGAGGCGGAATCCCCCATCACAATCGGTCTTTTCCCTCCCATCGCACCGAGTGTCACGGGCGAACCGTGGCCGACGGCCGGCAGAGTACCAAAGGTTTGCAAACGCCGTGGCGGGCGACGTATCCTCCAAGGGGAAGGCATGAGGCTTTCCCGCCACCTCCCAGGACCCCTCCGATGACCGCCTCCCGCATCACCCCAGCCATGGTCTCTGGCCGTTTCTGCGGGGTTTTCCTCGCGTCACTGGCCAGCCTGCTCGGCACCGGCTGGGTGGGTTTCGGGGCCGCCGACGCCGTGGCCCAGACGGTCGTCTACCGACCTGTCGTCACCGAGTTTGCCCCCGCGGCCGGTCCTTACGTCGCCAACTACAATCCGTCGGGCAACTACGCTGCCGTGTCGGCGTTCTCGCCGCCGGTGGCCGCGGGCGTCCCGATGGCCGCGATCTCGACTCCGCTCACCGCGGTCGTTCCCTCGAGCTCCGTGGCCGTCACCAGCTACGCCGTTCCCGCGATGACGACCGTCGCCCGTCCTGTCACCGCCTACTACGCCCCCTCGTACGCCGGTGCTCCGGCCTATGCCGCAGCCCAGACGTACGCTGTCGCACCGACCGTCGTCGGCTATGCCCCGAGCGCCCCACTGATCTCTCCCGCGGCCGGTCCGGTAGCGGTGACTTCCTATTACGCCCCCGGCACCCCGGCCAACTATGCCCCGACGACGGTCTACGCCGCGGCTCCGGTGGCGGTGGCGCCGACGGTCCAGATGGTCCCCGCGACCGTGGCCGTGCCCCTCTACCGCCGGGGATTGTTCGGTGGCCTGCGTCCCGTCCGCGGCGCCTACTGGCCGGCCTACTGACCCCCCGCGACGGCCCCGCCGAGACCGGCACTGCCGCATCTGCCCCCGTTCCGCCGCGGTGCTATAGTAGCGACGCCTGAGGGATCAACGCCCTTGGCGGACGAGGCCGTGTCGCCGAGTCCTGCGATGGCCTGCTGCCCCTCTGGCAGCGGGTCTTGGGCACGGTCGTCATGGACAACGGTGGGATGGCAAAGACGGTCAACATCATCGGGGCAGGGCCGGGGGGTCTCGGCTGCGCCATGCTGCTGGCCTCTGCCGGCGTCCGCGTGCGGATTCTCGAACGCCTCCCGTTCCCGGGCGGCAGAACGAGCACGATCGCGACCCCCGAGGGCTACCGATTCGACCTCGGGCCGACGTTCTTCCTCTACCCGAGAGTCCTCGACGACATCTTCACCGCCTGCGGACGCGATCTCCGCCGGGAGGTCGATCTTGTCCGGCTCGATCCCCAATACAGGCTCGTGTTCGGTGCCGGCGGGGAACTGCTCGCCACCCCCGACATCGCGAGGATGGAGGCCGAGGTCGCTCGACTGGCGCCGGGCGATGCCGGTGCGTTCACCCGCTTCATGAACGCGACGCGGGAGAAGTTCATCCGCTTCGCCCCGTTCCTGGAGCAGCCGTTCGAGAGCTGGCGCGATCTTGCCAATCCCGATCTGATCAAGCTGATGCCGCTGCTCAAGCCGTGGCGGAGCCTGAACGACGAGCTCGGCAGCTTCTTCCGTGACGAGCGGATCCGTCTGGCCTTCACGTTCCAGTCGAAATACCTGGGGATGTCGCCGTTCCGGTGCCCCAGCCTGTTTTCCATCCTCTCGTTCCTCGAATACGAGCATGGGGTCTTCCATCCGATCGGCGGATGTGGGGCCGTCTCGGATGCGATGGCGAGGATCGCCCGTGATATGGGGGTGGAGATCCACTATTCCGAGCCGGTTGAATCGCTCCGCTTCGAAGGCAAGCGGATCGCCGCAGTCCGGACAGGCAAGACCGAATACGAGGCCGACGCCACGGTCATCAACGCCGATTTCGCCCGCTCGATGACGCGGCTGGTGCCCGATCGACTGCGTCGCCGGTGGAGCGACCGGCGGATCGCTTCGAAGCGGTTCTCCTGCTCCACGTTCATGCTGTACCTCGGCATCGAGGGACAGTACGACGTGCCCCACCACACGATCTACCTCTCGGCAAACTACCGGGACAACCTCGCCGACATCGAGACGCGCCACGCCCTCGGCCCCGATCCGTCGATGTACGTTCAAAACGCCTGCGTCACCGATCCCTCCCTCGCCCCCGCTGGCCACAGCACGCTCTACCTGTTGATCCCGGTGACCCACCGCCACCCCAACGTCGATTGGCGTCGCGAGGCGCCCCGCTATCGCGAGGTGGCCCTCGATCAACTCGAGCGGATGGGGATCCACGGTGTCCGGGAACGGATCCGCTACGAAAAGATGATCACGCCGGACGACTGGCAGGACGACTACGAGATCTATCGGGGAGCGACGTTCAACCTCTCCCACGACCTCGGCCAGATGCTCCACATGCGTCCGCACAACCGCTTCGAGGATCTCGAGGGGGTCTATCTCGTCGGCGGTGGCACCCATCCCGGGAGTGGCTTGCCCGTGATCTACTCCTCCGCCCGGATCACGACGGATCTCCTCCTCGACGACCTCGGCCTCGAGAGCCTGCCTCCCGTGTCTCCGCTGACCGAGGTCCGTGATCGCCCCCGGGCACCGGCCGCCGTCTAGTTTGCCTGTCGGTACCGATGCGTCCACCCGCCGATCGGGTTTACCCGATCGCCTATCCCCGATCGGATATCCCCGATCGGCTATCTTAGAAAACCGAGCCCGTCACGAGCCAAGTGCCGGCAAGAGCCGAGCCGAGGAAGGGATGATGCAAACCGTCAAGGAACAGAATCGGGTGGTCGTGATCGGGGCCGGCCTCGGTGGCTTGGCTGCCGCGTGCACGCTCGCGGCCCGTGGCTACGCGGTGACGCTGTGCGACAAGAATCCGTGGGTTGGGGGGAAGGCGGCGATCCTCTCGGAGCAGGGCTACCGCTTCGACATGGGGCCGACGATCCTCACGATCCCGGGGGTTCTCCGACGGATCTTCGCCGAGGCCGGGCGGGACGTCGATCAGGCGTTGGACTTGATCCGACTCGACCCGCAATGGCGGAGCTTCTTCACCGACGGCTCGACGCTCGATCTCTGCGCCGATGTGCCGCAGATGCAAGCCACGCTCGATCGCTATGCTCCGGGGAGCGGGGCAGGGGATGGGTACGGGCGTTTCATGGAGCTCTCGAAGCGACTTCACCGCATCTCCGACGAGTACTTCTTCTGGCGACCGGTCGGCGGGCTCTCCGACATGTTCGACCCCAGGCGGAGCTTCAACGTCGGGATGCTTCGCGAAGTCATGGGGATGCGGCCGGGCCACAGCGTCGCCGGCACCGTCCGGGCCTACGTGCCCGACGCCCGCGCCGCCCAGATGTTCGATCACTTCACGCAGTACGTGGGGAGCTGCCCCGAATCGTCGCCGGCGGTCCTCTGCGGCATCGCCAACATGCAGTCGCGCGACGGCGTTTGGTATCCGCGTGGGGGAACCGGTGCCGTGCCGAGGGCCCTGGCCACCCTCGCGGTCGATCTCGGCGTCGACATCCGCACCCGCACCGCCGTCAGCCGGATCCTCGTCGAGAAGGGCAAGGTTCGTGGTGTCGTCACGGAGCAGGGGGAAACGATCCCGGCCGCCGTCGTGGTGAGCAACTCTGACAGTGTCCGCACCCACCGCGAACTCGTCGACGGCGCCCCGGCCGCGAAGTTCCTCGGGCGGCGGAAATACGAGCCGGCCTGCTCCGGCGTCGTCCTCTATCTCGGTCTCGACCGCCGCTACGAACAACTCCTCCACCACAACTTCGTCTTCTCGGCCGACCCGCACGAGGAGTTCGACTTCATCTACCGCAAGGGGGAGCCGGCGCCCGATCCGACCTGCTATCTCTGCGCCCCGGCCGTCACCGAGCCGGAGGTCGCGCCGCCCGGAGGGGAGGCGCTGTACGTTCTCGTGCACACCCCGTACCTCCGTCCGCACCACGATTGGTCGAAGATGTTCGCCCCCTACCGGAAGCGGATCATCGAGAAACTCGTCTCCACCGCCGGACTCGAAGATCTCGAGAAGCACATCGTCGTCGAGCGATTCCTCACGCCGCAGGACATCAACGACCGCTACCACGTCCTCGACGGCGCGATCTACGGACTGGCGAGCCACGGAAGGTTTCTCGGGGCCTTCAAGCCCTCGAACCGATCCCCCGACATCGAAGGCCTCTACATGGCGGGGGGCTCCGCCCATCCGGGCCCCGGGATGCCGATGGTGATGATGTCGGGCTGGATCGCGGCCGACACCGTCGACAAGGATCGCCTCATCGAGCCGACCGGCCCGGTGTCGTCGCCGGCCCCCTGCGCTGTGTGAGTGGCGCCCGGAGGCACCCGTGAAGAGCGACGCCGCGGCCCCCCGGGACCACGAACTTCCGCCGTTCTCGCGGATGCTCTACCACTGGTTCATGGTCTACGTTCGTCGTTCGATGCGGCGGCATTTCCATGCCCTGCGACTGCTTCGCGGCGTCGGCGAACAGCCCGATGCCCCCGATCTCGCCGGGCAACCGGTGATCCTCTACACGAACCACCCCGGCTGGTGGGATCCGCTCGTGTTCTTCACCGTGGCGCAAGAACTCTGGCCGAACCGGCTCAACTACGGGCCGATCGACGCCGCGGCGCTCGGTAAATACCGGTTCCTCGAACGGATCGGGTTGGTCGGCATCGAGCCTGGGACGCGGCGCGGCGCTGCCCGGTTCCTCCGGGTAGCCCGGGCGGCGGGCCGGCGCAGCGATGTCATCTTCTGGGTCACGGCCCAGGGGGAGTTTGCCGACCCGCGCGAGCGTCCGATCGTGATCCGACCCGGCGTCGGTCATGCTGCCCTTGGCAACGAACAGGGCATGATCGTGCCGATGGCGGTCGAGTATCCGTTCTGGAACGAGCGGTTACCCGAGGCGCTCGTGGCCTTCGGTGAACCGATGTCGATGGGCCCGGGCAGCGGCCTCGACGCCCATGAATGGAATGCCCTCCTGGCGAAGCGACTCGAAGTGACCCAGGATCGCTTGGCCCACGCCGCCAGACGTCGCGACCCGTCCCCGTTCCGCACGCTTCTCACCGGCGATGTCGGCGTCGGGGGGGTCTATGATCTCAGCCGGCGCTGCCGCGCCTGGCTGAAGGGGGAGCGGTTCGATCCCTCGCACGGCGGCGCTTCACCGACCTCCCCGGAGCCGCGACGATGACCCCCGCATGGCTGGCGTTGCCGGCGCTGGCCCTTGCCGCGCTCCCGGCCGGGCTGACGCTTGCCAACCTCCGCTTCTTCACCCGCGCGCCGCGGCCGGCGGCCGGAGGCCCCGTCCCCAGGGTATCGGTGCTCGTCCCAGCCCGCGACGAGGCCAAGGTCATCGGCAGGCTCGCCGCCGCCGTCCTCGCCAACCGGGACGTCGATCTCGAGTTGGTCGTCCTCGACGACGACAGCCGGGACGACACCGCGCGGATCATCACCGATCTGGCCGCCGGCGACCCCCGCGTCCGCCTCATCCGCGGCCAGCCGCTCCCGGCGGGATGGTGCGGCAAACAGCACGCCTGCTTTCAACTCGCCCAGGCGGCCCGCCACGACATCCTTCTCTTCCTCGACGCCGACGTGACCCTCGAGCCCGACGCGGTGTCGCGGGCCGTGGCCTTTCTCGACACGCGCGGAGTCGATCTGGCCAGCGGTTTCCCGCATCAGGAGACCAGTTGCTTCCTCGACTGGCTCCTCCTCCCGCTCATCCACTTCGTGCTCCTCGGCTATCTCCCGCTGGCGATTGCCCGCACCGACAACCGGCCCGGACTCGCAGCCGGCTGCGGCCAACTGTTCGTCACCCGCCGGGAGGCCTATGGGCGCAGCGGGGGCCACGCCGCCATCAAGGCTTCTCTCCACGATGGCATCAAGCTTCCCCGGGCCTACCGGGCGGCGGGCCTCTCGACCGATCTGTTCGATGCCGGTGACATCGCCCGCTGCCAGATGTACGACACCAACCGGCAGGTCCTCCGCGGCCTCGGCAAGAATGCCACCGAGGGGATCGGGGCGCCGGGGAGCATTGTCCCCTTCTCTTTCCTCCTCGCCGGAGGGGAGATCCTTCCGCTGATCCTCCTCTTCTGCGGCCTGGCCAGCGGATGGAAGGGCTGGCCGGCCTGGGGGATGGCAGCGACGCTCGCCGCCATCTTCGCCGCCTGGCTCCCGAGACTGCTCGCCGTGCGCCGATTCGGCCACAGCCTCTCGAGCGCCCTGGCCCATCCGCTCGGCGTGGCGGTGTTCCTCGGCATCCAGTGGGTCGCCCTGATCCGCCGGACACTCGGGCTGCAGACGAGCTGGCGGGGAAGGACCCTTTCGCCCCAGTAGCGTCGCCGGACCTTCACCCCACCGCGCCGCGGGCGAGGGCCCGACGCGCCGTTCGGGCCGCTGCCTCGGCTTCGGCGACGCTGGCGGCGAGCGCCGTGAGGTGTCCCATCTTCCGTCCCGGCTTGGGGGCGGACTTGCCGTAGAGGTGGAGACTCACCCCCTCCACCGCCAGAGCTGCGGTCCAGTCCGGCTCGCCCATCTCCCAGCAGTCACCGAGGAGATTCACCATCGCCGCCGGGGCCCGGAGCGTCGTCGAGCCGAGCGGCAGGCCGCACACCGCCCGCACCTGCTGCTCGAACTGGCTCGTCGCTGCCGCTTCGATCGTGAGATGGCCGGAGTTGTGAGGCCGCGGGGCGATTTCGTTGACGAGCAGCCCGCCATCGGCCGTGACGAAGAACTCGACACAGGCGACGCCGACGACATCGAGCGCCTCCAGGATCCGCTCCGCCATCCGCCGTGCGCCGTCGATGGTTGCGGCCGGAAGGCCCGAGGGGACGAGCGAGCAGTCGAGGATGTGATGGCGATGGTGATTGAGAGAGGGCTCCCAGGTGAACGTCTCGCCGTGGAGGCCGCGGGCGGCGACGACCGAAATCTCGCCCGCAAACGGCACCCACCCCTCGAGCACCAGTTCCGCCGGCCCGAGCGCGCCCCAGGCGGCATCGATCTCCGCCAGACTGTCGATTCGCCGCTGCCCCTTGCCGTCGTAGCCGGAGGCACAGGTCTTGAGCACGGCTGGAAGGCCCGTTCGCGCCACGGCAGCGACGAGGTCATCCCGCGAGCGAACGAGCGAGTGCGGCGCACAGGGGAGGCCGTGGGCGACGAGAAAAGCCTTCTCGCGCCCCCGATCCTGCGTCGTGAACAGCACTTCCGGCCCCGGCCGGACGGGCACCACTCCATCGAGGGCCCGGGCCGCAGCGACCGGCACGTTCTCGAACTCGTAGGTCACCGCGGCAAACCGCCGCCCGAGCTCGACCAATCGGGCAGGGTCATCGAGCAGCCCGACGTGGACCCGGTCGCAGTGCCGGGCGGCGGGGCAGTCGGCATGGTCGACGACCGCCTCGACCCGGTATCCCATCCGCCGCGCGGCCGAGGCAAACATGGCGCCGAGTTGGCCGCCACCGAGCACTCCGAGCGTGGCCCCGGGGAGGACTGGAGAGCGACCGGCGGCAGCGGACGAAAGGCTGGAATGGCTCACGAGTCTCACCCTTGGCTGGGGCTGGCGAGATCGTCGGCGAGCACCCGCGCCGTCTGGGCTTCGCGGTACTCCCGCAACGCTTCGGCGAGGCGGTCATCGTGGAGGGCGAGCACGGCCACCGCCAGGAGTGCTGCATTCGTCGCGCCGGCCGGCCCGATCGCGAGCGTGCCAACCGGGATTCCGGCAGGCATCTGCACGATCGAGAGGAGGGAATCGACCCCACGGAGCACCGCCGATTCGACCGGCACACCAAACACCGGGAGCGCCGTCTGGGCCGCCATCATGCCGGGAAGATGAGCGGCTCCCCCGGCCCCGGCGATGATCAACCGGATGCCCCGACCGGCGGCGTTGGCGGCGTAGTCGGCGAGTTTGCCCGGAGTGCGGTGAGCCGAGACGATCTCGCATTCGTGCGCGACGCCGAACTGCGTCAACACCTGCGAGGCCCGCTCGAGCGTTGCCCAGTCGGAGCGGCTCCCCATCACGATCCCGACCAGCGGCGTCTCTGAGCGATCGGGGAGAGGGGCCGGCTTGGGACGAGTGGTCAAGGGAAAAACCTCCACGGAGGGGCTGGGGATGAGGAGTGCCCGTCTCCGATCCGGCCATCTTCCGTTGCCGCCGCAGGCCTTGCAACGGAGCCCCCGCGCCGGGCCGGTTGGAGCGGCACGGGCTCCCCCCGATCGCCCGCCACGGCCGCCGATTGACACGGCCTCCCCGACCGCTCGACAACAACGGAGGAATCTTCGCGCTCCCCCGCGGAGATCCTTCCCGACCGTGGAGCGACCAAATGCCGATGGATCACGCCCTTCCCGACACCCTCCCGGTCCGATGGCCAGCCGGAGCCGCCGTGCCTCCGCCAGAGACCGACGCCGCGATCGACCGCGCTGCCACCGTGCTTCGCGCGGGGGGACTCGTGGCGATTCCGACCGAGACGGTCTACGGGCTGGCAGGCCTGGCGCTCTCGGAACAGAGTGTCGAACGGATCTTCATCGCCAAGGGACGGTCATCGACCAATCCCCTCATCGTCCATGTCGACGGCGTCGACATGGCGCGGGCCCTCGCCTCGGACTGGCCCGAGGCCGCCGAGCGGATCGCCAGGGCGTGCTGGCCCGGCCCGGTGACGGTCGTCGTTCCGAAGGCCCACCATGTGCCCGACAACGTCACCGCCGGGGGACCGACCGTCGCGCTGCGTTGCCCCGATCAACCGGTCGCCCGCGAGCTCATCACCCGACTCGGCGAGCCACTGGCGGCGCCGAGTGCCAACCGTTCGCTCCGCCTCTCGCCGACGATGGCCACCCATGTCCTCGAGAGCCTCGGGGCGAAGGTCGACCTGATTCTTGACGCCGGGCCGTGCGGACGGGGCATCGAGTCGACCGTCGTCGATTGCACCGTGTCGCCACCGGCGATCCTCCGCCCCGGACCACTCTCCGCCGCCGCGCTCGCCGCGGCACTGGGAGACACGATCGCCCCCACTCCCGACGTCACCCCCGACAACTCGGCTCCCGCCCGCTCCCCCGGCCAGGCCGCGCGGCACTACGCGCCGCGGACACCGCTCGAAGTTTCCCCCCGCTCAGCCGATCGCGTCGGCGAACTTCTCCGCGCCGGGAAGCGGGTCGGATGGCTGACGACCCGGGCCGCCGACGCGCGGACACGACGGATCGCCAAGAGCGCCGAGGTGGTGGTCGTGCCAATGCCCGACGATCCCGCCACCCACGCCGCGATGCTCTACGCCGTCCTCCATGCCGTCGACAAACGATCCCTCGATTGGATCATCGTCGACGAGCCGCCGGCCGGGGACGAATGGAAGGCCATTCACGACCGCCTGACGCGCGCCGCCGCCCCCATCGAAGGCCCCGCCGACGACGAAGCCCCGCCGCCAGCCTCGGCCTGAATCGGGAGCCTCCCGGCCAATCACGCCGCCGGCGCGAGGATTTCCCTCAGCGCCAGGGCGATCTCCGGATACTGGAACGTGAAGCCGCTCTCCAGGGCGACTTTGGGAATCACGCGCTGGGAATCGAAGAGCACCTGGGCGAACTCCCCGAATGCGAGCCGGAGCCCGAAGTACGGGGCCGGCAGGAAGGCGGGGCGGTGGAGTTGGCGACCGAGCGCCCGCGTGAACTCGCTGTTCCGCACCGGGTTTGGCGCGACGGCGTTCATCGGGCCATCGATAGCGGACGTGGTGGCGGCATGGTGGTAGAGCCGGGCCAGGTCGGTGACATGCACCCACGGCATCCACTGCTTCCCGTTCCCGAGCGGCCCACCGGCGCCGAGCTTGAACGGGAGGAGCATCTTTCCGAGGGCCCCACCGCCGGCGCCGAGCACGATCCCGGTCCGGGCGGTCACCACCCGGACGCCGAGCGTGCGGGCGGCAAGAGCCTCCTCTTCCCAGGCGGCACAGACTTCGGCCAGAAAGTCATTCCCCGCGGGGGCCGACTCGGTCAGTTCGTCATCCCCCCGGTTGCCGTAATAGCCGACTGCCGAGGCCGAGACGAGCACGGCCGGACGGGAGGACGCCTGGCGAATCGCTTGGACGAGATGCCTCGTGCCGAGGACGCGGCTGTCCCTGATCCGCTGCTTCTGGGCCACCGTCCACCGCCCCTCCGCGACCGATTCACCGGCCAGATGGAAGACCGTGTCGATTCCCTCCAGGGCGCTCGCCGGGGGGGGCCCCTTGGCGGGATCCCAGGCCACGATCCCTCCGACGAGATGGCCGATGGCAGCCCGGGCGCGCTCGGGGTTCCTCGTCAGGACCACCGGTCGATCGAGCATCCGCAACAGCCGCGGCCCCACGAACCCAGTCGCCCCGGTGACCAATGCCTGCATTGCTTGCTCCATGTCGCGATCGATGTCGCGGTCGCGGGCCCGGCACCCTTGTCCCGGAGCGGAAGCTCCGGAAAAAAACGACTGACGTCACGATGGCCCGGGGGAGTATAAACAGTCGCCCTGCTTCTGGCCTGCCCACCCCGCGCTTCGGACTGCCCGCTTTGTCCTCCCGCCCGCCGAGGCCCCGCGCCAAGGTCGCGGAGTTTCTCGCCCGTGGCCTCCCGCCCCGGTCAGGTCTCCGCCGCGATCTCTGGATTTCCACCGCTGACGCTTCCGCCTACAGCGTCATGGTCGGCTGCGGGGAGCACTACATTCCTGCCTTCGCCCTGGCCCTCGGCTTCGGCCCGGTGGCGACCGGGCTGACGGCGTCTGCGCCGCTCTTTGTCGGGGCTGTACTGCAATTGGTGACGCCGCTGGCTGTGCGCCGGCTAGGGACGAACCGGGGCTGGGTGGTGGCCACAACGGCAGTGCAGGCGCTCAGTTTTCTCCCCCTGATCTGGTGGGCGCTGCGTGGCCGGGCCGAGCCCTGGGAACTCCTCGTCGCCGTGAGCATCTACTGGTCGGCCGGCATGGCAGGCGCCCCGGCGTGGAATGCCTGGATGGGAACGCTCATCCCCGAGCGGATGCGCACCCCCTATTTTGCCCACCGCAGCCGACTCGGACAGTTCGCAGTCTTAGCGGGCTTCGTTGCCGGAGGATTGCTGCTGGAGTGGGGAAAACGCCGCGGCGTCCTCCTTCCCACCTTCGCGGTCCTCTTCTCCCTCGCCTCCGGCTGCCGACTCGTGTCGACGCTCTGCCTGGCCGCGTGCCGCGAACTCAAGCCCCCGGCGGCCGAAGCGCCGACCACTGCTCATCGAAGCGCCGCGGGGGAGGAATCGGCGCGAGCCGGATTGGCCGATGGATGGCGGCGCCTGCGGGCGCTCGCCTCGGGGCCGGCAGGCACGCTCGTCACCTACCTGTGGGCGATCACGTTCGCATGCCAGTTCTCCGGGGCATACTTCTCCCCCTACATGCTCAAAGACAGGGATTTCTCCTACCTCTCCTACATGCTCGTCGTGGCGGTGAGCTTCCTCGCACGGGCGCTGGTGCTTCCCAGCCTGGGCCGCCTCGGGAGTCGGATCGGCTCGCTCGGCCTCCTCTGGGTAGGGGGGCTGGCGATCGCGCCGCTGACGCTCTTTTGGCTCGTGTCGGCCAACATCCCCTACCTCGTTGGCGTGCAGGTCGTCGCCGGCGCTTCGTGGGCAGCCTACGAACTCGCCGTCGTGCTCCTCTTTTTCGAAACCGCCTCGCACCGGGAACGAACCGGCGTGGTGACCGCCTACAACCTCGGGCATGCGGTGGCCTGGGTCAGCGGCGCCGCCTGCGGCGGCCTCCTTCTCCGCTCGCTCGGCGAGGATCGCAACGCCTACTACACGGTGTTCGCGGTCTCGGCGATTCTCCGCGTGGCGGCTATCCCGCTCCTCCGCCGGGTTCACCTCCCCCCGGCAGCGGCAAGCACGCTGCCGACCAGAAACGCACCCGTGCAAACCGGGACGGGAATCACCGGGGCGGACGGCGATGAGAACGAGACGATCGGCGCGACCGATCTCTTGCTCCCCGGCGACGGGATTCTCCCCGGGGATGCCGTCCTCCCGACCGATTCATGATCCGCCGGTGAAACCGCGACGCTTCGCCGGCTGGGGCGATCGGATGGAGCGGCAGCCGTTCTGGGCGAGGGCCCCCTGAATCAGCCGGATCAGCTCAGCCGGATCAGCCCGCAGGGAAGCGGGGCTCGTTGCCAAGGCTGTCGAGGAACGTCCGAGCGTGGCCGTAGTCGCCCGCTGGGTAACGGCTAACGTTCGTCTTCAGGGCATCGATGAACTTCGAGACCGTTCCGCGGATCTTCTCGAACTCCTCGAATTGGAGGCTGCCACCACTGGAGGCCCGATCGGCGAACAGCTTGTCGAGATCCTTGCGGTAGGCGTCGTAGTCCTTGTCCGTGAGAAGGAGCGGATACTCGATGTGGCCGGTGACCGGATCGAGTTGCGCCGACGTCAGCCGAGGCGGGGCAGCCGCCTTGGCGTACCGAATCGCCTGATCATGCGTCACCGCCGGGCCATTCTCCGCCTGGCGAGCTTCCTTGTTCGTGCGCCGCATGTCGAAGTAGGTGTTCGTCCACTTCTGACGGTTGTCGATTTCTTTTGTCTTGGCATCTTCCCAGTTCTTTGCCGCCTCGGAGTTCTGGAGGTTTGCGTACCCCTCCGAGCGGATCACATCGGAAAGCCCGTAGGCCGCAGCCTGACCGGCCGTCGAGGCGTACCCGCCTCCCATGCCCCCCATGCCCCATCCCCAACCGCCCCACTGGGCGGAGGCTGTGCTGGAAGAACCGACCACCACCAGACCGAGGCCCGCGGCAAGACAGGCCCGGGCGAGGAAGCGAACCACCCGGCGGCCACGGACCATCCGGGCCACAGAGGCCAAGGCCGGGGAACGACGAACCGACGCGGCGACGGTGGGGGCACAGCGACGCATGACCTGCCTCTTGGTGGCCCACTAGGGGCGTGAATGGAAGGGTGTTGGCGGGAACCGGCCCGGACCGGCCAGCGCTCCGCGATGGAACAATCTCCGCCACCGGAAAACTCCGATGGGAGAAACAGCACACCGGAGTATACAATCCGTTCGCTGGAGGGGCGACACCGCTTTCGCGCCCGGCAGGCTGGAAAACTGCATCCGATGCGTCCGCAGCGACGCCCCGGGGTGGGGTCTGGGCCTGCTGACGCGATCGTTGGTGCCGGTTGGCACGATCATGCCGGTCGTGACTCCTCCGGTCGGGAATCGGTCGCTGGAGTTTTGTCCGCCGCCGTCGGTTCCACGGTCCGGCCATGCTATGGCTTTCGAGAGGGGAATTGCGTCGCGCGTCGCCGCGGGCTTTTCCCGGAGCACCTTTCCTGGAGTGAATCGAGATGAGGTTCAAGGGAACGATCGTGATCGTGGGTGTCGTCGGCTTGATGGCGACGCTCGGGTGCTCCCCAACGAAGAAGCCGGCGTCCGATCAAAAACCGCCGGAAGTCACCTTCGGCGAGCCAAAGCAGAAGAGCGACTCCGAACCTGCGAGCCAGCCGAAGGCAGAGGGAGTCCCGACGCGTCCCGAAGCCGCAACGCCAGTCGCACCGGTTGAAGAGAAGTCGGGCAAGGAAGAGAAGTCGGGCGAGGCTGACAAGCCCGTGGTCGACACCCTCGAACTCCCCGGCGCGGCCGCCCCCGCCGCCGCTGCTGTTCCGGCGGCAGCCGAAGCCGATGTGGGCGCTCCCGGCGCGGGCACCATCGGCGATCTCCGCAAGGCGCTCGCGGCCGCGACCGACGAAGATGGTCGCGTTCAGGCGGTCGACGCGATCGCCGACCTCGGTCAAAACGCACTTCCGGCCCTCGACGATCTCGTCAAGGTCCTCGACGACGAGAACATCCGTATCCGCTGGCACGCGGCCCGGGCCATCGGCCGCATTGGCGAGGATGCCTTCCCCGTCCTTCCCAAACTCGTCGCGCTCCTCAAGGATGCCGACCCGATCGTCATCACCCAGGCCGCCGCCGCCATCCGTGAGATCCGGGCCGACGAAGGCAACGCTCCGCTCGCTGACGACCGTTCAAAAGCCTATGCCGAAGCGGTCGATGCCCTCGCCGCCACGCTTGTTCACCCCGATCCGCGGGTCCGCCGCGGAAGTCTGAAGTCGATTGCGGCCCTCCGCCCGGAGCCGGGAAAGCTCGCCGATCTCCTCGACGACACCCTCTCCGACGCCGACCCCTCGGTCGTCATGCCCGCCTTGGAGTCGCTCGCCGACATCGGCGCCGGCGCGGTGCCGATGCTCGTCGAATCGCTCAAGAATCCGAAGTCGCGATACTGGGCGACGGTCGCGTTGACGGAGATCGGTCCGGCGGCTGCACCGGCTGCCGGTGCCCTCACTGCCGCGGCCCTCAATGGCGAACCGGAAGAGCGAATGCAGGCGATGCTCGCCTTGGCGGCAATCGGCGAACCTGCTGCCGAAGCGGCCGATGAACTTTCCGCCGCCCTCGACTCCCCCGACACGGCGGTGAAGTCCGCGGCGGCCTACGCCCTCGGGCGGATGCGGGTTGCTTCGGCCGACGCCGCACTCGAAAAGGCCTCGGCCGATGGCGATCCATTCCTCGCTGGAATCGCCTCGTGGGCGCGTGCCCGGATCCACCCCGAAGACAAGACGCTCGTCGCGGCAGCCCTTGCCACCCTGTCCACCGCGCTCGGCTCCGATCGTGCCAACACGCAGATCGCGGCGATGTCGGCGCTGTCCGACCTCACCGGTAGCCTCGACGACGCCGACGAGGCGACGCTCGCCGATCGGTTTGTCGGGCTCCTCGAGGACGTCAATCCGTCCGTCCGTGGGGCCGCAGCCACGTCGCTTGTGCGACTCGGGCCGACGGCGATCACCGCGCTGGAGAAGGCGCTCGAAAAGCCGGCCCTGCGGACGCTTGCGATGGAACTTCTCGCTGCGAGTGGCTCCAAGGCCAAGCCGGCCGTCGACAATCTCGTCGCGGCGCTTTCCGACGCCGACCCGGCCACGCGTGGGGACGCCGCCGTGGCCCTGGCTGCCATCGGCCCCGACGCCGCCGAAGCGGTCCCGACGCTTTCGAAGCTCCTCGGCGGCGACGAAAAAGAAGACGCCGTGCGATACACGGCTGCCTACGCCCTCGGCCGGATCGGCCCGGCCGCAGCGCCCGTTGCCGAGACGCTCCGCGGTCTGTCGAAGTCGAACGATGAACTCATGGCCTCGGTCGCCGTCTGGGCGCTGCTCAAGATCGAGCCGGAGAACAAGGCCCAGGTGGCAGCTGCGGTGCCCGTGCTCCGCAAGGCCCTCCGCGGGAAGCGGGATCTCGCCCGCCTCGAAGCGGCGGCGGCGCTTGGAGATCTGGGAGCAGCGGCCGTGAGTGCCGTTCCGATTCTCGAGCTCGTCAGCGAGGACGACCCGCTCCCGGCGGTCCGCAGTGCGGCTGCGGCTGCCTTGGCGAAGATCAAGGCTGCCGGGAACTGAGGCGCCGGCTGTTCCCAGGCCCGCCCCGGGCGGGCCTGGCAAGGTCTGCGGCTCGCTCGCCCCGGGCTCCAGCATCCACCACCACCGACCGATAGAGAGATTGGCCCGATGGACCGGGCCGTCTCCCCGAACTCGGTGTGGTGCCATGGCTCTCCCTGGGTGGTTCGGCTCGCTGTGGTTGACTCGCTTCTCCCGCCCGGCGGGGGAACGGCCGCTGTGGCGGCAACTGCTCCGCACGCCCCCGCAGCGCATCCTGGAGATCGGCTTGGGGACGCTTGCGCGCACGGAGCGGATGCTGTCGCTCGTCGGGCCGTCGAGCTCAGGCACCCCGATCCAATACGTCGGCATCGATCGTTTCGAGAGCCGCACGCCCTCCGATCCGCCCGGGGTAACCCTCAAAGCTGCCCACCAGCGGCTCACCCCGCTTGCGAAGATTCAACTCGTGCCCGGCAATGCCGATTCGGCCCTCGCCCGGGTGAGCAACCATCTCGGGGTGTTTGATCTGGTCCTCGTTTCGGCCGACGACGAGCCGAAGCACCTGGAGCGGAGCTGGTTCTTCATCCAACGACTCGTGCGCCCCACCTCCACGATCCTCGTCGAACCGGCCCGCGGTCGCTCGTGGGAGCCCCTCGAGGGGGCCCGGCTGGAGGAGTTGGCGTCGCGGACGGTGCAGCGGCGGGCGGCGGCCTGATAAAACAGCCCGGTCGCGACCATCCCAGCGGCAGCCTGGCGCCACCCCGTGGCCCCGCCAGCCACCGGCGGCTACATTGCGGGTTCGGGCGCCCGGCTCCCGGCCCATCGGGGCCGACGGAGCGCCCCAAAGCCCCGTGTCATTCCTTCCATGCCCGCCCCGCGCACGCTTCTCGACAAGATCTGGGACGATCATCTCGTCTGCAGCCCTGACGGCGAACAACCGCTGATCTACATCGATCGGCATCTCGTCCACGAGGTCACCAGTGCCCAGGCCTTCGAAGGTCTGAGGGTTGCCGGTCGCCGGGTGCGGCGCCCCGAGGCGACGTTCGCGACGCCCGATCACAACATCCCCACCACCGATCGCCGCCTCCCGATCGCCGACCCGATCTCGAAGCAGCAGATCGACACCCTCCGGGCGAATTGCCGGGAGTTCGGCGTCCGCCTGTTCGACCTCGGTGATGCCGATCAGGGGATCGTGCACGTCATCGGTCCGGAATTGGGGATCACGCAGCCGGGGATGACGATCGTCTGTGGCGACAGCCACACCGCCACGCACGGTGCCCTGGGGGCGCTCGCGTTCGGGATCGGCACGAGCGAAGTCGAGCATGTTCTTGCCACGCAGACGCTGCGGCAGTCGAAGCCGAAGTCGTTCGAGGTCCGCGTCGAGGGAGAACTCCATCCCGGCGTGACCGCCAAGGACCTCGTCCTCTACCTCATCGGCCGCCTCACGACCGAAGGCGGCACCGGCTACGTCATCGAATACACCGGCCCGTGCATCCGCCGCCTCGGGATGGAGGAGCGGATGACGGTCTGCAACATGTCGATTGAAGCCGGAGCCCGGGCCGGCATGATCGCCCCCGACCAGATCACGTTCGACTATCTCCGCGGCCGCGACCTCGTCCCGAAGGATTTCGATCAGGCCGTGACCCGGTGGGCCACCCTCCCGAGCGATGCCGGTGCACGCTACGACCGAAGCGAGACCTTCTCCGGCGGCGACGTCGTCCCGCAAGTCACCTGGGGAACGAATCCCGCCCAGGTCGTGGGGGTCGATGCCACGGTGCCCGACCCGGCGTCGATGGCCGATTCGAGCGACCGTTCGAGCGCCTCGCGAGCGTTGGAATACATGGGGCTCCAGGCCGGGACGCCGATCGCGGCGATCCCGATCGACCGGGTGTTCATCGGTTCCTGCACCAACAGCCGCATCGAGGATCTCCGTGCGGCAGCCAGCGTTGTCCGCGGCCACAGCGTCGCGTCGCGGGTCAGGGCGATGGTCGTTCCCGGGAGTGGCCGTGTGAAGCGCCAGGCGGAGGCTGAAGGGCTCGACCGGGTGTTCACCGCCGCTGGCTTCGAATGGCGGGAAGCGGGATGCAGCATGTGCCTGGGAATGAACCCCGACACGCTCGCGCCCGGCGAGCGTTGCGCCTCGACGAGCAACCGCAACTTCGAAGGCCGGCAGGGGAAGGGGGGCCGCACCCACCTCGTCTCCCCGGCGATGGCTGCTGCCGCCGCCGTGAAGGGGCACTTCACCGACATCCGGCAGTGGCGCTATCTCTGATCGCCGAAGTCCTCCGCTGCCTCACCACGCGTCCACGCCCGATCGATCCCCAACGCCCCGACGGAGTTCCTCCCCCGTGCAGCCGTTCACGACCCACACCGGGAACGTCGCCCCCCTCGACCGCGCCAACGTCGACACCGACCAGATCATTCCCAAGCAGTTCCTCAAGCGGATCGAGCGGACCGGGTTCGGGCAGTTCCTGTTCTTCGACTGGCGGTTTCTTCCGGACGGATCCCCCGATCCGGCCTTCGAGCTCAACCAGCCGATCCGTCAGGGGGCGAGCATTCTCTTGGCCCGCCGCAACTTCGGCTGTGGCTCGAGCCGTGAACACGCGCCATGGGCTCTCGACGACTACGGTTTCCGTTCCGTGATTGCCCCGACCTTTGCCGACATCTTCTTCAACAACTGCTTCCAGAACGGCATGCTGCCGGTGAAGCTCGACGAAGCCGACGTCGACGAGCTCTTCCGGCGGGCTGCCGCCGCCGAGGCCGCGGGGCACGCCTATCGGCTGACGGTCGACCTGCAGGCCTGCGAGGTCCGCGACGACGGCGGATTTACCCGCTCGTTCGCCGTCGATCCGTTCCGCCGCCACTGCCTGCTGGAAGGGCTCGACAACATCGGTCTCTCGCTCAAGCACGTCGACAAGATAACGGCCTGGGAAAACGCTCACGGCCTTTCGCCGCTCCAGGGCGGCGCGACGTGAGCCTGTCGGCTGCGCCCCGGCCTTTCGACCCGGAATCGATCGGAGGGACGGCGTCTTCCCCCCTTCGGCGTCGGCGGAAGGCCAAGGGGGGACCATCGAGGGACAGACTGGGGGGCACCGTGGATCGGCTCAAGACCAGCGCCTTGGTGGCCCTCGCCCTGACCTCGTGGCTGGCTGGCCTTGCCTCCGCTCAGACGACAGCCCCGGGTAGGCCCGGCGCCCGAACCGCGGTTGCTCCTGCCGAGCGGGAGATGGAGGCGAAGGTTATCGTCGACGACCTCGCCGGGCCCGTGCGACTGGCGGCTTCTCCCACCGGTCAGACGCTCTATTCGCTGCGTCTCGAAGCCCGCGATGTACTCGGCATCGACCTCGAGGATCCGGCGAAGCGTTGGACAGCCGTACCTGCAGCGCCGGGAGTCGACCCGAAGGCCGTGGGAGTCATCGACTCGAGTACGCTGGCGGTGGTCGTGCGCGAGGCAGGCACCTGGTCGATCCGGGTCCACCGCCTGCCAGCGCCTGGCAACCCCGGCGCTGCCGATCCGGCCCAGAGCGTCAAACTCGGCTCATCGGACGATTCCGGGGGAGAGCCCAAGGTCGTCGTCAGCCCTGCCCGCGACTGGCTCGCCATCACAGGACTGCCCACTCCACTGCCGAAGATCCTCCGGCTGACGATCACCGGGGCCCGGCTGGGGCCCCCTTCCGAACGCCGCTGCCCCCCTCTCGCCGACCGACCGCAGGCCGTGACCGTGGGAGCCGGCGGCGAATGGGGACTGTTCCTCCCCGCCGCTACCGACGCCGTCGGCAGCGGCAGCACCTTTTCCTGGGTCTCGCCGAGTGGCGCCCAACGCCTCCTCCACACAGCCAGCGGGCTCGAGCGGGTCGATGATGCCGCGTGCTGCCGAGAGACCGGTCTGCTGTGGGCTCTGGCCGGCGGAGCCATCGGAGGCGGAGCGGAGGGGCTGTGGCGACTCGACGCAGCCTACGTGGATGGACGGCAAATCGCCCGGCCGGTGAGCATCGGGGCGCTCGCCTCACCCACGGCGGTGGTCTGTCTCCCGCATGGGGAAGTGGCCGTCTCCCACGGCACCGAGACTTCACGGATCGTCCGTTTCACGCCCCGGGCTGCCGGCCCCAAGGAACCAGACCAATGACCCCGACGCGCCGTCAAAAGATCGAGGCGATGCTGACCGACGATCCGGACGACATCTTCCTCCGCTACAGCCTCGCTTTGGAGTTGGAGCAGGAAGGGGAGTGGGAAGCCGGGCTCGATATCCTCGAGACGCTCGCCCGCGGGACGCCCCCGTACGTGCCGGCGTTCCAAATGGCGGCCCAGCATCTGGTCAAGCACGAGCGTCCCGACGAAGCCCGTGCCTGTCTCCGCGAGGGAATCGAGGCGGCACGGAGCCAGGGACTGTCGCACGCCGCCGCCGAGATGGCGGAGATGCTGATGGGGCTCGGCGCCGTCGGCGAAGGATGAGCGGCAGACGGCGCGCGTGCTGTCGGACGGGCGCCGCGCGTCTTTCTCGTCAGCCAGCAACCGTCTCGCACGGCGGCTCGGAAGCCTCCGCCCCGCGGGTGATCACGAAGCCCATCTCCTCGATCATCCGGTAGTCCGATTCGGGGAGCTGCCCCTTGGTCGTGAGGTAGTCCCCCACGAACATCGAATTGGCGGCGTAGAGGCCGAGGGGTTGGAGCGTGCCAAGGTGGATCTCGCGGCCGCCGGCGATGCGGATCTCCGCCGACGGGTTGACCAAACGCATCATCGCCAGCCCCCGGAGGCAATCACGCGGCGTCAGCCGCGCGGTTCCCTCGAGCGGCGTGCCGTCGATGGCATTGAGGAAGTTGAGCGGGATTGACTCGACCCGGAGCGAACGCAGTTCCATCGCCATGTCGACCAGATCGGACCTGGTCTCCCCCATCCCCATGATCCCTCCGCTGCACAGCTGGAGGCCGGCGGAGCGGCAGGCGGCGAGCGTTGCCACCCGGTCGGCGTGCGTATGGGTCGTGCAGACCTCCGGATAGAACCGCTCGCTCGTGTTGAGATTGTGGTTCACCTTGTCGACCCCCGCGGCGGCGAGGGCCTTGGCCTGCTCGGGGGTGAGGAGGCCGAGGCAGGCACAGATGTTGAGGTCGTAACGGGCCTTGATCTCCGGAACGATCCGGCACACCGCCTCGATCTCCCCCTTCGTGGGCCCCCGGGCCGAGATCACGATGCAGAACGTCTTCGACTGCCGCTCGGCGGCGAGGCGGGCCCCCTCGAGGAGCTTCGGCGCCGAGAGCAGGTTGTAGCGCGGGATCTCCGCGTCGGAGACCTTCGACTGCGAGCAGTATCCGCAGTCCTCCGGGCAGAGCCCGCTCTTGGCATTCATGAGGAAGAACAGCTGCACCGTGTTGCCGAAGTGGTGGTGGCGGACACGCCACGCGGCGGAAAGCACGTCGAGCAATTCGATGTCGGACGAATCGAGAACGGCCAGAGCCTCGTCCGGCGTGATCTCCGCGCCGGCGAGAACCCGATCGGCAAGTGCCCCCCAGAACCCGGCAGGGCGAGTGGCGGCAACGTCCGCCGAAAGGGAGCAGGAGGGGGGCGCGTCCGAGGGCGTGGGCGACATGAAACGGTCTCTGGGGATCGCGGGGACGGGAGGCGTTCTCGAGAGGGCTGCCCCCTCGTCATGAACGGCGAATGTATGCGAAGCGGCCTTCCCCCGCCAAACCTCTGGCCCGAGGACCGGAGATCCCCGCCAATCCCCCCAGGCTGCCGCAGCGCCGGCGGAAGCTGCAGGGACGAGGGGGACGGTGATGGCATGCCCCTGGTTTGGGGAAATCTTTCGCCTCGGCATATCCGATACACCTCGGACGACTGTCAACCGCAGCGCATCCAGAGGAAGCGTCAACCATGGTCCGGACACGAATCCCCGAAGCCTCAATCGTCGGGCTGCTCGCGGCGCTGGCCACGTTCTGTGCCCTCGAAGCCCGCGGCGGACAGCCCTATTCGATCGTTGGGCAATCGAGCACATCGACCGCAGCCACCGGCCGACGGCCCCTCGCGGAGCGTATCAAGGCGGCCAACCGGCCGATCCGGATCGCCGCGGAGGAAGCTCTCGCCCCCGATCACGGGTTGATCCCGGCCCTCGACGATCCCAACACCGTCGAACGCCAATGGATCCCTGGCCCCGCCGTCGTCGAGTTCCCGACCGGCGGCCCCGAGGCGATCGCCGTCGATGAAGCCGTCGCCCCGGAAGAACCGGGGGTGATGCCGCCCCCCGACTCGACCGCCATCGCCGCCCACCCGACAACCGGGGATGACGCCGGCCTCGTCGGCGAAGCATCGACGATCGAAGCCGAGGCCCGGACCGAGGCTGCCGATCCAGACCGATCCGCGGGCCAGTCCTCGGAGCCCGTCTCCCCGGCCGCCGAGGGCTTGGCAGCGCCCCCCGATCGGCTCCCTGAAGAAACCGCAGCCCGGGCTCCGGCCGCGCGGGTGACGCCGCCACGGCGGACCGCCGCCCGCGTGACGCCCAAGCGCCGTGAAGCGCTCTTGGATCGGCTCCGTTCGGCGCTCGCCGAGGTTCCGCGCCCCCTCGGCTTGATTCCCGCTTCTCCCAGCCAGCAGGCCGGTGCCCGGAAGCCGCAGGCGGCCCCCCGCTCGGCCGTTGCCCGCCGCCCCGTGCCGGCGGCGAGTCTTCCCCAGCCCCTCACCGCCTACCCGGCCACCCCCCCCACCGACGCCACGCTTCCGGCCGAGAGCCTTGTCCC